>DATEGX010000339.1:0-2834 GCA_035279875.1 Binataceae bacterium (SeqCode)
CTGCGCGGCCTTGCGCTCCGCCATCTGCAACGACGGAATCCGGACCCCGAGGTCGGTCGCGATCGCGAGCATCAGGTCGCGCGTCGAATCCTTGGGGCGCGCTCGCTGGTATCGCTCGAGGATCGCATCGCATCGCTCCGCGCCGACGAACACCCGGACCCGCTCACGCAGAGTGGCCGCGTCCATTCCGTCGATCCACGGCGCGAGTCCGAAGAAGAGGGTCATTTCGTCCTTGTTCGTGCCGATCATCAGGGGTACTTGTGAAGCGATCTCCGGCGCCACAGGTTCAAAGGGCCCCGCGGGCAAATTCTTGCCGTCGATCACCGGGTTGAAGCCGGAACGGCGGCGATTCGCGAAAGACATCAGGCCGTTCTTCTTCAGCACCGCAATTTGCGCTTTGAGCAGTTGGTCGGCGGAAACACGGCGAAGTTCGCCAACCTTGCTCGCGTCGAGACCCAATTCGGTCAGGATATCCCGGGCGGTTGCAGTCGCATCCGCGCGGCTCATCATCTCGACCGCCGGTCCGCTCTGGATAATCGCCTTATGGAACAGGCCGCGCGCGGCAGGCATGGCCATCAGAACGCTGACCTTGGCGCCGCCGCCGGATTCACCAAATATCGTAACGTTGGCCGGATCGCCGCCGAACGCCGCGATATTGTCGCGGACCCATTCGAGTGCGGCCACGATATCGAGCATTCCCGCGTTGCCCGACGAGTCGAACTCGTGTCCGCCGAGTTCTTCGAGGTACAAATAACCTAAAGCTCCCAGCCGGTGGTTGATACTCACGACAACCACGTCGCCCTTTTTGCTCAGCTTTCGACCGTCGTACCATGGTGACGAGCCCGAGCCGCTGATGAAGGCGCCGCCATGACACCAGAACATCACCGGACGTTTTCGGCCGTCGTTGACCGCCGGTGTCCATACGTTAAGAACGAGGCAGTTCTCGCCCATCGGCACCGCGTCGCGCAGCGGTATCAGCGCCATTATTTCAGGCGCCAAACCGAAGGCGTCATCGTCTTGCATCGCGGAAGGGCCGTATTCAAAAGCGTCTCGCACGCCTGCCCACGCCGCGGGCTTGAGCGGCGGCGCAAATCGTTGCGCGCCTTCGACCGGCGCACCATAAGGGATGCCCTTGAAGACCTTGATTCCATCGATAGCGATGCCTCTGATTTTGCCGCTCGCGGTGTCGACAATTTCGTGGTCCGCCATGGTCCGTGCCCTCCAGCGACGATGAATACCACAGATCGGTACAATGGCGTGTTCGCGGGCGGGATCGTCGATCCCGGAGCGATTAGGTCGAACTGCGGATTGCTTCGCGGTATTTAAACCTGAAACGCTGCGAACGGGGCCTTAACCAAAGCGGTTGGGCGCGCGAGGCCGGTAATGAGTGAGCGAGCGATAAAGCGCACGGGCGGCCAAATCCTGGTCGACCAACTCAGAATTCATGGGGTGGACACCGCCTTTTGCGTGCCGGGTGAGAGCTATCTTGCCGTGCTCGACGCGCTTTACGACGCTCGCGAAGAGATTCGCCTGATAGTCTGCCGGCAGGAGGGCGGCGCCGCTTACATGGCCGACGCCTATGGCAAGCTTACCGGCCGACCCGGCGTCTGCCTTGTTACCCGCGGGCCCGGTGCAAGCAATGCCTGCGTTGGGGTGCATACCGCCTATCAGGATTCGACTCCGATGGTGCTCATGGTCGGACAGGTGGCGCGCGCGGATTACGAGCGCGGCGCCTTTCAGGAAATCGACCTGCACCGCATGTACGGCCAGATGGCGAAGTGGGTCGCCCAAATCGAAGATCCGCGGCGTATTCCTGAATTTGTCGCGCGCGCCTTCACTGCCGCTACCTCGGGACGTCCCGGCCCGGTCGTGCTGGCCCTGCCCGAAGATATGCTGCGCGAGGAAGCGGCGACCGGCGACGCCGATCCTTACAAAACCATTCACGCCGCGCCGGGGGCTGCCGAAATAGCGCATCTGCGCGAACTGCTCGCGCGCGCCCAGCGTCCGGTAGTGATTGTCGGCGGCAGCACCTGGACAGCGCAGGCCGTCGAGGACTTAACTGCGTTCGCGGTTGCCAACCGGCTGCCGGTTGCGAATACGTTCCGGCGCCAGGACCGCTTCGATAATCTCCATCACTGTTATGCCGGCGACCTCGGAATATCGCCCAACCCGAAGCTCCGGGCGCGGATAACTGGAGCCGACCTCGTCATATGCGCCGGCACCCGGCTGAGCGAAGCCGCGACCGACGGCTATACCCTCTTCGCTATACCCAGACCTGAGCAAAAGCTGGTTCATGTGCATATGGGCGCGGAAGAATTAGGCCGGGTCTATCAGGCCGATTTGCCGATCAATGCGGGCATGCCGCAGTTCGCCGCCGCGGCCAAGGCGATGCCGCCGGTGGATTCGTCGGCATGGGCAGGCGCGGCCGAGACGGCGCATCGGGACTATCTCGAGTACAATCGCCCGATTCCCAACGCGGGACCACTTCAACTCGCCGAGATCGTCAGCGGGCTCTGCGAGCAGCTACCGCCCGATACGATTGTTACCAACGGCGCCGGCAATTATTCCGGCTGGGTCCATCGATTTTGGCGTTTTCGGCGGCTGGGGACGCAATTGGCCCCGACCAGCGGCTCGATGGGCTACGGAGTTCCAGCCGCGGTTGCTGCCGCGATCATTCATCCCGACCGGACCGTCTTGTCATTTTCCGGCGACGGCTGCTTCCTGATGAACGGCCAGGAAATCGCCACCGCGATGCACCATCGGCTCAAGCCGATCTTTTTCGTCGTCAACAACGGCATGTACGGTACAATTCGGATGCATCAGGAGCGCGAGTA
>DATEGX010000340.1:0-15051 GCA_035279875.1 Binataceae bacterium (SeqCode)
CGGTCCACGGCTCAGCTTCACGCTACTACGCCGAAATCCTGGAGCAGACCGAGTTGGCCGAAGCTCTCGGTTATCATGCCGTCTGGTTCGGCGAGCATCACTATTCCGGTTATTCGTTTGGCTCGCCGCCGGTGATCGCGATGGCCGCCGCGGGACGCACCAAACGTATCAAGCTCGGGACTGGCGTGTCGGTGGTTCCGCTTAATCATCCGATACGGCTGGCCGAGGAGTACGCGATGCTCGACGTGCTGAGCGAAGGCCGGCTCGAATACGGCATCGGCCGCGGCTTCCTCAATTACTCCTATACGATCTTTGGCGTTAACCCCGACGAAAGCCATGCGCGCTACCGCGAAGGGACTGAGCTGATTCTCAAGGCATGGACGGCCGATGGGCCGTTCTCCTTTGACGGAAAATTCTGGCAGCTCGGCGATTATACGTTTTTCCCGAAGCCCTTGCAGAAGCCGCATCCGCCCGTTTTCGCCTCAGGTGCAATCACCCCGGAAAGCTATGCGTGGGCGGGGCAGATGGGACTCCATCTTGGCACGGCGTTCTTTATTCCGGCGCCTGACATGGTCAAAGCCAACATCGGCCTTTATCGCAACGCGCTGATTGGAGCGGGGCACGATCCGGCAACCCGCGAAATCGCCGGCGTCTACCAGATGTATTGCGGTGATTCATGGGAAGAGGCACGCGACCATGGCGGCGTTCATGCGCTGCAATACTACAAGTTCTTCGATTCGCTCGATCGCCGCAGCCGGCACACCTCGGCCACTTATGAACGCTACAAACAGGGTTCGGGCTTTACCTCGCGTACCTATGAAGAACTCGACGCGATGCGCGTGCTGCTGATCGGCACGCCCGAAACGCTTATCGAGAGGATACGGTGGTCGCAGGAATTTTATGGCGCGACCTATCTGATACTGGAGGTTGCGCAGGGCGGTGAACCGCATCAGACGGTGATGCGCTCGCTCGAGCGCTTCGCCAAACACGTGATGCCCATGTTTCGCGACGAAGGCCGGCCTGCCTAGGTGAACCAGGGTCTCTGAAACCGAACTCCCGCCGTCGTAGCGATTTCTTGGGTCGCCTGGAGCGGCCTCCTTTTTGTCTTCCCACGAGGCTCGGACCCGTGACGCGAAGGGGCCGCACGGTGTATATTGGAAGGCTCCGGAACGGGTGCGCCGAAGGCCCGACCTGACAATACGGCTTGACGGAGTTCGCGCAAGCCCGGACGGCTGGACTGGCCGCCGCTTCGGCGTCTATAAAGAGCGCGGCTCCCATCGAGAGCCCGGACAGAGGTGCCGATATGACTCAACTCGAGGCTGCACGCAAAGGCGTCGTCACGCCACAGATGGCCGAGGTCGCCGAAGACGAAGGGCTTAGCCCAGACGAGATACGCAGACTGGTGGCGACCGGCGAGGTCGTCGTTCCCCATAATATTCATCATGATTTCCGGGCGATCGGAATCGGCCGCAAGCTGCGAACCAAGGTCAACGCCAATATCGGCGCTTCCAACTTCCATCAACTCGTCGATGAGGAAGTCGAAAAGCTTTACACGGCGGTTCGCTACGGTGCGGACTCGGTCATGGACCTTTCGACCGGTACCGATCTCGATCGGATACGCCAGGAGATCCTTTCGCGATGCTCGGTGATTCTGGGCACGGTACCGATTTACCAGGTCGCCTCGGAGCGTTCGATCATGGACCTCGAAGCGCCATTCTTTCTCGAAGTAATCGAGCGCCAGGCGCGGCAGGGCGTCGACTACATGACGCTGCATTGCGGTGTCACCCGCGAAAGCGTGCGCAAGTTGCGGGGTCATCAGCGGATCGAGGGGATCGTTTCTCGCGGCGGCGCGCTGCTGGCGGCCTGGATTGAACGGACCGGTAACGAAAATCCGCTTTACGAGCACTTCGACGAGATGTGCGACATCCTACGGGAGCATGACGTGACGATTTCACTTGGCGACGGGCTGCGCCCCGGTGCCACCGGCGACGCCACCGATCGCGGCCAACTGGCCGAGTTGCTGGTGCTCGGCGAACTGACCGAGCGTGCCCGTGCCAACGGCGTGCAGGTCATGATCGAGGGACCCGGACATGTGCCGCTCGATCAGATCGAAGCCAACGTCAAGCTCGAAAAGCGGGTATGCGCGGGCGCTCCGTTCTACGTGCTCGGGCCGCTGACCTGCGACGTCGCTCCCGGCTATGATCACATTACTGGCGCGATTGGCGGTGCAATTGCCTCTGCGGCCGGCACTGATTTCCTGTGCTACGTCACTCCGGCGGAGCATTTGCGGCTGCCCGATATCGAAGACGTGCGCGAGGGCGTAATCGCGACCCGCATTGCTGCCCATTCCGGCGACCTGGTCAAGGGCGTGCGTGCGGCCAAGGTCTGGAATGACCAGATGTCGCGCTATCGCAAGGCGCTCAACTGGGACGGCATGTACGCGATGGCGATGGACCCGGACAAGGCGCGCCGTTACAAAGAGGACAGCGAGGCGGCCGGCTCAAACGTCTGCAGCATGTGCGGCTCGCTTTGTTCGATTAATATCGACAACGCCGCTATCAAGTTCACCAAACGGCGTGCGATCGCCGCGGAGACCGAGGCTCATGCCGCGGCAAGCTGACGAAATTCGTGCGGAAGGGCTGGGAGTGTCGTCGACTCTCGGGTTGTCTGACCAGTTTGGACAAACGCGCCGGCTGGCCGACTATCGGGGCACCAACGTCGTGCTCTACTTTTATCCCAAGGACGACACTCCGGGATGCACCGTCGAGGGCAAAGAATTCCGTGAATTGCTTGATCAATTCGCGGCGCAGGACTGTGCCGTGATTGGCGTAAGCACCGATTCGGTGCAGTCGCATCGCGCCTTTGCCGACAAGCATGGGCTCAACTTCACCCTACTGGCCGATACCGAAGGCGAGCTGGCGCAGAGCCTGGGCGTGCTCAACGATAGAAGAGCTGAGCGCGCGACCTTTGTGCTCGATCGCGAAGGACGTGTCGCACGCGCGTTCCGCGAGGTGACGCCGCGCGGTCACGCGCAGAAGGTGCTGAATTTCGTTCGTACGCTGCTCGAATCGCATCGGATGCTGGGCGGATAGAAGCAGATGGGCCGCGAAGTCTCATAATGCAACCAAGCTGCGCGGTGGTTATGATATTGGGAGAATAGCGGCAATGTGTGATTAGGCCGCACAAGGATTCGGCGAATATATGGCGAAAACTTCCAAAAATATTCTCGACGAAGCACGCTCGTCCATCAAGCAGATCGATATCGACGAGGCGCGCCAGATGCTCGAGCGCCCCGGCACGGTGCTCGTCGACGTGCGTGAAAGCGACGAATGGCGGCAGGGGCATATTACGCAGGCGGTCGGAATTCCGCGCGGCTTCCTCGAGCTTCGAATCGAGGAAAAGGTGCCGGATCATAAGACCCCGGTCATTCTGCAATGCGCGTCGGGCACGCGTTCGCTGCTGGCCGCGCGCACGCTCCGCGAACTCGGCTACGAGAACGTTTATAACCTCACGGGCGGCTTCAACGCCTGGAAGGATCGCGGGCTGCCCTTCACGGCGGAACGGAACTTCACCGCCGAGGAGTTGACCCGCTATTCGCGCCATTTCGTGATTCCGGAGGTCGGCGAAAAAGGCCAGGCGAAGCTGCTGGACTCGAAGGTGCTGATTCTTGGCACGGGCGCGCTGGGCTCGCCCTCTTCGCTCTACCTGGCAGCGGCCGGAGTCGGGACAATCGGGTTGGTCGATTTTGACGTGGTCGACATGTCCAATCTGCAGCGGCAGATAATCCATACCGTCGACCGCGTGGGCATGCTCAAGACCGAATCGGCGCAGAAGCAGATAAACGCGATCAATCCTGGCATCAAGGTGGTTCGCCACGACGTTCGGCTTAGTTCCGACAACGTGATGGAGATCATCGCCGGCTACGACGTGGTGGTGAACTGCGGCGACAATTTCCCGACCCGCTATCTGATCAACGACGCTTGCGTATTCGCTAAAAAACCATTGGTCGATGGCGCGATTTTCCGCTTCGAGGGCAACGCCACGGTCTTTCACCCGGCGGCCGGCGGCCCCTGCTATCGATGCCTCTATCCCGAGCCCGCACCGCCCGACATGGCGCCGTCATGCGCGGAAGCCGGCGTATTGGGCGCGTTGCCGGGGGTAATCGGCTCGATCGAGGCGCTCGAGGCGATCAAACTGCTGCTCGGCGCCGGAAAGCCGCTGATTGGCAGGATG
This sequence comes from Binataceae bacterium (SeqCode), assembly GCA_035279875.1. Classification (GTDB taxonomy): domain Bacteria; phylum Desulfobacterota; class Binatia; order Binatales; family Binataceae; genus JAMXLL01. The sequence continues at coordinate 4,234 of DATEGX010000340.1, forward strand.
ATCTACTTCGATACCCTTTCGACTGAGTACGTGCGCGTGCTCAAGATCCGGCGCAACCCGGAATGCCCGGTTTGCAGCGATCATCCGACTCAGACCACACTGATTGATTACGAGGCCTTTTGTGGGCTCGCGGCGCCGGCCAGTAACGCGGCCGCGTCGGCCAACGGCCATGCGGCGGCTCCGGCCGGACGCTGAAGGCATGGGCCGAATTTGTTGCGATTGAAGCGATGGCGGGCGCCGGCTCTGGTGCCCGCCATTGTGCTTGAAACCGCAATTCTCGGGGACAAAGATGGCGCTGGGGCCCTTCTTCGTGGCGCAAAAACTCACTGAGGCGAACGCCCTGCGCGGCACCGCAATCCTCGTCAGGCATGGCGAGACCGCCTGGAATCGCGAAGGGCGCGTGATGGGGCGGCATCCCATCGAGCTCAGCGAAAGAGGCCGTGCCCAGGTCGAGGCCGCCATCGATCTCGCGCGCGCGCTCGAGCCCGACCTGATTATCAGCAGTCCGCTGGTGCGGGCACGCCAATCGGCCGAGATTCTGTCATCCGGTCTGGACGGTCTCGAAATCGTCGAGGATCCCGCTATCGCCGAGGTCCTGTACGGCCGCTGGGAGGGAATGTCCTACCACGAACTGATCGACGACCCTCATTACCTCGAATATCGCAAGGCCCCGGTTGAGCATCCCACTCCAGGGGGCGAAACGATTCCGCAGGTGCAGGCGCGAGGCGTCGAAGCGATCTCGCGCGCAATCGAAGCCAATCCGGGCCGCCGCATCATGTTCGTCTCGCACGGCGACATCATTCGCACGGTACTATGCCATTTCATCGGCCTGGAGCTGAAATTCTTCCATCGGCTGCGCGTGGACAACGCGACCTTTTCGGGGCTGCAAATCAATGGGAATTTTGCGGAAGTGAAATTCCTCAACCTGCTGCCTGATCCGGCCCGCGCGTTCGTCTCGCCCTTCTCGACCGCCAAGCCCAAGCCCGGCCAGGACGCGCCAAAAGGCGCCGCCTAGCCCGCCTGTCATCCGCAAATAGTAAGCGAAGCTCGCGGTCGCCGGTTTAGGTGGGTAATTCGAACGGCGCCACCGCGGAGTCCAGCAGGCCGCGGCCGGCGCGAGTCTCGCCAGCCTTGATCGCGTCCATCAAGTCGCGCTCATGGCGCAACGGTTGGGAAAACAGCGTGGTGACGACGCCGATCGAATTGGCCGAATGCGAATCCGAGCCCGCTACCTCGGCCTTGCCCAGGGCGCGCGCGACCCGCAAGGCGAAAAGGTTTTCCTCTTCCGAGCAGGCTCCGTTGAGCACTTCGATCGCATCGCACAACTGGATTATCTCCAGCTTGGCCGCGCGTTCCGGATGCTCGAGGTCAATAGGTTCGTGGTCGGGATTGATAAACGAGAAGCGTGGATCGAGCTTGTAGCGGAACGGATGATTCGCCACCATGATGCCGCCGAGCCGATCCACCACTTTGCGCAGTTCCGCCAGCTTGTAGATGCCGCCGATATACTCGCCGAGCCCGAACACCCCGACGTGGCCCAATTCAGTGGTCACTTCCATCCCGCGCAGGCAGAGCACGCCGTGTTCGGAGGCGATCGGCGCGATTTCCTTGAGGTCCCAGATATTGTCGTGCTCCGTGATGCAAACCGCGCCGATTCCGATGGTCCGGGCGCGCGCCACCAGGTCCGCGGTCGACAGGTTCGAGTCGGCGCTGCCGCGGTTGGTGTGCAGATGGAGGTCGACGGTGAAGTAAGGCCCGCTCGGGTGCCCGCTTCCTGATTCACTCATTGCCGCCGCTCTATTTCGGTAACTCGGTGCTTAGGCTGACCTTCTTGATGTGATCACCCACCTTGATCTTGTCGACTACGTCCATGCCCTCGACCACGCCGCCGAAGATCGTGTATTGGCCGTCGAGGAAGGGAGCGGGTTCGAGGCAGATGTAGAACTGGCTGCCGCTCGACTTGCGCTCGGGATTGACCTGGTCGCCCTTGCGCGCCATCGCGACCGTGCCGCGAAGATGCTTTTCGGTCGGGCTGATTTCGGCGGGGACATCGTAGCCTGGTCCGCCGGTACCATTACCCGCCGGGTCACCACCTTGGACGACGAAGCCAGGTTCGACCCGATGGAACGTCAGGTTGTTGTAGAAGCCGTCTTTCGACAGTTTTTCGAAATTGGCGACCGTTTTGGGAGCGACGGTCGGGTATAGCTCGATCACAACGGCGCCGCGATCCGTTTCGATAGTCGCATATTGTCCGGTATTTCGCACAGCAACTCCGTCCAGCTTGGGATTGTCAGCCGCGCCCGCCGCCGCGACGATTGCACTCGTCACGAGCGCAGCGCAGGCCAGGCTCAGCAGTCTTTTTCTCATTTGCTCCAGGTTCTCTTCTCACCTATTTGAGCGCGCGGGAGCGCGCAAGCGCAAACCCTCGCCGATCCGGCTCTAGGTCGACACAAAGTGGCACCAGCATCCGACGGAACGCCGGATCCGGACCAGTTGCGTCAGTTGGTCAGGTCCGGTGTAGTCGTGGCGCTACAAACTTAGAGACGCTAAAATGTCGACGTGCAGAACCTCGAAAAGGCTCTCGAAAAAGTCGGCAGAACAGCTACAGTTCGAGCAAACCGCAAACGAAGTTCTAGAATGCCGACATGGAGTTGTTTGACGACTTCGTAAAGAGGCTTATTAAAGGACCGACGATATTAGGCAACTTACGGTCAAAAGGGGCACAGGCAGCGCGAGTGGCAGAGACAAAGACACTTAATATTGGCGGACTCACGGTCACCGTCATGGAAGTGAAGATCGCACGCAAGGTGATTGAGTCGGTCAATGAATACGAACTGGACGATGGCTCTACAATTCGGGTCTCGAATCCGGCGTTAGTCGTATACCGTCTCGAAGATATCAAGGATGGAGACGGCAACCACGGGTACATCGTCAAAAACGGAACCGCAGTAGTCGTGGTGAGTGGCCCGAATCAGATCAAACATTAAATGGCTGCTGCTCCTAAAATCCTACGGACGGTTCAAGATTCGTTCGATCAAAAGTCGCTGGCCGATCAGCTCAGTGCTCAGCAGCAGATAGAATTGCCTTTGCTGACCGACGTCCATGGCGCGCCGGCGACAATGGCGCAAGCCGTCGTTGCTAATGTACCGCGCTCTGGCGTTGTCTCAACGGAAGCGAACGTAGAGGAACCGAATATGACCTCTGTCGAGCGAACAACGGATTCCTACGCCTGGCTTCGTGCGCAAGCCGCAGCACTTGAAGCTGGAAACCTTGGCGTTGTCGATCAGAAGGGATTAGCTGAGGAACTTGAAGACATGGCAGCCATCCAGCGGGGCACGGTTGTCAGCATGCTGCGCGTGCTCATAACTCACCTGCTGAAATGGCGCTATTCAGCAGTTAAGCGCGGCGAACGAAGTTGGCAAAAAAGTATGCTGAACGCACGCCTCGAACTTCAGACGCTGCTTGGTGACTCGCGGCAATTGCGTAATGAGTTTGATGACCTTGTGATCAAATCATACACGCAAGCCCGTCGAGTTGCTGGACTTGATATGCAACTCGAAAAAGCTAAATGGGAACGATTATTCCCCGTCGAGTGCGAGTGGACTCGCGACCAGCTTCTCGATCTTGATTTTATCCCCACAAGATCCGATACCGCCGACCATAATAAATAATCCTCAGGTTCCGACCTGCTTCATGGCACTGAATCCCAATGATTCGTGGGTGAAGTGCGACACCGCGACGAGTTAGACAACCGCGGATTTTCGCGTCAAACGAAAACCCACGCCATCAATAGCCGGCGAGCGCTCAGGGACATGGCCGAGCTTTTCGCTCGCTCGACCTGACGAGGCTTGCAAAATTCAAATCCGACGGGACAAAGGCCATCCCGCCCGGGGCGCTCATCCCGGTGACAATCTGCGTTACAAAGCCGGTCGTGAGGTTGGTTTGACCGACGAAGGACTCAAACGGGCTCGGATCGCTCGGATTGTGGAACACGCTGACCGCGGAATACGTCGCGTCCGGTGCGAAGTACGGTACGGTTATGGAATAGATGGTGTTCGCGCCCTTGTCCGCGACCAGCACCTGGCCGCTGGTTTGCGTGGCAAAGATCGTGTCGTCGAGCTGCGTATTGCCCACGGTTGAGCCTCCGTCGGTCGACGTCAGCGGCACTACCAGATTGTTCTGGCAGGCCAGGCCCGGATGCTGCACGATAACGAGAAGGCCATCGCCCTGGGAATCCAACACCAGTTCGCCGCGAGGGTCGAAGATCATCGAATCGGGGTCGAGGAGATTGAGCGTGACGGGTTTACCGGTGGTTACGTCCGTCGCGGTAGCGTCTCCGTTGAGAATACCAGTCAAGAGCACCTTCTTGCCGAAAATCTTCGCCAAGACTATTGCCGGCGCGGTATTGGTAGTTAACGTTGGTGCGGACGCGCTAAAGAAAGCCTGAAAACTCAGGTCGTTGTCGCCAAACCCGAAGCCGCGGCCGAACCCGCGTCCAAAGCCCCTGCCGAAACCGAGACTCTCGAAGGCAATGTCGTCGTAGCCTCCACCGTGCGGGCCGGTGCCAAGCTGATAGACCTGTTGCCGTCCGCTATTGGGATCAATAATCGCCAGATTCGAGTTACCGTCTTCGTTCTGGAGCGCCCACAGCTTGCCGGTGGCAGGATTGTATCGCAATCCGTCGTTATGGCCGGTGATGACAAAATTGTTGAGTTTATTGCCGCGGAGGTCGTACTTGACGATGTTGCTCATCGCGCCGCCGCTGCCGTCCGGCGCGCCGCCGTTGCCGTAGCCGACAAAGATATTGGTCAGGTCGAAGGTTATCGAATCGGGACCGCTCAGACCGGCGGGCGCGGTAGCAAATACCGATATCGCGTAGGGCGGCGAGGCTACCGGCGGCGGATTCGCATCAACCGTTACCGGCTGCAGCATCGCCAAACAGGCAATCGAAGACCAAATCGCGGCGATCAGATTCCGGCGACTCGCGGAACTCACTTTTGCCACCACGCAAACCTCCATCGGACCATCAAAATGGTCGTGTGGAAGCCTAAGTGCCCGATATTCGCCGGAAGTCTCGGCCAGGTTAAGTCGCGATTAAATAGTCTCGCGCCGCCAGCCTCATGATCTCATCCGGAGATTGAAAACGACCATTGGTACTGATGGCCGCCGGCGGTAATGGAAACCGAGTAGCGGCCCGCAGTCAGCGGTCGCCGCGGCACCAAAACGATCGCCCCAGCATTGCGCAAGCCTGCCCGAGCTATCATTTGCGTGCCCGGATCAGGATTGACGTAGGTGTTGGCGTCGAAGGCGCATGCGGCCAGCGCGGCCCCGTTCATCGTGCCCGACTTCAGCGAATAGTCCGAGAAGCCCGGGGCGACGAGATGCCCCAATTGTAGCGTTATCGGCAAACCGGTCGGCGCCGCGTAATCAGCGCAACTGCTCAGCGGATTTGGCCATTCGACGCCGAAGTCGCCGACCGGAAACGAGGTGCCGTCGGGCGGGAATTCGATCGGCTTCGGCAATGGCGTCGGCACCGACGTCATCGGTGGGGTGCTGGCGATATTGAGCGCCGCGATGCATATGTGGTTCTCGCAGTAAGTACCGTAGCCCACCTTCTTGAGATCGGGATTGAGTATCGCAAGGCGATGAAACGGCACCTGCATCCAGTTGTCGATCGCCCAGGAGGGGTTCGGGTCGCCGCGCGGATGCCACGACTCACTCACGTTGCTGGTTCTCGCAGCGGCGAGACCTTCCTTGCTGAACCAGGGTTTGCCAGGGTCCTCGGCATGCATCCAGGGTCCGAGGTTAATGCCGCCAGCGATCGACGTGCCGAAGTTTTTGACCAGATAACGAGAATGAAGGTAGTCCCCGCGATGGAGCAGCGGACTCGCGCTCAAGGGCGAAAGCCCGGCCATCGCGCGGTAGCGGTTGAGCGGACCGAGCCATGCCTCGACCTCGGCCGGGTCCTCGCCGGGCACGGGCTCCGGAGTCGCGGCTGGCGATCCGGTTTCCGCCTCTCCGCCGCTCCCTGGATGCACCACGCCCCCCACGAAATGGCGCATAGCCTCAAGGTTCGAAGCGGAGGAAGGCGCAGCCTCTGTGAGAGCGGCACCCTGTTCCTCGGCGGCGCGCTCGAGTTGGTCGAAATTAATCAGGAACCGGGCGAGGCCGAATCCCCCGACCAGCAGCGCCAGGATAGTGGCTATCGCAGTCGCTGAGGCCGCTCGGGTACGGGTTCGACGCGCGGCGTTACCGTCCAGCAGGAAGCGAAAGGCCGCGTTGCCGAAACTAACCTGGTCGCCGTCTCGCAGCGTTTCCGCCCGATCGATTCGACGCCCGTTGAGATAAACGCCGTTGTGGGAACCGAGGTCTGCTACCCGGTATTCGTCCACACGCCGCCACAATCGCGCATGGCGTGACGAGACGGTGTCGTCGCGGACGATAAAGTCGTTCCCGTCCGCGCTGCCGATCGAAATTTGGTCGGTGGTCAGGACGAATTCGAGCGACTCCGCCGCCGACAGCGCCACCAGCCGCGGATGCAAACTCGAAGGCACCTGGTTGGGGTTTTGGCCTCCCGCCTATCCGCCTACTTCTTCAAGAAGTCGCTCACCAGTTTCGAGACCGCCTCTGGCTGCTCGAGCGGCGCCATGTGCGCCGCGTTCGCCACTATCTCGACCCGCGAGCGCGGAATAAGTTTGTGGAACTCCTCGGCATAGACCGGCTTGGTAAGACCGTCTTCTCTGCCCCAGATAATCAGCGTTGGCGCGGCAATTCGATGGATTCGCTTGCGCAATCCCTTATCGGGAATCGGCCAGATGAATTTCCCGGTGCATCCGAGCGCCCACGTAACCCGGATAATCGAGTCCGGCTCTTCGAGGTTCATCGAGACCAGCTTGCGGGCCGGGTGGTTCGGATCGTGGAAGAACAGCGGATCGATATCGGCTTGAGGCATCACCATGTAATTCGGGATCGGCGAATCGTCACGCCACAGGCCGAGCGGATCGATCAGGACCAACTTGCCGACCCTCTTCGGGTTCGTGGCGGCCAACTCGGCCGCGACCATACCGCCGAAGGAGTGACCAACCACGGCAGGGGCCTCGAGACCGAGTTGGTCGAACATCTCGTAGTAATAGAGGACGAGGTCCCAGATATCGTCGAGCGGCTTGATTGCGTCCGGGTCGCCCTCGCTGGTTCCCGGATGCTCAGGCGCATAAATGGTGAAATCGCGGGCCAGCAAGTCGAGGCTATGGTCCCACACCAGGCCATATCCGCTATGCAGGAAGACCAGCGCCGGTCCCTGCCCGGCGACTTTCACATGGGCAGTGACCTTGCCCTCCCAGAGACTTACCGTCCGATCTGAAGTAGCAGCCATTTTCGCTGTTTCTTTCCCTCGTTCAATTGCCCATCGATCACGCAGTCATTTGGGCCCATCTCGCCGACCCTGACAGAGCCCGACGGCGCGACCGGGGGGATTTTCGCTTTTTGAGCTAAAGATCCCGGCTGAATCGCGCATGATTTGGGCTATTTCCCGGCGCGAGCCTCCGCTCCATTGCCCGGTTTAGCCGCAGCGTGCTGGCCCTTGTTCTTGAGCTTTGCGGGCCACCACTTGTTGTCCCAGCCGTCTTCGTCCCAGACGTTGCGGAAATGGGGTGCGACTTCTCGCGCAAAGAGGTCGATATTCTTGATCGTCAATTCGTGCGGCATCGAACCGATGTGCAGCAGCACCATCAGATTGCCGACGCGGAGCTTCTTCACCGCCTGCATCAACTGGTCGCGCACCGAGGCGGGGCTGCCCGCGATCACGAACTGGTTGTCGACGAAGTCCTTGAACTTCCAGTTGGCGACCGAACTGACCAGTTGCATCTGCATCGGGAGCAGATTTCGCACGCTATTGACGAGGCTCCGATGGTCCTGATTACCCGGCACCATCTGGTACTCGTTCAGGATGTGCAGGCACTTGTCGTAGAAATAGCGAATATGCGGGTAGTAGTCCTTTTCCGCCTGCGCGTCATTCTCGGAAACCGCGACCAACTGCAGGAAGCCGGCGCGATAGGGATTCGGCTCGAGGCCGTTCTTGTCGACGAATTCCCAGAACCCGTCCATCACGCGCTTGCCCAGATTGTTACCGTAATAGCTCAGAAAGCAGTAGCAATGGTCATTTTTGGCGGCAAAATCCCAGGTACTGAGGCTACCTGCCCCCGGTATCCATACCGGCGGATGGGGATCCTGGATTGGACGCGGCCACAGGTTCACCATCGGCAGTTTGAAGTACTTGCCGTTCCAGGCAAACATCTCGCGCGACCGCCACGCCTTGACGATCAGGTCGTGTGCCTCGTAATAGCGCTCGCGATGCTCGATCGGGGTGATTCCGTAACAAAGATTGGCGTCCATCGAGGTGCCCAAGGGCATTCCAGCGACCAGCCGGCCACCGCTGATGCAATCCAGCATCGCGTATTCTTCTGCCACGCGAATTGGCGGAATCGTGGTCGGTAGCGTCGCCCCCATCTGGACCACCGCGACGTCCAAACCATTGGTCGCACGCGCGAGTGCAGAGCCCATCAGATTGGGACTGGGCATGAAACCGTAGGCATTCTGATGGTGCTCGTTGACGCAGATGCCATCCATCCCGGCCTTGGCCGCATGGGTCAACTCGTCCAGGGTCCAGTTGTAGTACTGGCCGACCTTCTCCGGCTGAGCCAATTCCCAAAAGGGCGGATCGACCCACACCGAGCGATATTTAGCCTCAAAATCCGCGGGTAATTCGCGGTAAGGCATCAAATGGAACATCGAAATCTTCATGCCGGCCTCCTTACAGGACGGATCGGTTGCCAAGGCAATACCACGACGCACCCGGCAGCGACAATCGTTCGCTGCTGAGAGCCTGCCTTCGGCAACCGAAACTTACGCCTAATGCGCTAAATAGTCTCATATTGATGCTAAGAGAACTTTAGAAGCTATTTTCCTATCTAATCGAAGCTCCAGTAGTCTTTAAGAAAATGGTTCGCGCGCTGAAGAATCGGCTCCGCTCGTCCGCCGTTCCTTGCTCTCCCTAAGGGTTCGTCGGCGTCGCGGCCCAGTTCGTCGATTACCGCCCGCCCGCAATCCGCGAGCGACTTGACGTCATAACCGCCCTCAAGCGCGACCGCCATCCGGCCGCCGCAGCATTCGTCAGCCAGGCGGCTCATCCGTCGGGTCATCGCGACGAAACCGTTCTCAGTGACTCGCATGCCGCCAAGCGGGTCGCGGTAGTGGCAGTCGAATCCCGATGAAATCAGTACGAAATCGGGCCGGAATTGCCGTGCGATCGGCAAAAACAGCTCGTCGCAGACGCGCAGGTATTCGTCGTCGCTGAAGGTCGCCGTGAGCGGCGCGTTGACGGTGAATCCCGCGCCCGCTCCGCTGCCGATTTCGTCAAACCAGCCGGTGCCGGGGTAGAACGGGAACTGATGCATCGACATGTACATAACTTCGGGAGACTCGTAGAAGATATTCTGCGTGCCGTTGCCGTGATGCACATCCCAATCGAGGATCAACACGCGCCGCAGGCCCCGCACCTTGACCAACCAGCTCGCGGTAACCGCAACATTATTGAAGAAGCAAAAACCCATCGCGCGGTCGGGCAAGGCGTGATGGCCGGGCGGACGCACGATCGCGAAGGCATTGTCGGCTTCGCCGTCGAGTACCGCTTCGGCCGCGGTGAGTACGCCGCCGGCCGCCAGCTTTGCGGTTTCCCAGGTCTCGGCGCAGGCTCGTGTATCCGGATCGAAGTCGGTCCGCTCGGCATTTGCGCTGCGTTCGACCGTGGCGACGTAGTCCGCGCGATGGCATAGCGTAAGCTCATCAAGCGAAGCCTCACGCGGTGACGACAAAGCGAGCCGTGAGCGCTTAAGTCCCTCAGCCATGTCGATCATGGCGACTATCCGCTCGGGCCGCTCCGGATGGACCCGGCCAGCGATGTGCTTCATGTAGCGCCGGTCGGCGACCAGCAGCGTTTTGTGCATCGTTGACACCCTCGAATGGGTTCACGATCATTGTATACCGATGCGGTATCATATCGCATGACGTTTCGAACTGCGCACTCAATCATCAATACTTGAGCATCGTCGAAATCATGGTCCTGCTGGTGGTCGCGTTGATCGTGATCCCACCTGAGCGGTTGCCGGAGGTAATGCGCGCGGTTGGCAAGATACTCCGCGAACTAAGGCTCGCCAGCAATACGGTGATGCGCGAGATAAGCGGGGCGATCGAAGACCCTCCCTATATGCGTGAGCGCGAGGATGTACCGCCGGCTCCTTCGGAGCAACCGCCCACCGAGCCGCCGGCGCACTCGTAATTCTCCGCGGCCGTGGCGCTTTACGAACCGACCACCCCGTCGCCCGAGCCCGCCGAGGACTCGCGGATGCCCCTGCTCGAGCATCTGACGGAGCTACGCGGCCGGCTGATTCGTTCGGTCATTGCGATCGGAGTGGGCTTTCTCATCGCCTATGCGATCGACGATTGGCTGTTCAATGCGCTGACCTATCCGCTGCGCGCGGCTGGCCATGGCAAGGTGCTGCTGATTGGCACCGGGGTCGGCGAGGCCTTTTTTACGAAAATCAAGGTGGCGTTGATCGCCGGCCTGTTCATCGCCAGCCCGGCGGTGTTTTACGAAATCTGGAAATTCATCGCACCGGGGCTCTACGAAACCGAGCGGCGGCTGGCGAAGCCGTTCGTGATCTCGGCGACGATTTTCTTCCTGGCCGGCGGTTATTTCTGCTGGGCGGTCGTTTTCAAGATTGGCTACGCATTTTTCCTGGCGCAGTACGCCAGTATCGACGT
>DATEGX010000341.1:0-9386 GCA_035279875.1 Binataceae bacterium (SeqCode)
CGATGGCTGTGAGCCGTATGGGGCGAGTTCTCTTTCTAACGATTTTCGGAATAAAGAGTTGTTTCAATCTCGGTTGTTGTCCAGCCCCTTGCTTCCGCCCATACGCCGATAGCAGTCATGTATCGACAGTAAGCTTCAAAGCCGTCTTCCTGCCAGTCCTGCGGACGCTGCTCAGGTGGTATTCCAATTCTGAAACCAGGCCACACGTAGGCTCGAATTACAGCGCCGTCAATAGGAACCGGTGGATTGTCGGTATAGCCAAGTGCTCTACAGAGGAAGTGCAGAACCTTCGATGTAATCACGCTTGTCCAATCGAGTGTGCCCGTCAGAAGTTCCCAAGAGACATGAATGGAATTAGTTTCAGCAATTGAATCCGCACAATTGTATAAGGCCGCGAGTATCTCTGTGGCCGTACATTTATGATAGATGCGTCTCGTGGTTGTTCTCGTCATATTTCCCCAGGAAATGGTAAGCGCTAGGGCCTGGAGATAGTGGCCGGCTTCGAATTCGCCAAGAATTACGGCGGGGTCGGAGTGTAGGCATGCGTGCGGAAAATGGTCTCCTTGGAGCAACCGCGAGACCCAAGCCTGGCTTTTAAAATTCTGCCCTTCTACTTGCGGTATGGGCATTGCCGAGTAAATCCGAATCGGGAAGGCGCTCGCCGTAAGTCGAGTCTGCTTATCAATCGGCCATTTTAACAGCAAGCCCACAGCGGATGGCCCCGTCATCGCTTTTGTAGGGACATGGCCAGGCAATCGTCATGCCGAAATTGACCGTCGTTTGAGGCGCAATCGGGGCGTATTGGCGATAAACCATCCATTGTCCCGTGACGAAATAGACTCATCTGCGGAAGTCCGGGGTGGACCACCGTCCTGCCGAGTCCGATGCTCAAAGGCAGCATCGTCGCGGAATGGCGGCGCCAACCCATCGTCCAGTTGGCTTCGGCAGACCTCAAGTACCAGGAACCCAACAGATGAATAGCCAGGACCGGTTGGAATTGGAAGGTATTTTGCGGCCGGCGGGATGGCGAAGTGTAAGCGAACGAGATTGGGTTCTGAGCAATGAAGCCGACCAGCAGGCCGCGAAACCCGGTGTAAATGGCTCCGAAGGCTGGCCCAGCTTGCCAGGCGCTCCGGATCACCAGCTACCCATCCATGGCAATGCGATCGTCATGCCGAAATTGACCGTCGTTTGAGGCGCGATCGGGGCGTATTGGCGATAAACCATCCATTGCCCCGTGACGAATAGGCTCATCGGCGGGAGTCCGGCGCGGACAACGGTCCGGCCGAGTCCGATGCTGAGCGGCAGCATCGTCGCGGAATGGCGGCGCCAACCCATCGTCCAGTTGGCTTCGGCAGACCTCAAGTACCAGGGACCCCAAAGATGAAGAGCCAGGACCGGTTGGAATTGGAAGGTATTTTGAGCCGGGCGCGAGGGCGAAGTGTAGGCGAATGAGATTGGGTTCTGGGCAATGAAGCCAACCAGCAGGCCGCGAAACCCGCTATAAATGGCTCCGAACGCCGGCCCAGCCTGCCAGGCGCCCTGACCCGCGCTCATCGAGGTTGCCGTCGGGAAAACGAACGTAGGTCCAACGCCCATCAAGAGCGCACTGCTCCGCCTATTGGGCCACGGAAGGACCGCCAGATCGAACAATGGCAGGTCGCCGAATTCCGTCCGGCTGCCGCCCCTGGAACTTGGCACAGTAACCAACGCAAACGTGGGCCTCACCAACTGGATGAAGGGAAGCAGCGTGTTCGGCGGTATGCGGGGGATTATTGGTCTGATTATCGCCTGATTGGTTTCAACGTTGGTGCCGTAGGTTGCAGGCGAATAACTGTCTCTGACAATCACCTGTGGCAGGGACGTCAATGGATCCGTAAAAGCTCGCTCGAGTTTTTCCTGCTCGGCGAGTGAAACCGTTGCGGAAGCCTGAGCGCGCGCGATTCCAGCGACCGAGAACGTCATCCAGAGGACGGTGGCAAACGTCCTTATCCATCGGGCGTGGTACCTCACCGCCGCGGACTATAACGAGATGAGTTGATTCGGGCGACTGCGTCGCCTCCGCCCAAGGCTGGAGCGGCGGCGAGGAGCCGTGATAGCCTGACTAAAAATCCGTTGCGGGACGGTCACAAATTGGCCAGCGGAGCAATAACGCGAGCATGCTTTTCGTAATTATCGGACATGATGGTCCCGACGGGGCGGCGCTCCGTCCCAAGGTGCGCCCGGCTCATCTCGAAAACCTCAAGCCGTTGCTGGAACGCGGCCAAATGGTCCTTGGCGGACCGTTCACCGACGGCAGCGGCAGCTTGATGGTGGTAGATATGGACAGCGAAGCCGAGGCGCGGGAATTTGCCCGTACCGACCCGTACACCGTCCAGGGCGTCTTCGAACGGGTCGAGGTCAAGCCGTTTCGCAAAGTCGTACCGTAGGCCTTCGGGCGATTTCCACACGGGTTCACATGCCAGGAGCATTGTCGAGTCTCAAGATTATCGAAGTGGGCGAGATGGTCTCCGCCCCTTATACGGCCAAACTGATGGCCGACCTGGGCGCCGAGGTGATCAAAATCGAGCGGCCGGGCGGCGGCGACCCGGCGCGCACTCGCGGACCATTTCCGGGCGATACGCCGCATTCCGAGAAGAGCGGGCTCTTTCTTTATCTCAACGCGAACAAATACGGCGTCACGCTCGATATCGCCAAGTCTGAAGGCATGGCCCTGCTCGAACGCCTGGCGGCGCAGGCCGACCTGCTGGTGCATAACGTATGGCCGCCGGACATGGATCGCGTCGGTCTCAGTTTCGAGCGCATGCAGCGAGTGAATCCGCGCTTGGTAATGACCTCGATCGCGCCGTTTGGCCTGACCGGACCCCATCGCAATTGGCGCGCCGAGGAGTTGACCATCTGGAGCGCCGGCGGCGTATGCGTGCTCAATGGCGCGGGCGCCGAGCATCCCGAACTACCGCCGCTCAAGACCTTTGGCAGCCAGGCTGGATTCCAGGGTGGAGTGCATGCCGCCGTGGCCACGATGGGTGCACTGATGGCGCAAATGCGCGACGGCGAAGGCCAGCACGTCGACGTCTCAGTGCAGGAATCGTTGGTCTCTCAGCTCGAACTGACCTTCGAGTACTGGCCTTACATGGGGCTGATCGCCACCCGGCTGGGACGCAAGCCGATTCAGCCAGCCGAATCGCTGCAATGCAAGGACGGTTGGATTTACGTCTGCTGCATCGAAGAGCATCAATGGAAATCGTTCGTACAGGCGATGGATAATCCCGAATGGGCCGCGGAGGAAATTTTTGCCGACCGTTTCAAGCGCGCGGAGAACTGGGAAGCGCTCAAGATTTTCCTCGACGACTATTGCGCGCAACATACCGTGCTCGAACTCTACAAGAAGGTGCAGGAGCGGCGGGTGCCGTTCGCCCCGGTTTCCACGATGGGCGATCTGCTCAATTCGGAACATCTGAACGCACGCGGCTTCTTTGTCGAGATCGCCCATCCGGCCGCGGGCACGCACAAGTACCCGGGCGCGCCGCTCAAATATCACGCGACACCATGGGCAATCCGGATGCCGGCTCCCACGCTTGGACAACACAACCAGGAAATTTTCGGCGGCCGCCTCGGTCTCGACGCCGCGCATATCGCCGAACTTAAACGGACGGGTGTGATCTGATGGCGAAGCCTCCGCTCGAAGGGATTCGCGTCGCGGACTTCACTTGGGTATGGGCGGGACCCTACTGCACGCTGCAACTCGCGCATCTGGGCGCCGACGTTATTCGGATCGAAACCAAGACCCGGCCCTGTATCACTCGGGTATTGCCGCCGTGGCCCGAGGGAAAGAATGGCGGGCTCAATCGTTCCGGCTATTTCAATCAGTACAGCCAGGGCAAGCGCTCGATCACGCTGAATTTCAAGCATCCGGCGGCGCACGAAGTCGCGCGGCGGCTGGTTGCCGCGAGCGATGTCGTGACCAACAATTTCGCTCACGGCGTAATGGAACGAATGGGCTTCGGGTACGAGGCGCTCAGGAAGATCAAACCCGATATCATCATGATTTCGCTCTCCGGCTATGGCGATACCGGACCTTACTGCGACTATGTCGCCTACGGCCCGGCGCAGGTCCCGCTCTCCGGCCTCTCGGCGCTCACCGGCTACAAGGGCTGGCCGCCGATGCACTCCGGTTTCAGCTACGCCGACCCCAATGCGGGGGTGCACGGCGCATTCGCGGTGATGGCCGCGCTGTTCCATCGCGCCAAGACCGGAGAGGGGCAATATATCGACATGAGCCAGTGGGAATGCGCGATGGATCTGCTGCCGGAAGGCATACTGCAATATACCTTCAACGGCCGTGAGCCCGAGCGGCTCGGCAATTCCGATCCTATGGCTGCGCCGCACGGGATTTACAAATGCCCCGATCGTCCCGAGCGGATCGTCGGCAACGTCGTCGACCAGTTCGTCGCGATCGTTTGTGCCGACGACACCGATTGGGGGCGCTTGGCGCGGGCGATGGGTCAGCCCGAATTGTCCGGCAATCCAAAATTCGCGACGCTCGCCGCGCGCAAGCGCAACGAAGACGAGCTCGACGCGCTTATCACGCAATGGACTTCGTCGCGCCGCGCGCGCGAAGTGGTCGAGACGCTGCAGCATGCGGGGGTCGCCGCTGCGGTCGTGGCCGACAACAAGTACCTCTCCGAGGAGGACGAACATCTCGCGGCGCGCGAATACTATGTCTATCGCGACCATCCGGAGGTCGGTAAACGCCAGCATGCCGGGATGCCGTGGAAGCTGAGCCGCACCGAGACCGCGGTGCGCAGCGCCGCCCCGCTCATCGGACAACATACCGAGGAAGTGCTGACCCAGCTGCTCGGCTATGGCAAGGAAGAGGTCGCGAAACTCAACGCCGACGGCGCGTTGGATTAAATCCGTGCGGCGCTTCGCGTTGTCGCGCGCAAGCTGAGGGAGATCCGCTATGGCCCAGATGAAACCGTTGCTCGAAGGTCTGGTTTTCCCCGAAGGACCGCGGTGGCATGACGGCAAGTTGTGGTTCTCCGACATGCATGCCCATAAGGTGCGAACCGTCGGTCTTGACGGCCGCGCCGAGGACGTGGTCGATGTGCCATCCTGGCCGTCGGGGCTCGGCTGGCTGCCCGATGGCACGCTGCTGATCGTATCGATGACCGACCGCAAGCTGCTGCGCTACGCTGGGGGCAAACTCGCAACCCATGCGGATATCGCTCATCTCGCTTCGTTCCATTGCAACGACATGGTGGTGGACGGGCGTGGGCGCGCCTACGTGGGAAATTTCGGCTTCGATCTGCTGTCCGGTGGAGCGCAAAAGCAGGCTGAATTGGTGCTGGTCAATCCTGACGGATCGTCGCGCGTGGTCGCCAGCGGTCTGGACTTTCCTAACGGCGCGGTCGTAACCCAGGATGGCCGTACGCTTATCGTCGGCGAGTCGCTGGGCCATCGCCTGACCGCATTCCACGTCGAAGACGACGGCTCGCTGACCAATCAATCGACATGGGCCGAATTGGGCGATGCTGTCCCGGATGGAATCGCGCTCGATGCCGGCAATGCGATCTGGGTCGCGTCGCCACTCACCAAGGAGTTGCTCTACGTGCAACAGGGCGGCAAGGTCGCCGAACGTATCAAGTGCGATTCGATGCCGATTGCCTGCGCATTGGGCGGTCCGGACCGGAAGACCCTGTTCGTACTGCTGGCGGATAGTATCAACCCCGACGAATGCCGGACGAAGAAGAGTGCACGTATCGACGTGATGGACGTGGCGGTGGCGGGAGCCGGGTGGCCATAGAAGAGCCCGATCATCTCGACAATCACGAATTGCGCGGCTTTTCGGCATTTCCGCGGTCTGAGCTTCCGTACAGTTCTCCCGGCCATTAGCGGTTAGGCCTGCCGAAACTTCCCTTGGCGGACGCCGGCTGTTAGTAGAGCCACATGTCTGGATTCGCTCATCTGCCACCAGTAGCGGCGCGCCGATGGATTTGCGCGCTGGTCTCCCTCCTCTTGATATCGACGGCGACGGCTCCGGTCGCGGGCACGGCCGCGCCGGCCGGCACCAGCGCGCATCGCGAAATGGTCGCGGCCGAAGGCGCCGAAGCCGCGCAGGCCGGGCTCGCAGTCCTCGAGCGCGGTGGCAACGCGGTTGACGCTGCGGTCGCGACTTCGCTGGCCCTGGGTGTCACCAACTCAGGTTCGTGCGGAATCGGTGGTGGCGGCTTCATGCTGATCTATTGGGCGAAAACCCATCAGCTCTATGCGCTCGATTATCGCGAGCGCGCGCCGATGGCCGCGAGCCCGACGATGTACATGCGTGACGGCAAGCCCGACGAGGAATTGGCCCGCAGCGGCCCGCTCGCGGTGGCGGTGCCAGGGGAAGCGGCCGGGCTGGATGCCGCGCTCCGCCGTTTCGGCACGATGAAGTTCTCGACCCTGGCGGCGGCAGCGATCAAGCTCGCGCGCGGCGGATTCCCGCTCACGCCTCATATGGCGAAGGACGTCGAGTTCACGGCGGAGAAGATTTCACACGACCCCGGCTTTCGCGCGGAGTTTTTCGACGCTGGCGGAGCGCCGCTCAAGGCCGGCGCCACTGTCCGCAACCCGCAGCTCGCGGCGCTGCTCGAGCGCCTGGGCAACGACCCCGCGCGCAATTTCTACACCGGCGAGCCAGCCGCGCAGATCGCCGATTACATGAAACAGCGGGGCGGGCTGCTTACGGCGCGCGACCTCGGCGATTATCATCCGGTCTGGCGCCAGCCGATTCGCCTCGGTTATCGCGGCTACGAGCTTTATACGATGCCGCCGCCGTCATCCGGCGGGGTTGTGCTGGAAATCCTGGGGATGCTCGATCAGGGACCGCTCGGCGGCCTCGGGGCGGATTCGCCGCCCTCCCTGGCGCGGCTTATCGCGATAATGCGCGAGGGCTTCCTCGATCGCGCCGACTATGCCGATCCCGCCTACGTTAACGTGCCGATCGTGCGGCTGCTCTCGCCCGCTCATATCACCGAAGCACGCAATCGCGCCCTTCATCACACGCCCGCGCCCGCGACCACCGCCGCTCATGATCACGGCACCTCGAATTTCTGCGTGGTCGATCGCCACGGCAACGTGGTCGACGTGACTACTACGATTAATACGATCTTCGGCGCCAAGATGATGATTCCGGCGCTGGGCCTGATCCTCAACGATGAAATGGACGACTTCACGGTCGCACCGGGCGTACCTAATGCTTTCAAGCTGAAGCAGGCGGCGACCAACGATGTCGCGCCCGGCAAGCGTCCGCTCTCGAGTATGTCGCCGCTTATAGCCCTAAAGGACGGGCGGCCAGCGCTGGTGGTCGGCGGCTCCGGCGGCCCAACCATCATCAGCGGAGTCGCCCAGGTGGCGATCAACCAGCTTGATTTCCGGCTTGATCCGCAGCAGGCGGTCGATGAACCGCGAATCCATGATCAGGCTGAGCCGGACATCGTGTTTGTGGAGGACGCGATGGCGGCCAAAACCACCGCCTCGCTAGCGAAGATGGGGTACCGGCTGAAAATGGTTCCGGAACTCGGTGCGGTCAATACGATCGCGATTGCGCCCGGCCGGCTGCGCGGTGCTTTCGATCCGCGCAAGGGTGGCGGTGTGGCTGGTGACTAACGGCCTCGGCCCGAGTCGCGGTGCGATTATTCCTTGGGCCGGCTCTCGCGCAGTAGCTCCTCGACGCGCGCCGCGCTTTCAATCCCGGGGTCGAATTCGAAATCGAGTTCAGGCGTGTAGCGCAGCTGCAGCGCTCTGCCGATTTGGCGGCGGATGAAGCCGCCGGCGCTGCGGAAACCCTTCACCGCCTCGGCTGCGTGGGTACGGCCCTGCAGATGCGAGAAAAATACCCGCCCATGACGCAAATCGTCACTCATCCGCACCTGGGTCAGCGTGATTCCGCGCAGCCGCGGGTCCTTGAGGTCGCGCAGCAATAGTTGCGAGAGTTCGCGCAACACCATTTCGCCGACGCGTCCCGGCCGCCTGCTGTCTCCTTCCGCCATGCTTCAATAATATCGCGCGCCGCCCCCGATGTCCCGACGGACACGTGAGCGGTCACTCCCGGCCATTCAGTAATTGAGGATTTCGAGTTCTTCCCCGCCGAGCGGAGCGAGTCCCAGCGAATCGATAAAGTTGACGACTTCGCGCAGCGCCGAATCGACGAAGGCGCGGTCGCTTCCGACCTGGCAGATGCCCAGTTCCGCGCGCTGCCACATATCGTGGCCGTCAGATTCCGCGATCGAGACGTTGAACTTGTTCCGCACCCGGTCTTTGATCGCGCGCAGCACCTGGCGCTTGCCCTTGAGCGAATGGTTCTCGGGGAGGAACAGGGTAAGCCGCAACACGCCTACAACCATCGCAGATACCTTCCGTAACCAAACACGCACCGCTCGCGCCCGCGAACGCGCGCAGGGGACGGGCGTGTGCCCCTCCGCGCTCACAGTCGCACCGGCTATGGCTGAAGCTGTTTCTCGACCGGCGCTCCGCCGGGGCCGCGAAGCGCTTCGGGCCGCGGTCCGCCAAGCTTGCGCAGGACCGCTTCCATCTCGAAGTTCTCGACAACATCGCCCGGCTTGAGGTCGTTGAAATTTTCCAGCCCGATACCGCATTCGTAACCGGCCTGGACTTCGCGCGCGTCGTCCTTGAAGCGCTTGAGCGACGCAATCCGGCCTTCCCAGACTACGCGGCCGTCACGGACCAGGCGGGCGCGGGCGCTGCGCAGAATCCGGCCCTCGGTAACCATCGCGCCGCCCACCGTGCTGCCCTGAACCACGAAGGTTTTGCGCAACTCGGCGCGGCCGAGCGCCTTCTCGCGGTAAGTCGGGGCCAGCAAGCCCTCCATCGCCTCGCGAATATCGTTGATGACTTCGTAGATAATCGTATAGAGGCGGATATCCACGCCTTCTTTTTCGGCCAGTTGAGCCGCCTTCGGCTCCGGCCGCACGTTGAAGCCGATGATGATTGCGCTGGAGGCGGAAGCCAGCGACACGTCGGTCTCCGAGATCGCGCCGACCGACTTGTGTATCAGGTCCAGCTTGACCTCGTTGGTCGACAGCCGGGCCAGCGAATCCGCCAGCGCCTCGAC
Source organism: Binataceae bacterium (SeqCode) (assembly GCA_035279875.1). GTDB lineage: Bacteria > Desulfobacterota > Binatia > Binatales > Binataceae > JAMXLL01. Next base: position 9,116 of record DATEGX010000341.1, read on the forward strand.
CGAACCGTTGACGTCGCCTTTGATAATGATGCGCAGTTCCTTGACTTCGCCCGCGGCCATCCGCTCGCTCAAGTCCTCGAGCGAGACGCGGCTGGTCTTCTGCAGTACGCCTTCGCGCACCTTCGAGCGGCGGAACTCCGCGACCTGGCGTGCTTTGGCTTCTTCCGCTACCGCGACGAAAGCCGTGCCGGGCTCGGGCACGCTCGACAGTCCGAAAATCTCCACTGGCGTCGACGGACCGGCCTCGGTCACGCGCTGCCCCTTGTGATCG
>DATEGX010000342.1:0-11446 GCA_035279875.1 Binataceae bacterium (SeqCode)
TCGTCGAGGATTTGATCAAAGGCCGCGCGGTATTCGACAACAGCGAACTCGACGATCTTATCATCTTCCGCTCCGACGGCGTGCCGACCTACAACTTCGCGACCGTGCTCGACGACGCCGACTTCAAGATGACCCACGTGGTGCGCGGCGACGACCATTTGCCAAATACGCCGCGACAGATGCAGATTTTCTATGCGCTGGGCCTCGAGCCGCCCGCCTACGCGCACCTGCCGATGGTAATGGGCTCGGACGGACAGAAGCTGTCGAAACGGCACGGCGCGACCTCGGTCTTCGCCTACCGCGATCTCGGCTATTTCCCCGAGGCGCTGCTCAATTACCTGGTGCGGCTCGGATGGTCGCACGGCGACCAGGAGATCTTTTCGAAGCAGGAAATGATCGAGTATTTCGACTTCGCCAATTGCGGCAAGTCGGCCGGGATTTTCAACGCCGAGAAGCTGCTTTGGCTCAATTTTCATTACCTGAAAGAGCGTCCCCTGGATCAGCTTGCTCGCGAGGTGCGGCCCTTTATCGAAAAACGCGGATGGACCGTGCCGGGCAACCAAAATTGGCTCGAAAAGATGGTCGCGACACTGCGCGAACGCGCCAAGACCCTGGTCGAGCTGGTCGATTTCGCCGGCTTCTATCTGAACGACGGGATCCAGATCGAAGCCAAGGCCGCCGCGAAGTTTCTCAAACCGGAAGTGGCCGAACCATTGCGCGCACTGGCGGGCGAGTTCGAAGGGCTCGACGGCAATTTCAGCGAGGAGGCGATCCAGGCTGGATTCGAGCGAGTGCTGGCGCGCTTCGACCTGAAGCTCGGACAATTGGCGCAGCCGGTGCGGGTTGCGCTAACCGGCGGCACCGTCAGCCCCGGCATCTACGAGGTAATAGCGGTGCTGGGACGGGATCGCACGGTCGAGCGGCTGCGCGGCGCACTCGAACGAATTCAGTCGTAAATTCCGTCGGCGAACCACTTGCCCGAAGCAAAATCAAAGTACATCCGGTAGACCGCGCCGTCGGCCAACGCCAGTTCGTAATAATCGCGCGCATAGGCGGCCGGTGCGTGCGCATGGAATGAGTTCGCTTCGGTACGCGCGACGGGCTTGGCTGCGGACGACCACCATTCACCCTGCCGCCGCCATGGGCCTGCGGCCGAGACCACTCGTGCGCAGATATTTTGGCCGCGAACGAATTCCGGTGTACTGCGTGTGCACATCACTTCGATTTCTTCGGCTGGGCGGATCGTCCTCAATACCATGGGTGCGGTGTTCGAGACCGCCGGCTCGGCAGCCTGTGGCGAATGAGACAGGTCACGTCCGGACGGCCTGCTGGCGGCTGGTGGCGGGGGTGCAAACTTGCCGAGGCGCACCGCTTCGGGCCGATGAGAATCCGCCGGCAGTAATGTGCCGACGCGTTCCGGTCCGCATAGCGCCGCGATTCGCGCAATCGCCGTTTCGAGCCGATCCGGCGCGGGAGTTGGCGGCAGGAACAGGTCATTTTGCGTAAGCCCGGGCGTGCGCGCTTCAATGGTTAGCCGAACGGATTCGACCGCGGCGGCGGGCGGCAATTTTTCCAGGCTTAGCTTCAGCAGCGTCAGCAATGCGCGCGCCTCGGTCGTGGCCGCCGCGACCGGCACCTGGCGATCATCGCGGCGGCGATCGCCCAGGCCCAGCGAGAGTGTCATATCGCCGCCGGCCAGACCGCGCATGCTTAGCCGTTCGGTCAATTGCCCGAGCATCGCGTGCAGCATGAAGTCGAGCGGCTCCAGGTTTTCGATGCCGTACTCGAATTCGGCAGCTTCGGCGAAAATCTCGGCGCGCCTCCGCGCGATTACCGTGGCAGAACCCTCGCCGCGCGCCAGCCGCGCCAGTTCGACGCCGCGGGCGCCGAGCCGGCTGCCGACCGCGTGTATATCGAGCCGCCCGATATCACCGAGGCGGCGGATACCGAGCCGCTTCAGCATCTCTAGCTCGTCGCCGCCTCCGTTGCCGTCGAACTGGAGCAGATCGAGCGGCAGCCAATCGAGGAATTCGCGCTCCATGCCGGGCGCGATCACCCTGACGCCGCCGCATCGCGCCGCCAAATGCGCCAATTTCTTATTCGAGCCGACGCCAACGGAAACTTCCAATCCGAGCCGGCGCGTGCGTTTCAGCAGTTCCTCCGCGATCGAATTTTCGATCTCGCCAGCCGGATCATCCGAACCTGCGGAATGACGATAAAGGCGACCGAGGCCGCTCAGGTCGATCCATACGCATCCGGGCGCACCTGCTTCGGCCACCGGCGAGATCGATTCGGCGGCGTCGAGCAGAGCGTCGGCAGCCGAACGTTCGGCCGCAGGCGACGGATGAGTCACGATCAGGCCGGGCATCAGCGCGCGCGCCTGCGCAACCGTCATCTCAGGGCGTAATCCTGCCGCACGAGCGGTGGGCGAGACCTGGCTCAGCTCGCTATGCGGTTGATAGTCGGCGGGTTTACGCGCGCTGCTGCCGTTGGAATTGCTATTGGACCGCCGGGGTGTGGGCATCCTGATAAGCGCGAACGGCCGCTCGCGGAGTTCAGGATTAGCCCGGGCAATCGCGGAAACGGCAAAATCGGCCACCAGCACGCAGGCTATTCGTTTCGCGCCGCCCGTGCTTGCCTTGATGCCGGTAGCGGCGATATTGCCATGATCGAGCCCTGGCGCCGGCCGATTCCGATACGATTCGGCCGGCCGCGCTGAAATACCGTCAGAATTGTCGCCGGGAACGAGTCTGCCGCGATACATCGCCGGATCATCCTCTTGCGGCCTGGCTCGCCGAGAAATTAACCGGGCGTTCGGCGCGATAGAGTACCGGTGCAGTCGCCGGGGGCAATGCGATCGGCTGCCCCGCTGGGCGATCTTCGACGGACCAGTCCATTACGGCTTTCCAGCGCGCGCTTTGGCCCGAACCGCCCAGCTTGTTGCGGGCGACTCGCGCCTCCATTATCAGCCCATCAAACAATGCCGGCCCGCCCGGCCGGGTACGGCTGAAACAAGCGCGTTCGCGCCGGAGCGCAAGGCTTAACGCTGCGAACGTCCCACACATCCGGCGTGGTGCAAGCACCAGCACGGCGGCGCCGCTCCGTTCCGCGGCACGCGCCAGCCGAAGTGCGCTGCTCTGCGGCAATTGATGAGCGATAAGGCCGAAATCGAGCACCACCAGGCCGAAGCCACCGGCCGCGAGAATCCATTCCGCGGCCTTGAGGCTGGCAGTCACCGCCGGGAAGTGTGCGGCCTCGTTGCGGATACCATACTCGTCGTTGCCGAGGCGGTAGGCTCGACCGTGGCGCGGGAGATTGGGATGGCAGCACGAAACCCACAGCAAGCGCGCCAGTTCGACGCCGGCCGCCGCGACGCTCGCGGGATCGAAGTCGTCGGCAGCGCCTATCCAGGCGGCGGCTTCCTGACGGGTGACATTGGCAGCAAAGGCCGCAGCCAACGAAGTCTTGCCGGCGCCGGACTCGGCCACGATTTCGCTTATTCTTCCCCGGATAATGCCGCCTTCGATTAGGTGGTCAACCGGGGCGAGGCCGCAGGAGATTCGGCGGTCTTTGCGGGTCAGTTCCCGTCCGCGAAAAACTCCAGCGAATTCAGGTACTTTACCGAATATTTCGTTGCGACGCGGCTCTGCGGCAGCCTTTGATGAGGCTGGGCGAAAATTGAACGAATCGCCCCAGGCGATATTTCCAGCCACAGCCATCAAAATGCATTTTCGCTTTTTTTTCGTCTTCGAGTCAAAGGTCATTATCCGGTGTTTGACACCCAAAAATAAGGCGCTATATTTTTCCTCATGGATCCGAAGCAGATGACGTTCCGGGAAATGCTGGCGCGCTTTCCTGATGAACGGTCTTGCAAGGCCTTCCTGGAGCTTCGGCGCTGGCCGGATGGCGTCATCAAATGCCCGCGTTGCCGCGAGAAGTGCTACAAGCTCACCGCTCGTCCGTTCCACTATCTCTGCAAAAGCGGCAAGGAATCGAAACTGGCCGGGACTGGCGAGACCGTGACTTGCCACAAGAAGAACGGCTATCGCTTTAGCGTCATTACCCGCACCGTATTCGAGAACACCAATTATCCCCTGCGCGAATGGTTCCGCGTGATTTTCCTGATGCTCCATTCCAGGAAAGGAATGAGCGCCCATCAGATACACCGGATGATCGGCACCGGCTCTTACGAGACCGCATGGTATATGTGCACGCGTATCCGCGCCGCGATGAAGGATGAAGAACTCCCCAAGCTGGGGGACGACTTTTCCGCCGTGCCCATGTTGCCATCCTGATATTTTCCACACAATCATAGTAGGATACTGAGAACGCCGCGCTGGCAACGGAATCAGCACTAGCAGACAACCATGCTTACCGTTACGGTGGTGGCGCTCATGGCGCGAAAAAAGAAGGAACCAAGGCATTCTCGCGTTTCCGACGAAGAGCTAATCGCGAAGCTAGAAGACGAAGCAGAACACATCCTAACGGTGACGATGCCAGAAGAATTGTTCCACTCTGTTATCAAGGGATTGCTCAACGATAAACCTCTATCCGATGAAGTTCCACACTTCTATTGCCGGAAGTGCGGAGAATATCATCTGAAAACGCATCCGCATAATATCAAGCAACAATCCACCAAGCCCACCACTTGAGAATTAAGTACACGCCGTATAACCAAAGAGCATGTCCACAAACGCTCGCCATAGTGGCGCACAGTAAGTATCTGAAGCTCCAATGGGCCAACCCCCGCACAGCACTACCAACAACGAGCATTCCCCAAAGAGCAAGCGCCAATCCAAAGCTCGCTGTCGCGAACGCCGGGAATGGCTTCGGCTCGTTGTCGAAATGGTTACGCTTCTCATTGTTGGATGGTACGCCATCACGAATAGTCTGATGTACGGTCAAATGGTTGTGGCGAACGTCAACAGCAAAAGCAACGCCGACGCAGCAGCTATACAAGCCGCAACGGCAACCGAATCCATGCGCGTCAATAGTCGGCCCTATGTCGAGATAGGTCGCTTGAAAGAACCTCTCATAGCGGAATGGGTACCTGAACAACGCAATCCAAAGCACGGGCTCGCAATTTGGTTCCAGAACGCTGGCAATACACCAGCGCAACGGGTTGTTCTTAACGCGACTATTAACAGCCCCGACTTTCATCCCGAACAATTCGTCCATTTGAGCTTTAAACCCATGCGTCCGAGAATGAAAGGCAACGCTTTCGAGTTGCGCGCGGGAGAAGAATTGTTTTGGAACTACACTTGGCAAGGTCCAGTAACTTGGATAAGAGGGAATCTCATCGCGGCCCATCAAGATAAAGAAATACCAGTTCAAGGTCTCGACCCTAGCGCGATTAAACGAGCGTTGACGAAGGGGACAGGTCAGATCGTGTTCATCGGAAGTTATGAATACACTGACATTTTTAACGAATATTGTTGCGAAGCGTTCATTGTGGTTTGGAACATCAAGAATGGCTTCAGTTACGGACCATCTACTGCTGGCCCCAATTTTTGCGCGAGCGATTTGCCGAACATTTGCAAACTGAAGGGGGAGCCATCGACCCTCGAACCGCGCGCACCCAAATAAGACACTGGACAATCCAAGCCGGAATAACCAACCCCTCTTTGACACTTCCTTCGCCTCTTAGTCCAACGAGGGGGAACAGCGGCCTGTCATCTAGTTAGACGAGCATCGTCTCTGGGTGTCAAGTCTCGGATAATCTTTTGAGTCACAACACCAAAAACTCGCCAACGCCAGTGACAAACGCGGGTTCGCTATACTGCTCTCCATGCTGATCGTCCTCGCCAATGCGACCCTGGCTCATTACTTCCAAGGCGGAGGCCATTGGGCCTGGTTTCTGCAATATCCGCTCGGCCTGAAGGCCCTCGGACATCGCGTGTTCTGGTTCGAAGTGATGCCCTCGGCCGGCGATCGCGAGGCCGACCGTATCAAGGTGCGCAATTTCTTCGGCCGGCTGGCCGAGTATGGTCTTGAGCGTGACGCGGCGCTGGCAATTACGCCCAATCCGCCGCTAAAAGACCTCGCGCAGGGCGAATTCTACGGCAAAAGTGCCGATGAAGTCGGCGAAATCGCCCGCGATGCCGATCTGCTATGGAATTTCTGGTACGCGCTCGAGGAACCGTGGCTGCGAGAGTTTCGCCGCCGCGCCTTTATCGACGTCGACCCGGGTCATATGCAGGTATGCGTGGCGCTAGGTGTGATCGGACTCGGCGATCATCATACGTACCTGACCGTCGGTCTGAACGCCGGCGAGACGGATTGTGAAATACCGACGCTGGGGCGGCAATGGCGTCCGTTCCGCCCGTTTGTGCATCTGCCGTCATGGAATGTCGCCCCCGGGCCCGGCCCTGACGCGCCATTCACTTCGATTACCCAATGGACCTGGGAGGAACTGCACTACCAGAACCGGGTGCTCAGCCTGTCGAAGCGCGCAGGCTATATGCCATACGCGACATTGCCGGCGATTGCGCAGCGAAAGTTCGAGCTGGCGGTGAATATCGGCCCGGGCGATCCGGCTGGCGACGGCGCCCTGCTGGCGCGCAACGGATGGAGCATCGTGAGCCCTCACGAGGCGGCGGCGACGCCCGCGGCCTATCGCGAATATATCGCCGGGTCGCGCGGCGAGTTCGTCTGCCCCAAACCGATCCATCTCCAATTGAACACCGGATGGTTCAGCGACCGCAGCGTCGCCTACCTGGCCAGCGGGCGGCCGGTGGTGGCCGAGGATTCGGGCTTTTCGCGCAAAATTCCCAGCGGTAACGGCTTGATCGCGATCCGCGGCCTTGATGAAGCGGTTCATGCAGTGGCGCAGATCGACGCCGACTACGCGCGGCATAGCCGGGCGGCACGCGAAATCGCCGAAGCCTGCTTCGACTCGCGCCTTTGTCTCAGCGAGATGATCGCGGCCTGCGAGCGCTAGGAGCGCACGAAGCTCCGGTCTCCGGCATTTTTGGCTACGGCGTACGGGCTTTGCTTGGGCCCATCGGCACGACAGAATCGTCCAATGCACTACAAACGGGTCGCAATCGCCGCCGGCAGCGTGGTGGTGCTGGTGCTGGCGATCAACCTGGGACTTCATTTCGGGCAGAAGGCACACGATCGTCTCGGCTATCACGTCGAGCAGGCCTTTCCGCTGGAGAAGCCGTTCGTCCCGGGCGAAATCTACGCCACCACGCTCGCCGAAATCGTTGACCATGAGCTCCACGGCGGTTTTGGCTGGCGTCCCAACGATTTTTTGCTGTGGGGGCCGCGGCTGATGGCTGATAACAACGCGAATCGCCAACTCGGCATTATCATGGCGGTGCGCGAGACCATGCGCGTTTTCAAGGACCATCTGACGAAGATTTCCTCGAACGAATACGACCCTAACCTGGTGATCGCCGACACGGATTTCCGCAACGACGCTTCCAAATGGATCCTGCCGTCAGCCGAGGGCAAGTACGAAGACGGGATCAAGCATTTGAGACTTTACGTCGCAGGGCTCCATGCGAGTCCGCCCACTTCGAGCGAGTTGAACCAGCGCAACGTCGAATTGATTCGGCTCTTCCAGTCATGGACGGATCTTCTCGGCGACGCCCATGCGATGCTCTACCGCACGCGCAAGCAGGACGGGACTCCGGTTCATGCCTGGGACGATGACGATTATTTCTATCACGCGCAGGGCTACGCGCACGTGATGTACTACATGATGCAGGCGGTCAAGCGCGAATACTCTCAGACGCAGAAAACCAAGCCGGTGCTGGCCACGCTGTTCGACGAGACCATCGACCCGCTCGGCAAAGCCGCGATGATGAAGCCGCTAATCGTGCTGGACGATTCGCCCGACGGACTCTTCGCCAACCATCGCCGCAACCTCGACGCCTATATCAGCGAAGCGCGGCAAAAGATGTATTCGATTCGCGAGGAACTTGAGCGTTGAACGCAGCTCAGTTTCCTCTTTCGTATCGCGAAGCTACAGCCATGGGCAGATGAGCAGCGCTCCGGTACGCATCAGCAGGGAGAGCATCGCGGGAGCCCATCGCTCGGGCAACTCCAGCGCTCGCGCCGCGAAAGAGAGCGCCCACGGCGGCTCCGCGCGCCCGGCGGCCAGGTTCAACGCCGACAACAAGGTGGGCGCGGGGTAAAGCACCAAGTCGTGCTCCTCGCCTGTGGCGAGACCGGCTTTTTCGCGCGCAATCGCGACTGCGCGGCCTAGGCCGCCAAGCTCGTCGACCAGGCCATGGGCTTTGGCCGCGATTCCGCTCCATACGCGGCCGCGTGCGACATCTTCGGTGGCAGCGGCGTCGAGCCTGCGGCCTTCCGCCACTTTCGCAGTAAAGGTCGAATAGAGTTCGCCGATGACCTGATCGAGTTGCGCCAATTCCGGCTCGGTCATCGGACGGGCGACCGATAGCGCGTCACTGACGGGATCGGATTTGGCAACCTCGACATGCACGCCCAGCCGGCCCAGCAATTCGGGAACGCTGAACTTGGCGTAGACCACACCGATCGATCCGGTAACCGTCGCAGGGCCGGCCACGATCGCGTCGGCACCCATCGCGACGTAATAGCCGCCAGATCCGGCCACATCGCCCATCGAGACCACGACCGGTTTGCCCCGCCGCTGCGTCTCGCGCACCGCGCGCCATACCAGGTCTGAGCCCACCGCCGAGCCGCCCGGCGAATTTACCCGGAAGACGATCGCGCGGATGCTGTCGTCGCGTCCGGCGCGGCGGATTTCCTCGGCAATCCGCTCTCCGCTCAGGAACTCCCCGGCCATCGGTCCTTCGCCGACCACCACCGGCCCGAGCCCGTGAATCAGCGCGAGCCGGGGACGCGCACGACCGTCGCGCTGATAGGCAACATGGCGGAGGTAGCGCGCCAGTGGTACGAAGCGGCGTTGATCTTCGGCCTCGGGCTCGATCTCGTTGCGGACGTCCTCCACATGGCCGTCACGATCGATCAGCCCCGCTTCGCGGGCGGCGCGCGCACTCATGAAGCCCCCGGCGAGCAATTGACCGGCGCGTTCGGGCTCAATCCGGCGCGCCTCGGCGATACTGTCCACCAGAACCGAGCGCCAGTCGCCGATCAACGCCTCGAGACTTTCGCGCAATTCTTTGGACATCGCCTCGCGCGAGAACATCTCGGCCGCGCCCTTGTATTCCTTCCATTGCAGCGTTTGCGCCTGCACCCCGAGCTTGGCCAGCGCGTCGCGCAGGAAAAGGCCGCCCGCGGCCAGACCGAGCATGACGAAGGCGCTGTCGGGATTGGCCACGACCTCGCTCGCGCCGCACGCGATCAAATAGTCGCGCAGCGTTATCTGGTCGCCGCCGAGCACCGCAACCACTCGTTTGCCGCGCGTCACGAGCGCCCGCAGCAGCGTATGAAGCTCATGGGCGGTCGCCAATCCGAATCCCGGCGCGGACACTTCCACCACCACGGTCTTAAGCTGGGGATCCGCGGCGGCGGCTTCGAGCGCGTTGCGAATATGAAACAGGGTCGGCGTGCCGCGACTGCGCAACTGTTCGAGCGGCGAGCGCGGCGCGTCTTCGCGAATTCCACTGGCCAGGCGGATGATCAGTGCCGCGTCGCGCGGGATACGAGCGGGGCGGATTATGAACGAATGGTAGGCTACGGCGATGGCCGTTGCGGCGAGCAAAGCGAGGATTCCGCTGGCCCTCCAGCCCGCATCAAGCGCGATTACGCCGAGAGCGACCAAGACGGCGATTACGATCGCGACGCGCATTTCGCGCGTCAGCCGTGCCAATGTGAAACGAGACGCCTTCATCAAATGCTCCAATACGCCTATGATTCGTCTTTGAGAGTATCGTTTTTCGATGCGCGCGTCTTTGGCTCTTCCGCTCGCACTCACTGCGGCTTTGACGTTCGGCGCCTGCGCTTCCGCGGCTCGGTTGAAATCCCGCCTGCTTGGTCATAAGGCCGCCAGCCGTTCCCAGAACAAGACCGCCGCTCCGCCGCTCTATGCGGCGCATACCGCCACGCTCGACGTGGTGTTCGGCATTCGCGTGACCGGCGTCGCTTCGCTGCCGGCGGATTTCTTGCCGGATATGACTCGCGCTCCGATGTGGCTGCGTAACGGGACCGAAGTCGGGGTATTCGGCGACGCCGGTGGCAAGGCGATGATGCTTGGTTTCAGCGGCGCGAATCTGGAGACCCGGCGCGTGGTCCTGGAAGACTTCGGAGCGGGCGCGGCGGGCGGCCGCTTACTCGACGTCGCAGTCAGTCCGGACGGCAACCTGCTGGCGAGCGCTATCGCACAACCCACTCAGAATCGGCTCGAGGTGGCGCTCGCAGAATCGGCTAACCCGGTCGAAGCTCATTCGATAGCCGAGCTTGATGGAGCCTTTGACGCGGCGCAACTAACCTGGCTGGATCGTTCGACGATCGCTCTGTTTGCGCATCCGGGTACGCCCCTGCCTCAGACAAGCTCCGCGCCAGGCATTGTGGCGGCCGGCGGACTCTACATGATCGGCACGGCGCTGCAGGCGTCGACGCGTCATCTGGACGGAATCACATGCCCGTTGTCGCCGCTGGCCTTCAGCCCGAACCGCTATTTTGCGGTGGCTCAGGGAGACATCGATGCGCCGCCGGCGATCGTCGACCTGCATGATCAAACTTGCCGCCCGCTCGGGAGAAGCAGTCCTTTACGCGTGCTCGGATGGGCGCCTAATTCCGCAGCGTTTCTCTTTGCCCCGGTCTCCCCTGGCAAAGGCGACGACGGAGTTTTCCTTTTCGATATGACCACCGGGCGGACCGCGACGATCGCGGTTTCCAGCGGAGCCGCAGCCTATGCCGCGGACGGAGCGATTCTGGCTGTCGGCAGCCAACGGCTTTCCTGGAAGCGCGTGTCCGAGCGGCCGAACGACAGCGTAAAGGTCGAGGTCGCCCGCTTCGAACCGAATCAGAGCCAGTTAGCCATCAATTCGCTCGGCTTCGAGACCTCGCCGAGCTTGCTCGCGCAGACGACGATGGATTTCTCCGAAGCTTCGGACAACGGGATTATAGACACGGCTCTGCCCGGTCTGGCCGGACCCCTACGCGAGCTGATCGAGTATTCGTATCGGGCGCATGCGGCGTTCGTGATTGCCAGCGGGCCGGTGCAGGGCGCGGTCGCGATTAGCTGGTCGCCGGATGGCCAGCGCGCGGCAATCGTCGATGGCAACTCGACCGTGCGCACGATCACCGTTCTGGCGCCGCCGAAATAGCACGTCGGCGCGATTCGCTAAAGCTCGAATTCGCCTTCTTCGAGTAGGCGCGCCGTATGATACAGGAAGCGGTTGCCGAGCACGCCGTCGATCACGCGATGGTCATACGACAGCGCCAGATACATCATGGGGCGAATTGCGATCGCGTCGCTGCCCTCGAGATCGATGACCACTGCGCGCTTCTTCAATTCACCCATCCGCAGGATTCCGACTTGCGGCTG
>DATEGX010000343.1:0-23104 GCA_035279875.1 Binataceae bacterium (SeqCode)
CTCTGGCGGTACAGAGCGGCAATCCGATGATCGCGGGCGCGCAACTCTCCCAGTATCTGAAAGGTTACGCGCTCGGCGCCACCGACGATCCTCGATCCGCTAATCCATAGAATGTTCATCGCCGCGCCGCGGCGATTGCGGGAGCGGGCTCTCGCAGCCCGTCGAAGTCATAGCCAAACAATTCGATATCGTGGCGGAAATGCTCCGCGACCAATTCTCGCGACGCCGGCGTATAGTAATTCCGATACTCAGTATGATTGGAGGCGTTGTCATGCGGAAGCTCCGCCTCGATGCCCAGACACGCACACACATGTTCGAAATCTCTATGTAGTCTTTCGTAGTAGCCTATAAAATCGACTATCAATTGATTATTCGGACCAGTTACATAGTCGCACTGGAACATTCTACGTTGGCGGATCTCCCATTCCACGTAATCCTCGAACCGTCTCATTCGCTTAACCATGCGATGTTCTGGATGGCCGACATTGTCCAGTAGAAATGCATAGCGAGACACCAGGCGGTCCCAGGGATTGCGAACAAAGGCGAATTTGAAGGCAGTCGAATACAACTCCGGCGGCAAGCATTGCTTCACCGTTTGGGCCGTGACGTGCTCGGGGAACTCTAGCGAACGATAGAGATTGGCAACTCGGTTGATCCGTCCCAGCAAGGTCATCCGGCGGCGCAGGCGGCGATCCCGGCGCGGCTGTGAGTAATGCTGAAGGGCAAGCTGGATGCTGGAGCCGGCTGACTTGTCGATATGAATGAAGATGAACGGCGGAGCGTACGATAATAGCATGAGGGTGGCGCGGACGTTTTATGCTCCGCCGCGACGCCGCCTCAGTTGGCATTCGGCGAGGGAGCAATATGCGAGCATCTTGGGCGCTTGGACAGCGTCGACGAAAGCTCGTCCGCAACTGGCGCATCGGCGGAGCGTTTCGTGCTCGCCGAGCAACGGCCTGATTTCATTGATCGTGACAGCTTCGTTGTTTGCTCCGGCCAGCGCATCCTGCTGGTCAGCAGCCGCATTCGATTTCGTCGCGTTTGGCGAGAACGCCGTCGTTCGAGTTGTTGCAGAGGCTGATACCGCCGGCGACTTCCCTAATGCTGCCGAGCGCGCGAGTTCGTCGGCCCGTTCGTTGAGCGCGTCTCCTGAATGCCCGCGGACCCATTCCCAGCGCACTCGGCGCTTCGCCGCTTCGGCATCGAGGGCTGTCCATAGGTCGAGGTTCTCGCGCCGTTTCCACCCGAGCGTCATGGTTTTAACCAAATATTGACTATCGCTACGGATGGTAACGGCGGAGCCCGAAGGAAGCCGGCGCAAGGCTTCAATCGCAGCGGTTATCTCCATTCGATTGTTGGTGGTCGATGTTTCCGCTCCGGAAACTTCCAGCCGCGTGCCGTCCACCCCCGTCAGGACCACGCCCCAGCCGCCGGGTCCCGGATTTCCAATGCAGGAACCGTCGGCGTACGCGACCAGGCCTGGTTCTTCGCTCATCAGGAAAGCGTCAGGCGGCAACGCGCTCGCTGCGGACGCGTTTAAACCAGTCCAAATATTCGCCGGCCGCCCGTGCCCATGAAAAATCAGCTCGGAAGCAGTTATCCATCAGACGCTGCCACAGTCGCGGATTGCGAAAAGTCCTTGCCGCTCGTTCGACGGCATTGGCCAGCGCGGTCGGATCGGCCTCCTCGAACACGAAACCGTTACCTTTTAGAGACCGCGGGTCGAATTCCACGACTGTGTCGCGCAAGCCGCCGGTCGCTCGCACAATCGGCGCGACACCGTACTTGAGTGCGTACATCTGGGTAAGACCGCAGGGCTCGAATCGCGACGGCATCAGGAACAGGTCGCTACCAGCCTGCATCCGATGAGCAAGCGCGTTGTCAAAGCCGAGCTTGACGCGCAGATTTTCCGGGTAACGCCGCTCGGCTTGCTTGAAGAATTCCTCGAGGCCCGGGTCACCGCTCGCCAGCATCACGATCTGGACGTTGTGCTGGATAATGCTTTTCAACGCTTCGGCGAGCAAATCCACTCCCTTTTGCGCTGTCATCCGCGTAACCATCGCGATGATCGGAGTCTCCCGCCGATGCGGCAGTCCAGTTTCTTCGCGAAGGTCATACAGACACGCCTTCTTGCCGTTGCGGCGTTCGGGCGAGTATCGAGTGCCGATTAGCTGGTCGGTCGCCGGGTTCCATTCGTCATAATCCGCACCGTTGAGGATGCCGATGAATCGCCCGGCCTTGGCGCGCAATACCCCGTCCAGCCCAAACCCAAGGTCGGGATCGTGCGAAACCTCGAAGGCGTAGCTTGGGCTCACGGTTGAAGCGGCATCGGCCAGCACCAATGCCCCCTTCATCAAATTCACCCTGCCGTAGAACTCCAGGTAGTCCATCGAGAACCATGACTCGTCGATGCCAAGCAAGGGGAATTGGTCGCGCTCGAAGATGCCCTGAAAAGCCAGGTTATGAAAGGTGAAGAAGCTCGAAGTTGCTTCAAATTGAGAGCGTAGAGACGCGTTGGCACGAATCGCGATAGAGGCGGCCGCGGTATGCCAGTCGTGAGCGTGCAGCACATCGGGATGGGCCATCGCGGCGGTCGCGGCGGCGGCGCGTCCGAAGAATACGAAGCGCCGGATGTTATCCGAATAATCGCCGTGCCGGTCGCCGTAAATGCCCTCGCGATCGAAGAAGCCGGGGTGATCGACCAGATAAAGTGGCACCCCTCCGGATCCCTCGGCTCGCAAGATCCTGAACCGCTCCTGGACTTTATCGAGCATAATCGCCTGATTTTCGGCGAAGGGCTCAATCTTCAACTTCCTCAGCAATGCCTGATAGCCGGGCACGATCACGCATGGCTCCGCACCTGCGCGTTTGAGCGCCTGCGGCAGGGCGCCGATAACGTCGGCCAAGCCCCCTGCCTTGGCGTACGGTCCTAACTCAGCGGCTACGATCGCGATCTTCACGGCAGTCTCGTCACAATTGCGAGGGAACGCTTTCTTACGTCACGCCCAAATCTGAAGGGATGGCGCAATCGCCCGCCGACAAGGCGCGTGCTCCAACTCTCGGGGCTCCTTGTCGGGCCAAGATTGGGCTTGCGTTTGACCGAACCGGACTCTATCGCACGGCGGGGAGCTTTTCCATGCGTCTTCGCGGAAAGCGCATCCGTCGAGTGACCCCAATCAGAACGATGTCTCCAATATTACGCGAATAATCTGTGAATTCGCTGAACCAAGGCTCTTTCAGAGCTTTTCGTTGCAATAAGAAATGGCCTATTGCGGCATTATGCAATGAATCTCATTCGAGAGTTCCTTCCACCGGTGAAAAACTCTCCATTTTGGCTCGGTTCGCCTTTGGGATTTTCCGGGCACATCAACTGCTCATAGGGTCCCTGATGATGGACGCGATTTTTGTAGCCTCAACCTGCGCATTCTTTCTGCTGGCGATTGCCTACGTTTGGGGGTGCACCAAACTATGACCTTCTGGGAATTGATTCTGGGATCGGCCATGGCAGCGGGCCTGACGATCTACCTGGTTTACGCAATGTTGCGGCCCGAAAAATTTTGAGCGGAGCGACGTCGTGATAACTAATGCGATCGTCCAGGTGGGCCTGTTCGCGGCGATTGTCGCCGCCGTCAGCGTACCGCTCGGCCTCTATATGGCGCGCGTCTTTGCCGGCGAGCGCACCTTTGTTGACCCGGTTCTGCGCCCACTCGAACGGCTGATGTACCGCTTTTGCGGGGTGCATCCTGGCACCGAACAGACTTGGGTCGAATACGCGGTTTCGATGCTGCTGTTCAGCGCGACCGGAATGCTGGTGCTTTACGGAATGGAAAGGCTCCAGCAAATTCTGCCCTTAAACCCTCAACAATTTGGCGCAGTGGCGCCCGACCTGGCGTTCAACACCGCGGCCAGTTTCACCACCAATACCAATTGGCAGGCGTACGCCGGCGAGTCGACCATGAGCTATCTGACCCAGATGGCCGGGCTGGCTTTTCATAACTTCGTTTCCGCTGCGGCCGGAATCGCGGTCGCGATCGCGGTAATTCGCGGCTTCGTTCGGCGCAACGCGAAAACCCTCGGCAATTTCTGGGTCGATTTGACCCGCGCGACGCTATGGGTGCTGCTGCCAATTTCAATCATTGGCGCGCTTGTTTTGGTGTGGCAAGGCGTACCGCAGAACTTCAACGCCTATACGCACGTCAAGACAGTCGAGGGAGCGAGCCAGGTAATCGCGCAGGGACCAGTTGCGTCTCAAGAGATTATCAAGGAACTGGGCACGAACGGCGGCGGCTTTTTCAACGCCAATTCGGCCCATCCGTATGAGAATCCGACTCCACTGACCAATTTGCTCGAGATGTTCGCAATTTTCATAATCGGCGCCGCTTTCACCCATACTTTCGGTCAAATGGCGGGAGATCGCCGCCAGGGATGGGTGCTGTTCGGCGTCATGATGATTCTCTTCCTGGGTGGCGCCTCGGCCGCGATCTGGGCCGAGCAGCGCGGCAATCCGCAATTCGCGGCGATCGGGATAAATCAAACCGCCAGCCCCGCCCAAAGCGGCGGCAACATGGAAGGGAAGGAGGTGCGCTTCGGCATCGTCGATTCCGCCTTGTGGGCGACGGTCACCACCGACACCTCGTGCGGCGCCGTAAACTCGACGCACGACAGCTACACCCCGCTCGGCGGACTGGTTCCGCTGGTCAACATGCAGATTGGCGAGATCATCTTCGGCGGCGTCGGCAGCGGACTCTACGGCATGCTGGTGATGGCAGTGCTTGCGGTGTTTATCGCCGGATTGATGGTCGGTCGAACGCCCGAATACCTGGGCAAGAAGATCGAAGGCCGTGAGATGAAGCTCGCGATGCTCTTCATCCTGATTTTTCCGGCGGTGATCCTGCTGCCCGCGGCGGTCGCGATCGTCACCAAGCCGGGACTAGCCGGAATTGCCAATCCTGGGCCCCACGGCTTTTCCGAGGTGCTGTACGCCTACACCGAGGCGTCGGCCAACAACGGCTCGGCGTTCGGCGGGCTCAATGCCAATACGCTGTTCTACAATACCACGCTGGCTTTCGCGATGTTGTTCGGGCGCTTCATGATGAAGATTCCGATACTCGCCCTGGCAGGTTCTCTGGCCGGCAAAAAATCCGTGCCGGCCAGCGCCGGGACTTTCCCCACCGACGGGGCCATCTTCGTCATCCTGCTGATTGGGGTGATTGTGATCGTCGCGGCACTAACTTTCTTTCCAGCCGATGCGCTGGGCCCGATCGTCGAGCACCTGGCGATGATCCAAGGCAAGTTGTTCTAGGGGAGATGGAGCGGATCGATGGCTGAGCGGAAAGCTAGTTCGCTATGGGACAACACCATAGTTAGAGGCGCGCTTTACGATTCATTGGGGAAATTCGACCCACGCATTCAGGCGAAAAACCCGGTGATGTTTGTGGTCGAGGTTACCGCGCTGGCGGTTACTTTAATCCTGGCTCGCGACTTTCTGGCTGGCCGCGAGCGGTTGCTGCTGTTCGAGGTGCAGATCGCATTGTGGCTATGGTTCACCGTCGGCTTCGCCAATTTTGCCGAAGCGATGGCCGAGGGCCGCGGCAAGGCGCAAGCCGACAACCTGCGCAAGACCCGCACTGAAACGCAGGCCACGCTGATTCGCGATGGCCAGGAGATCAGGGTGCCGGCGCCCTCACTGCGAAGGGGCGACGTGGTAATCGTGCGGGCATCGGAGGTGATTCCGGGCGATGGCGAAGTAGTTGAGGGAGTCGCCGCCGTCAACGAAGCCGCTATCACCGGCGAATCGGCGCCCGTGATACGTGAAAGCGGCGGCGACCGCAGCGCGGTCACCGGCGGCACCACAGTCATTTCGGACTGGATCAAGGTGCGTATCACCGCCAATCCCGGCGAAACCTTCCTCGATCGCATGATCGGTCTGGTCGAGGGTGCGGAGCGGCAAAAGACCCCCAACGAGATCGCATTGAGCATCCTGCTGGCCGGCTTGACGATCATCTTCATGCTGGTGTGTGTCAGCCTTTATCCTTTCGCGCTCTATGGAGGCACCTCGCTGTCGCTGCCGGTACTGGTGGCGCTGCTGGTGTGTCTGATCCCGACCACGATTGGCGGACTGCTCTCCGCCATCGGCATTGCCGGAATGGATCGACTGGTGCAGCACAACGTACTCGCGATGTCCGGCCGTGCGGTCGAGGCCGCGGGGGACGTCGACACGTTGTTGCTCGACAAGACCGGCACCATCACGCTGGGGAACCGGATGGCGACCGAGTTTATTCCGGTGGCGGGGGTGAGCCCGGATCAATTGGCCGACGCGGCGCAACTCGCCTCATTGGCGGACGAGACGCCGGAGGGGCGTTCGATCGTGGTGCTGGCGAAGCGCGAGTTCAATTTGCGCGGCCGTGAACTGTCCGACAAGGATGCGCGCTTTATCGCCTTTTCGGCCCATACCCGCATGAGCGGAGTGGACATCGAGACTCGTCAGATCCGCAAAGGAGCCTCGGACCAGGTAATCAAGTTCGTGCGCGACAATGGCGGCAAGGTGCCGGAAGATCTGGCGGGAGTGGTGGAAAAGATCGCGCGAGCCGGCGGCACGCCGCTGGTGGTGGCCGAGAACGATCGCATTCTGGGCGTGATCCTGCTCAAGGACATCATCAAGGAAGGTATCCGCGAGCGCTTTGAGCGCGTGCGCGCGATGGGCATGCGCACGGTAATGATCACAGGCGACAACCCGCTGACCGCGCAGGCGATCGCCGAAGAGGCCGGGGTCGACGACTTTCGCGCCGAGGCCACGCCCGAAACCAAACTCCAGTTGATCCGTGAAGAGCAAAGCCAGGGCAAGCTGGTTGCGATGATCGGTGACGGTACCAACGACGCGCCGGCGCTGGCGCAGGCCGACGTCGGTATCGCGATGAATGCCGGGACCCAGGCCGCGCGCGAGGCCGGCAACATGGTCGACCTGGATTCCAATCCGACCAAGATCATGGAAGTGGTCGAGATCGGCAAGCAACTACTGATCACGCGCGGCGCGCTTACCACCTTCTCGATCGCCAACGACGTGGCCAAGTACTTCGCTATTATCCCGGCGATGTTCGTGATAGGCTACCCTGAACTCCAGTCGCTCAACGTCATGCATCTCGCAACACCGCAGAGCGCGATCCTCTCGGCGGTGATCTTCAACGCCTTGATTATCGTGGCGCTGATTCCGCTGGCGCTGCGCGGAGTCAAGTACCGGCCGCTCGGTGCGGCTTCGATCCTCACGCGCAACCTGCTGATTTACGGCTTGGGTGGAGTGATCGTGCCGTTTATCGGCATCAAGGCAATTGACCTGCTGGTTGCCGCGCTGCATCTTGCCTAGGAGACGAGCGATGAGGTTGTGGACCGCGATCAAAATGACTGTCGCGCTGACTATCCTGACCGGAATTATCTATCCGCTGGTGGTTGCCGGAATAGCGCGCGTGGTTTTTCCCTATCAGGCGGCGGGCAGCCTGATCGTCCGCAACGGGCAGGTGATCGGGTCCGAAATGATCGGGCAGAACTTCTCGTTGCCGCAGTATTTTCATCCGCGGCCCTCCGCCGCAGGCGATAAGGGTTACGATGCCACGTCCTCCGGCGGATCGAATCTCGGACCCACCAACCACAGCCTGATCGACACGGTCAAACTCCGCCTCAAGGAAGTTCTGGAGAAGAACCCGGGCAGCACCGCGGCAGCGGTGCCTATCGATATGGTGACCGCCTCGGGCAGCGGCCTCGATTCGGAAATCAGCCCGGCCGATGCCGGCCTGCAGGCCGATCGCGTCGCCAAGGCGCGCGGTCTCGGCGACGATGCGGTGCAGGGATTGATCCGTACGCATACGCGGGCGCGATGGGCCGGGCTGTTCGGCGAACCAGGGGTAAATGTGCTGGAACTTAACCTCGCACTGGACAGCGTGAAGCCGGTGAACGCCACGGCGATGGCGGGAACGGCTACGGGGAAACCATGATGCGCGGCCCAGCCATTTTGATAGCCGCCGCGCTGCTCGAAATTATGGGGCTGGCGCTTATTCGCATGGGCCTCGAAAGCCGCGCCCTACTGATAGTGGGCGGCGCTTTCCTGTTGGTAACTTACGGCTTCGTGGTGAACCAGGGCGGGCTCGATTTCGGGCGGCTGATGGGTTGCTATATTGCGGTTTTCTTCGTCATGTCGCAGGTGATAGCTGCGCTCTTTTTCCATCAGACCCCGAGCCTGCGCACGATGATCGGCGGTGCCCTGATCATCGGCGGCGGGTTGGCGATCGTGACCTGAAATCAGCTTCAGGAGATTGCGTTATAATCGAACTCCGGGCGGATGAATCATGATCGATCGCGAGGATCGCAGAGACCCGGAAGCCTTCCTCGACCTCGAGCCTCAATCGAAAAAGGGCCGGCTCAAGGTTTATCTCGGTGGTGCGGCGGGGGTCGGTAAGACCTATTCTATGCTCGAGCAAGCCCGTCAACTGCGCGATCATGGCCACGATGTAGTACTGGGCTTTATTGAAACTCACGGGCGAGCCGAGACTGGGGCGCAGATCGGCGACCTCGAAATCGTGCCGCAGCGCGAACTCGAGCATCGCGGCGTAGTACTGAAGGAGATGGATGTCGACGCGATCCTGGCCCGCAGCCCCGAATACGCGATAGTCGACGAACTGGCCCATACCAATGTTTCGGGATCGCGCCATAACAAGCGCTACCAAGATGTCGAGGAGCTGATCGCCAACGGCATCAATGTAATTACCGCCTTCAACATCCAGCATCTCGAAAGCCTCAACCAGACGGTGCGGCGGCTGACCGGGATCGAAATGCGCGAAACGGTCCCCGATACGTTCCTGGCTCATGCGGACCAGGTGGTGACGGTTGATTTGCCGGTGGAGGAACTGCGCCAGCGGCTGCGTGAAGGAAAAATCTATCCGCCGGAACGGGTCGAGTATGCGCTCAAGAACTTCTTCCGCCCGAGCAATCTGGCCTCGCTGCGGGAGCTTGCGCTGCGCGAGGTCGCGCGCGACCAGGGACGTCATCGCGAGGAGTTGGAACAGCTCAAGCGCGAGGGCGGGCGGCGGACGGCGGTCGCGGAACGGCTGGCCGTATGTCTTTCCTCGAACCCGCGGGGCAGCGACGAATTGCTGCGCAAAGCCGCGCGCAGCGCCGCCCGTCTGAACGCCGATTGGTACGCGGTGCATATCGAAACGCCGGCGGAATCGGTGCAGAAGATCAGCACCGCCGACTTTCGCGCGCTGCTGGACAACATCAACCTGGCGGCCGACCTCGGCGCGGAAACCGTATGGCTCAAGGCGCCAGACGTAGTCAAAGCCTTGCTCGAATTCGCCCATGAGAAAAAGATCAGCCGGATAGTAATGGGACGCAGCTCCACGAGTATCTGGAACCGGCTGCTGCGTCGATCGGTGACCAACCGAATGATCGCCGAGGCGCGCGATTTCGACCTCGAGCTGATCGGACAGGAGGCTGACAAGGAACCGTCGTGACGCCGCCACGGATGCGCACTCGAATTCGTAACGGCACCCTGCTGATGCTCGCGATCGCGCTGACCTTGGGTGCCTTCGCGGCTTTGACGGTCCATCGGCTCGGCGGCGCGATTCGTGAGACGCTGCTTCGCAACTACATCAGTATCGAGGCGGCGCAGCACATGCACGCCGCGCTGTATACGGTCCAACTTGCGGAGATCAACGGCACGTTGCCGGACGTGCTCGCACCGAATCGCGCGATCTTCGTTCATTGGATCGATGTCGAGTTGGGCGATATCACGGAGGTTGGCGAAGCCGAGGTGGCCGACGATATTCAGCAGCAGGGTCATCACATTTTCGCCGAATTGGCGCTTGGCCGGACGCCGGCCCGCGAGGAATTCCGTGAACTCCATCACCAGCTCGACCGGCTGATCGAGATTAACAAGACGGCGATGTTTCGCGCCGACAGCCGCACCAACCGGATGGCTGACCGGCTGGCCTCGGAGTTCGTTTTCGGCCTCCTCGCACTGCTGCTGCTCGGCGCGATGCTGTCGTGGACCCTGGCCTGGAACATTTCGCGCCCGCTGGCCGATCTGACCGAGCACCTCCGCAGCTTCAGCCTGCACGGGCCTTCAGTGAGGCTCGGCGAACAGCCGCTCGACGAATTGCAGTCGGTGGCTTCCGAATTCAACCGGATGGCCGAGCGGCTTGAGCAGTTCGAGAAGCTCAACGTCGGACGATTGATCTACGAGAAAAGCAAGACCGAAGCGATTATCGAAAGCATCGAGGACGGCATTATCCTGATCGACCCGAAGGGCATCGTCACCCATATCAACGAGATCGCCGGCTTCATTTTGGGAATCGAACGCGGCGACGCTCTCGGCTGTCCGTTCGACGATCTCAACAGCAACCATCCGCATTACCTGCGCGTGCGCTCCGCCCTGCAGAATATGGCGAGCCAGCCGGTCGACGCCCAGCGCATCGAGATCGACCTGCACGTGCGCGGGCGCGATCACACCTACGTTTTGAAGGCGGTGCCGCTCAAGCAAGAGGGCGGAGAATCGTTCGGCACCATCCTGATCCTGCAGGACATAACCTTCTTGCGCGACAAAGATCGCGCACGAACCAATCTGGTGGCGACACTGTCGCACGAGCTCAAGACCCCGCTGACCTCGCTGGCATTGACGGCGGAACTCCTGCGCCGGCGTAATGACTTGAGCAGCGAGCCGCGTGCGATGGCGGCTTCGATCGAGGAGGATGTCGCCAGGCTGAGCCGGCTGGCCGACGACCTGCTCGACCTTGCCCGCGGCCAGGGCGCCGCGATCACCATCCATACGATCACCATCGATCTGGCGGAATTGCTCCGAATGGTGACGAAGACGTTCGCCCGTCAGGCGGAGCAGAAGCAGGTTGCGCTGCAGACTCGCATCGAAGGCACTGAACTGGAAGGCCGCGTTGACCCCGTAAAATTCTCCTGGGTGATCTCCAATCTGATCGCCAACGCGCTTCGCTACACCCCGAGCGGCGGCACCATCACGGCTTCGTCTAAGCGGGCCGGCGCCTTCTTGCAATTGCAGGTGAGTGACACCGGGCCTGGAATCCCGGCCGAAGTTCGCGAGCATCTGTTCGAGCGTTTCGCGCAATGGCACGTCAACGGCTCTCAACCGGGCTCCGCTGGACTCGGCCTTGCGATCGCGAAAGAGATCGTCGAAGCCCATGGGGGGCGCATTTTCGTCGAGAGCTCGGTCGGCCAGGGCACCCGGTTTACGGTCGAGCTTCCCACCGGCCGCGAGATGATATGGCAAAAATCCTGATCGTCGACGACGAAAAAAATATTCGTGCCGGTCTCATGACTTTTTTCGTCAGCTGCGGCTACGAGGTTATCGGTGCGGAGAGCGGGGCTCGTGCGCTCGAACTGCTTTCTGCCGCACCGGACCTGGTCTTAACAGACTATCGAATGGCGGAACTTAACGGGCTTGAACTGCTCCAGGAAATCAAACGCCGGCGCCCAGATACGTCGGTCATCCTGATGACCGCCTATGCCACCGTGGAAAACGCGGTCGCGGCGATCAAGTCGGGGGCATTTGACTACATCACCAAGCCGTTCACGCTCGATCGGATCCAGCATCTGGCCGAACGCGCGCTCGAATTCCAGCATCTGCGCGCCGAAAACCGCGAGCTGCGCAACCAGATCGAAGAGCGTCCGCTGCTCGATTCGCAAAGCCGCGCGATGCGCCGCTTGCTGGAAACGGCCCGGCAAGCCGCCGCCAGCGAAGCCACCATTCTACTGGTGGGCGAAAGCGGGACCGGCAAGAACGTACTCGCGCAGCAGATCCATCAGTGGAGCGCGCGCAGCTCCAGGCCGTTCGTAATTGTCAATTGCACTACTCTCTCGGAGCATCTGCTCGAAAGCGAGCTCTTCGGACATATGCGAGGTGCCTTCACCGGCGCGGTAAAGGACAAGCCAGGACGACTCGAGGCGGCCAACCAGGGCACGGTATTCCTCGACGAGATCGGCGATCTCAGCCCGGCACTGCAGACCAAATTCCTGCGTTTCGTCCAGGAGCAGACTTTCGAGCGGGTCGGCGGGGTCGAGACCCTGCGCGTCAATGTCAGGATCATCGCCGCAACCAATCGCGACCTTGGTGCCGAAGTCGCGGCCCATCGCTTCCGCGACGATCTCTATTATCGCCTCAACGTCATTACCTTGCGGGTCCCGCCATTGCGCGAACGCGCCGAGGATATACTGGCCCTTGCGCAGCACATGCTGCAGGTCACCGCGCTGCGAAACCGGCGGCCGCAATTGCGCTTCGCCGCGGATACCCCGGCGGCATTGACGCGCTATGGCTGGCCGGGCAACGTCCGCGAATTGCGCAATGCGATCGAGCGCGCGGTGGTGCTCGCCAGCGGCGATCTGATCACGCCGGCACATTTGCCGGATAGCGTTTTTCGTGAATCACCCGATAGCTCTTCCGGAACGTTGGCTCCGGTCAGCCTCGAAGATATGGAACGCGAGCATATAATACGCGTGTTGGCGGAATCACCGACACTTGAAGACGCTGCTCAGACTCTCGGGATCAACTCGTCGACACTATGGCGCAAACGCAAGCGTTATAAAATCGACTGATTATCTCCGTTCGAATTTTTCGCACATTATTTTGCGACTGGCGCGGTCTCGCCGGCGGACGTATGATCGACCGCTTGCGCAGGGATGCACAAGGCGAAGTCAGCGTTATGCGTAAACGGCCCGACGACGAGGATGATCTTCGTTGAGCCGATTCATTCTGGGCAAGGTTAGTGCGTACTCGTGTGAAAACCGCATTGCCTATTTCTTGTGTGCGCTGAACTGATACTGAATCGGACCGTGTACGCATTTTTTGGGCGGTGGCCTGCGCCTTAGCGACCCGGTATCGTTTATAAACCGCTGCAGGGCGCAACCTGCACCAGGCCTAACGCCAGCCGACTGGCATTTTCGGGAAGTGGTCAGCCAGAAGGCGCGGGCCGGAGACGCTTGCGAACGCGTGGCAGGCCGGATATCCGATGCCGCGCCCAACAGGAGGCCTGGATGGCCGAGCAATACGCAGTGGACCTCGAACATGTGACGCGCATCTACCGGCGCGACGAATTCGAAATTCGCGCGCTCGACGACGTCACCGTAAGGGTGCCCGCGGGCCGCTTCGTGGCAATCATGGGGCCGTCGGGCTCCGGCAAAACCACCATGCTCAACCTTATCGCGGGTATCGACCACGCGACCTCGGGGCGGGTCGCGGTGGGCGGTGAGGAGATTACCGGGATGAAGGAGGCGCAACTGGCTGCCTGGCGCGCGCGACACATCGGGCTGGTGTTTCAATTCTACAACCTGATTCCGGTGCTCACTGCGTTCGAGAACGTCGAGCTTCCCTTGTTGCTGACTCCCCTTAAGAAGGCCGAACGCCGATCCCATGTGGAGGCTGCCCTCAACGCAGTCGGTTTGGCCGATCGGATGGGCCATTATCCGCGTCAACTCTCCGGCGGTCAGGAGCAGCGGGTGGCGATTGCGCGCGCGATCGTTACCGACCCGACCATCGTGGTGGCGGACGAGCCGACCGGCGACCTCGACGCCGTTTCCGCGGAAGATATACTCACCCTGCTTACGGAGCTGAACCGCCAGTTCGACAAAACAATCGTGATGGTCACGCACGATATGCGCGCGGAACGTTATGTCGAGCAAATCTTCCGGCTCGACAAAGGCATACTGGTCGGAGCGGAAGCTGGGAAAGCGACGGAGGTTGCGGCTGCCGCGCGCAACTAGCGGCCGCCGTTTCGAGCAAGATGAAATACGTAGGGCTGGTGTTCAAGAATTTGCGCCGCAACCGGCGGCGTTCGATCCTGACGATCCTGTCGATTGCGGTCTCACTGTTCATCTTCTGCGCCTTGGCCAGTGTCCCGATAGTGGCCCGGCAGATCCTGGCGGATCGCGATACTTCGCTGCGGGTCGCCTGCCACAACAAAGCCGGTCTTGCCTACGCGGTCCCTCAATCCTACAAGCAGCGCATCGCCGCGACGCCACACGTAGTCGCCGTGGTGCCGGAGAGCTGGTTTGGCGGCGTCTACCACGAAGTCAATGACCAGTTCCCGAATCTGGCGGTCGATCCGGAGCAAATCGACATCATGTGGCCGGATTGGGGAATGTCGAAAGAGGCCATCGAGCAGTTCAAGGAATTGCGCACGGCCGCTCTCGTCGGATCGAGTACGATGAAGGAGTTCAAATGGCACGTCGGCCAGCAGATCATGCTGCGTGGCACGATCTATCCCTTCAACCTGTCGCTGAATATCGTTGGCACCCTCGGCGGCAAGGCGCCACCGAGTTTCATGCTTTTCCGCCGCGATTACCTCGAAGAAGCCGCCGGAGAACCCGGCTTCGTCGACAACTTCTGGGTGCGGGTTGACCAGGCTTCCTCGGTGCCGAAGGTGATGGCCGCGCTTGACCAGGAATTCGCCAATTCCTCAGCCGAGACCCTGAGCGAGTCGGAAGCGTCGTTTATAGGGAATTTCCTCGACAATTTCAGGATCTTCTTTCAACTGGCCGAGGTGCTGGGCTTCGTCGTGGTCATCACTATTGGCCTGGTCGCGGCCAACACGGCCGCCATGTCTATACGAGAGCGGCGGGCCGAAATCGCAGTGATGCGATCGATAGGTTTTCCTTCGGGCACCATCCTGTTCATGATCCTATCCGAGTCGGTACTGGTGGCGTTGCTTGGCGGGGCACTCGGATGCGGCGCGGCCTATCTTACCTTCAAGATTTACACTGTCGGAGCGGCTGCGGCGGGTCCGCTGGCCAATGTACGCGTTTCGTCAGGGATTGTTGTTGAAACGATAGTGCTCGCCGCGCTGCTGGGTATTGTGAGCGCGTTGGTGCCCGCCTATTCGGCGAGCAAACGCAATATTGTCGACGCGCTGAGGATGGTCGCCTGATGGCCATCCCGCTCAAGTACAACATCCGCAGCCTCCTGGTCCGGCGCATCTCGACCGCGATGACCGCCGGCGGTATCGCGCTGGTCGTGGCGGTATTCGTCATCGTCATGGCAATGGTGGCGGGAATCGGAACAGCGATCACGGATGCCGGTTCGCCCGATAATATGGTTGTGGTGCGGCGCGGCGCCACCACCGAGACCTACTCCCTGATGACGATCGACCAATTCAATTCGTTGAAATACTTGCCCGGAATTCGGCGTGACGCGGCTGGCAACCCGCTAGCCTCGCCAGAATTGCCGGTCCAGACGTTGCTGCAACGGATTGGTGGTCCCAGCGAGAATATCGTTTTTCGCGGCGTTATGCCCATGGCACTCGAAGTGCACGACCAGGTGCACATCAGTGAGGGCCGAATGTTCCGGCCCGGTCTGAACGAGGTAATCGTGGGCAAGGGCTTGGTCGGCCGCTATGTCGATTGCCGGCTCGGTGCGATCTTGCACTTCGGCCGCGGCACCTGGAAGGTGGTCGGCATTTTCGAAGCGAACGGAAGTTCGTTCGAATCGGAAGTCTGGGGAGATATTCATAGCGTGCAAGACGAGGCGCGGCGAGGCGCGTACTACGCCTGCGCGCGGATCAAGCTTGCACCTGGTGCAGACCCGGCCGGCCTCATCAAGCGCATTGCCAACGACCCAAAAATCAATCTCGAGGCTGAAAGCGAGCAGGATTACTACAGCGACGAAGCCTCCGTGGCGACGCAGTTGCGCAAGCTGATGATGATCGTCGCGCTGATCATGGGTATCGGTGCGATTTTTGGCGCGATGAACACGATGTACGCGGCGGTTTCGGCTCGTACCGTCGAAATCGGCACGCTGCGCGCCTTGGGCTTCGGTCCGGGTGCGGTGATGGGTTCGTTTCTGGCCGAATCGATCGCACTCGCGATGGGTGCAGGAGTGATCGGGGTGCTGCTGGCACTGCCGATGAACGGCTGGTCGACGACCTTCGGAAACTTCGTCACCTTTTCCAGCATGGCTTTCAGCTTTCGGGTTACTTCGACGATCGTGATCGAGGCTTTGATTTTTGCCGCTACCATGGGTCTGCTGGGCGGCTGGCTGCCGGCTCGCCAGGCGATGCGTCTGGCGGTGGTCGACGCACTACGGAAGAGTTAGGCGATGGCGCCGGAGTCGACTCGCGGCCCGAATATCCGCGAACTGGAATCGCTGCGGATAACACGCAGTGAAGCCCCGCCGCCGCGCCGCCGGTTTCTGCCATTTGTGCTGGCGTTGATGATCATCGCGATCGTCGGCGCGGCCGGTTACGAAACCTACCTTCATACGCTAGGGCGACCGCTCGAAGTGCAGACCGCCACGGCCACGATTATCGCTGCGGAACAGCCGCGGCCGTTGATCAGCGGCTCCGGCTATGTCGTGACCCGCGACAAGTATATTACGGTCGGCACCAAGATCCTCGGCCAGATTGTCTCTGAGCCGATAGAAGAAGGCCGCCATGTGCGCAAGGGTGACCTGCTCGCGCGCATCGACGATCGCGACTACCAGGCCCAGCTCCGGCAGGCGCTCGCCGACCGCGAACTCGCCGTCGCGAACGTGGAACTCGCGCAGGTAAAAGCACAACGAGCGCGCGAGCTTTTTGCTCAACACGTGGTTTCGCAGGATCAACTCGATGTTGCCGAAAACGCGCTGGCGGTCGCGCAGGCCAATGTGCGTCATTCCGACGCCGAAATCGCGTATGCGCGCTTCAATGTCGGTCAATGCGTCATCACGTCGCCGATCAACGGCGTGGTGCTGCAAAAGTACCGCGAAGTGGGCGATACGATTAATTACGGGGGCGATATCCAGGCTGGCGGCGGCACCACCGACATTGTGCAACTCGCTGACACCGAAGATATGCGGGTCGAGGCGGATATCAGCGAAAACGATATCGCCAAAGTCCTGATGGGAATGCCGGCGACGGTGGTCCTTGACGCCTATCCCGACCGTAACTTCGAGGCCCGGGTCGTCAAGATTTATCCCGAAGCTGACCGCCAAAAAGGCACGGTCAAGGTCGAAGTGCGGATTCTGAAGCCTGACCTTGCGATTGTACGCCCCGAGATGAGCGCCAAAATCATCTTCCTGGCGGCGCCGGTTGCCGCTTCAAGCCAGCCGACCGTGGTGATCCCAAAAAATACCGTGATCAGGGAGGGACACACGAGCTACGTTTGGGTCGTGCGTGACAGCGTCGCGCGGCGTGTACCGGTTCTGACCGGCCGCGAATTCGAAAGCGGGCTCGAGGTGAAAAGCGGCCTCGACGGCGGCGAGACTGTTATCGTGACGCCGCCCGAAAGTCTCATCGACGGGCAACCGGTCAGCGCGAAACCGTCTTAGCCGCACGCGCGCAGCTTAAACAATAGGGCGCGGAGCTATTCGCTTTTCACCGGGACAAACCCGCGCCTATTGTGAACGCCTCGTTTCATCGCCTATTTAGTTAGGCGAACCGCGACAATCCTTGGACGCGCAATCCGCTCAGAAAACGGCTCCGATGGCCGGTCTGAGCTTACCAATCAGGAGGAAATGGCTATGGCTGGAATACTGGACGGCAAAGTGGCGTTAATTACCGGCGCCGGGTCGGGCATCGGGCAGGCCACGTCGCGCATCTTCGCGCGCGAAGGCGCCAAGCTGGTGCTCGCGGACGTGGTCGAGGAAGGCGGCAACCGCACCCTCAAAATCATCCAGGATTTGGGTGCCCATGCGATTTTCGTCAAGTGCGACGTCGCGAATTGGAGCGACGCCGAGGCCGCGGTCGCCAAGGCGGTGCAGGCGTACGGCCGGCTGGACTGCGCCTTCAACAACGCTGGCATCGAGGGCCAGGGCGGCGACACCCATAAGTGCAGCGAGGAGAATTGGGCACGAGTCATCTCGATCAATCTGACCGGCGTGTTCTTCTGCATGAAAGCGGAGCTCAACCAGCTCCTGAAGCAGAACAGCGGCGGTTCAATCGTCAACACCTCCTCGGGTGCGGGACTGGCCGGTGTGCGCGGGATGCCCGCTTATGTTGCGGCAAAGCACGGCGTGGCCGGCCTCACGCGCGCCGCGGCCCTCGAGTACGGCAAGCACAACATCCGCGTCAACGCGGTATGTCCCGGCCCGATCCGCACGCCGATGATGGGACGCCTGCTGCAAAACCGGCCCGACGCCGAACAGCGTTTCGCACGATCCGAACCGCTCAAGCGCCTGGGCGAGCCCGAAGAAATCGGCGAGGCTGTCGCCTGGCTCTGCTCCGACCGCGCCTCGTACGTCACAGGCTTGCCTATGCCGGTCGACGGCGGCTTCATGGCAACCTGATCAGACGATCCAAACGGAGCGAGACACCCAAATGCCCGATTATAAGTTTATCCAAACCGACGACCCCGAGACCGGCATACGCCGTATCTCGCTGAACCGGCCCGAAAAGCGCAACGCTCTCTCCAATGCTCTCCGCGCCGAGGTCTTCGACGCCTTGCGTGCGGCCGACGCCGACGGCGAAATCGGTGCGGTGATTATCCGCGGCAATGGCAAATGCTTCAGCGCCGGATATGACCTCGCTCAATCGCCGAACGAACCTCTGCCGCGTGTGGTGTCACCTGGCGAGGGCACCTGGCCACGCCATCTGGTCGACGGATGGTTCGAGATGTGGGACATGGCAACGCCGATCATCGCACAGGTGCACGGCTTTTGTTTGGCCGGCGGCACGGAATTGGCGACCGCTTGCGACCTGGTCTACGTGGCCGAAGACGCGCAAATCGGCTACCCGCCGGTGCGTGCGATGTCCACGCCCGATTGCGCGTACCATCCGTGGTTGATGGGGATGCGCAACGCGATGGAGATGATGCTGACCGGCGACTCGATAAGCGGCGTCGAAGCGGCGGCGAT
The DNA here is from genome assembly GCA_035279875.1 of Binataceae bacterium (SeqCode). Classification (GTDB taxonomy): domain Bacteria; phylum Desulfobacterota; class Binatia; order Binatales; family Binataceae; genus JAMXLL01. The sequence goes on from DATEGX010000343.1 coordinate 18,833, forward strand.
GGGCTTTGCCAACCGCGCGTTCCCGGCTGCCACGCTCGAGCAGGAAGTGCTCAACGTCGCGCGCCGGGTTGCCAAGATTCCCCGCGATCTGCAGGCGCTCAACAAGCGCGTGGTGCATCGCGCGATGGAAATCATGGGGGCGCGTGCCGCGATCCGATCCGCAACCGAGATCCAGGCGCTGTGCTTCCATCAAGCGTCATCGCGCGAGTACATGGCGAGCATGCGCAAAGATGTCAAAACAGCTCTCGACGAGCGCGACTCGCGCTTTGGCGACTATCGCACCGCCGGCCGCACCAGGAAGTAGCCCGTTTAGTCGAGCGAGTCTCCGCAAATGAAACCGGCCGGCGGGCATCGTGCCGCTGGCCGGTTTTCTACGCGCGAAGATAATAGCTAAGCGGCAAGCTGCGTCGTGCCGCGAAACGCGTCCTGATTCGGATCACAAATGTAGCGGATGCTCGTCAGCGTCACGTCGCAGGTCGTAAAGGTCGCCGAGATCGGATAATCGGCGCGTAGCATGTCGCCGACGCCCCACGCCTTCGAATCGAGCGCGATCAGATGCGGACGGCCACGTTCCGCTTTATGGAAGACCCATTCCGGGTCGACCTGCACAACGATGACCTTGGCGTCCTCCTTGTTGCGCGCCATGTGCATGCTCGAGATGTACTGCACGTCGCCGCCCGAGATGAATTCGCGGTCGAGCATCTCGACTTCAAGCGCCTTCTTTCCATCCGACGTAACAACTTCTGCTACGGCGCGGTCGTGATACGGGCGCAACTTTACCTTCGCTGGGAACGCCGGGTAACCCCAGCGCTGGGCCAACTCGTTGGCCGCCGCCTCGCTATCGACGTAGGCGCGCAGCACGAAGCCGCGGGGACGCACGCCCGCTCTGCAGCCGACCCGCACCTCGGCGATCGTGAACGGGCCAATCGGAGTATCGGGATAGCGGGTTACGACAAACATCCCGTAAGCTGGAATTACCGGCCGCAGAGTCACCGGCAGCAGACTCGCGATCGTGTCGTTGTTGATCTCGTAGTAGACGTTCAGAATCTGAGCGCCTTTGAGCACCCACGGCTCGGTCTTGAAACCGTGGATCTCGCGGATATTGCCGGCTCCCACGAACGCAGCAACGTCCATCGTTCCGACGAGCGGCATTAGCGGCCTCCCCCGGCGGCGGCAGCCTGCGTGCTCGCGTCCCGGAAATGCGGCATCACATGCTTGGCGAAGGTGCGCAAGCTGTTGAGCACCTGCTCTTGCGGCACGGTCTCGAGCGCGTTCAGCAGGAAATTGACGCGGTCAACACCGCACGATTCCCAGCGCTTGCAGGCGCGCAGGACGCGTTCCGGGTCGCCGATCGCGATTCCTTCGGGCACTCCGGCTGCGTCCGCCGGGCCGGAGGTCTCGCGGCGCAGTTCCGGCAGCAATCCAAGTGACGGATAGGAGCGGGTCGGGTAAGCCTCGCGGGCGGCCAGCAACTGCGCGGCCAGGAAATTGAAGGTCCCCAGCAGGCGGCGGCCGACCTTGTTGCCGGTTTCGGTATCCTCATGACAATAGAGGAAGTTGACCGTGCTGATCTTGTCGTTGACGAATTCGCCGACCGGCTCGCAGTTGGCGATAATCTTCCGATACGCCTTGACCTTGTCTTCCTGCTCCTTGACCGAGCCAAAAGTCAGCCCCAGCGCGCCCATGCCACGTTCGGCGGCGTCGATCTCGGTTCCCGGACTGGTCACCGCAACCCACATCGGAGGATGGGGTTTCTGGTACGGCTTCGGAATAATCGCCCGCACTGGCATCGACCACGAGCGGCCCTGGTAGCCGAAGCGCTCTTGCGTCCACATTTTAGGTAGACAGCGCACGAATTCGTCCCAGGTCTTCTTGGTTTCGTCAGGATTGGCGCGGAAACCGCCGAGTTCGTTCCAGGTGGCCGAGCGGCCGGTGCCCACTTCCAGGCGTCCCCCCGAAATGATGTCCAGGGTGGCGGTACGTTCGGCAATCTTAATAGGATGATTGAACTCAGGAACACAGACCACGATACCGTGGCCGACCCGCATCTTCTTGGTCTTCATTGCGCAGGCGGTGAGAAAAATCTCCGGCGCCGAGCAATGCGAATACTCTTCGAGGAAATGGTGCTCGACGCACCACACCGAATCGAAACCCAGTTCATCGGCCAGCGCGACCTGTTCGAGGCAATTGTCGAACACGCGCTTTTCGGTTTCGCGGTCCCATGGACGCGGCACCGAAATCTCGTAGAAGATTCCGAATTTCATCGTGTGACCTCCAGCATTAAGGTCCGTTTAGCGCATTCCGTCGCGCATGGAAAGGCCAACCGCCAGAAGGGATAAGCGTGCGATTATGCCCCGCAAAAGTGCCATTGACAGGCCAGCTTCACACCGTATGCAGATCGAATCCCGTCCGCTCGTTGCCAAACGCGATGACGATAGCACCAAGCAGCAAAACCGTCGAGGCGACCATCGCCAACGCGATGGTATAGCCGACTCGTTCGGCAACCAGGGCTTCAACGAAAGCCGCGTTGGCGGCAAACAGCACACCCAATTGATAGGCCAATCCGGGAAACAGGCCGCGCACCTCCGGCGGCGACATTTCCACCAGGTGGGCGGGAATTATGCCCCACGCGCCCTGCACCATGAATTGCATGACGAAGGCCCCGCCGGTCAGCAGCACCAGCGACGCCGGAAAAACCCATAACGGCACCACCAGCACCCCGATCAGCACAGCGCTAACCATCGCACGCCTACGCCCGAGCCAATCCGAGGCCAGGCCAAAGACCAATCCACCCGCCAGGGCACCGATGTTGTAAATCACCGCGATAGTTGCGACCTGGGCCGGGTCCAGTCCCCGCCCCTTCTCCAGGAAGGTCGGATAGAGATCCTGGGTCCCGTGCGAAATCAGGTTCATCATCGTCATCAGGACGACCAGATAGACGAATAGGCCCCGATTGGTGCGCACCGCGCGCCAGATGGTCGAGGCACTCGGCCGGACCCGTTGCCAGGCCTTCGACTCCGGCACGTTGGAGCGGATATAGAGCGTCAGCAGCGCCGGCATCCCGCCCAGGAAGAACAACGGACGCCATCCGAAATGCGGATAGACGAAGAAAAAAGCCCCCGCGGCGAGCAGGTAGCCCACCGCGTAACCCTCCTGCAGCAGACCGGACAGGAGACCGCGCTGGGCGGCAGGTACCGCTTCCATCGCGAGCGAGGCGCCGACACCCCATTCGCCGCCCATGCCGATTCCGTACAGCGTGCGGAGAAATAGAAACCATCGATAACTCGGCGCCAGCCCGGTCGCGAATTCGATAACCGAATAGAACAGCACGTCGATCATCAGCGGTAACTTGCGGCCGTAGCGGTCCGCCATCCAGCCGAAAATCAATGCGCCAACCGGCCGCATCGCGAGGGTCGACGTAATCGTGAGGGCGAGGTCGGCAATCGACCTGTGGAATTCCGAGGCGATTCGCGGCAGTACGAACACCAGCACGAAGAAGTCGAAGGCGTCGAGCGTCCATCCGAGAAAGCTCGCGATCAGCGAATGTGCCGCTTCGGATTTCGTCAGGGCCACGCGCGGATCTGCCGCGTTCGCTGCCGCTTCAGGTGTCATGGACGGCGTTGTAGCGGATAGCTCAGCACGCGAGAAGTGCGTGCCCTAATTAGGGCGCAAATATACTTGGCTCATCAACGGTGGTTTGATAAGCCTCTGGGACATGGTGGAATCTCCCGTTGGTTTTCTTTGTAGCGCGCTCGTCGCCTTGAAATCTATCGAAGATCGCTACGCGGCCTTCGACGCGTCGGCGCGATTTAGTTCTCTGCCGGACTCAAGTCGCGGCATGCTGCTTACCGCCTTAGAGCAACTCGCCGACACGACATCTGATCTGAATGTGGACGCCTGCGGTGATCGTGTTGAGAGATTGCAGAAACGAATCGAGCTTGACGTTACCATGTCAACTATTCGAACAGATATTCGCGTGTTACTCGAAGTCGCCGAGGACCAACTAAGGCGCCGGTTCTTCTTACACGTTCCTTTAATCACCGCCCACTATTATGCCGAACCAGATAAAGTGTGGGGTACTGCTTGGGAGCGCTATGCTGATGCACAGCCCGACATGTGGGACGCCTCACGATGCTTTGCAGTTGGGCAGCATTCGGCCTGCGTATTTCATTGTATGAACGTGTTGCAGCAAGGGCTCTATTCGTTAGCAGATCACTTAGGAGTGGAATTTAAATACCCGATTGAGCTCGCAAACTGGAATCAAATCATTGT
>DATEGX010000344.1:0-9538 GCA_035279875.1 Binataceae bacterium (SeqCode)
GCCGTCTCGCCTTACTTCGATCGCGAGACGTATTCGTGGGTTTCGGTGTTGATTGTGATGACGTCGCCTTCGGCCACGAAATGCGGCACCTGGATCACCAGGCCGGTCTCGGTGGTGGCCGGTTTGAGCGTGTTGGTGACCGCCGCCGTTTTCACTCCCGGTTCAGTTTCGACCACCTTGAGATTGATAGTTTTCGGCACCGAGACGTTGAGTGGCGTGGTCTCGAAAAACTCGACTTCAACCTTGGTGTTGGGGACCAGGAAGCCCTCGACGTCCTCGACCAGTTCTTCCGGCAGGGTGATCTGGTCGTAGGTCTCCGTATTCATGAAGTGAAACTGGTCGCCTTCCCGATAAAGGAATTCCATCTGCACCTGGTCGAGAATTATCCGTTCGACGCGATCTTCAGAGCGGAAGCGGTTTTCGGTTTGGCTGCCGGTCTTGATATTGCGCAGCTTCGTTTGCACCATCCCGCGCCAGTTACCCGGCGTAATGTGGTTGATGGTCATCACGCGCCACAGCGCTTTGTTGTAATCGAGGATCATTCCGGGTCTAAGTTGGGTCGCCTGAATCAACATATTGGATTAGCTCTTGTAGGGCTGGTTTAAACCCTTAGGCTAACGTAATCATCCGGCTTCGGACAAGCCGGTTTGCGCTAGGCCCGGCCCTACCAGAGCGGACGGGTCGAGCCCGGCGGCAGCGGACGCGGGCTGCCGGGACCGTAATAGGGGATCGAACGGGAGGCGCCGCCGTACGGATTCGCTGCTGAATAAGGGCTCACGCCGTAGGGCGAAGCGCCCGCGATCACTATCGGCTGCTCGGTATACGCGCCGGTTGCGTCAAACGCCCGAATCGACGCCGGTCCGGCCGCCGGATTGAATCGCGTACTGAAGTTGAGGCTACGATAATCGCCGGGGATCAGCGCTCCGAATATTCCCGCGATTCCGCCGCCAAGGCTCAGATTCTGCGCGAGCGCGCCGTTCTGGTAGAGCCCCGCCGAAGCGATACTGCGCCCCGAAATAACCCCGCTGACCTGGTAGAGATTGACCGCCAGCGGACTCACGGCGGTTATCTGAATCGCGGGACCCGCCGGCGTGAGCGGCGCCGCAGATACGAACGTATTCTCTCCGGCGTCGGCGAGATCTACCTGGGTTTCGGTGAACTGATCGCCGACCCCGTAGGCGCGAACCGTAACCGCACCGCCTTCGGCCATCAGCCGCTGATCGAAGGCGGTGGAATCCGCGCTGTCCGCGATCGGAATTTGCTGGGTCATTCGGCCGTTCACGAAGATGCCGGCGCGAGTCACCCCCGTTCCGATAATCTGTCCGACAATTTCGTAGGCCGGCGGCAGATTCTGCGTCCGAGTCACTCCGGCAATTTCGATTCGTACGTTTCCGAGTTTGCCGCCCAGCGAATGGCGCTTGGAGGGCGACGGCACGGGCGGACCGTGGCTGGGAATCTCGGCTACCGAAGCGCTGTCTTCAGCGCCGGCCGAACCCAACCCGCGATCGACCTCGACCCCGCTTTCGAGTGCCCCGCCTGAAGATGGGGCTTCCGCGGTCGTGTCAATTGGAGGAGCCATCGCCGTCGCGGGCTCTGCGCTCGACGAATCAATCGCGGAGGCCTCGGCACTTCTGCCTTCGGCATCGGTAACGCGCAACCTTGTTGCGGCGGAGGCCTCGCCGAGACTCAGATCGAATTCGACCTTCTGGCGACCCGGAACGTCGTCAACCTTGAACGACCTGAGTTCGCTCGCGCCCTCGTAGATTCCAGCCGACTTGAGCGCATCGCCTTCGAAAAAGCCGCGCAGCCTGGTTACGCCGCCGTCCGTCTCGCGCGAGGCGATCACAATCCGAGGCGCATCGTTGCTGCCAGCGGCGGATTCGGCCGCAGCCGGGGTCGATGCGCTAGCCGCCGAGGGTTTTGGCAGTTCGGGCGCTGTTGCCGCGCTCGGCGTGGCCGCGGGACCGGACTCCGGCGGACCGATGCCGCCAACGTCGGTTCTTGCGGTAGCAACGTGCGGGATTTGGGCGGCCAATGTGGCCAGTTGCTGCCGCATTCCGTCCCAATCCTGCGCCCGGAGCGCTCCAGGATGGTCCTTCAGCAGTTTATCAACCGATGTTTGATCGGCGTGCAGGGCGTCGATCGCCGAAGAGGCTGCCGCAGAGTCGCCGCGCGCCAATGATTTGCTCAAGTTTTGCGCATCGCTGGCGAAGCTGGCGATTGCGCCCAGCAACGGATTCGAGTCGGTCCGGTTGGTTTGAGCGTTCAGCGAACCAAGGAGCTCGAATGATCGATCGGCCAGATGCGCCACCATGGCCTTCGTATCGTCGGCACGCGCCGGCTGTACCGCCTGTGGCGCAGCAAGGGTCACGCCGGTGAGGATCCAGACGGCCGCCGCCAACGCGATGCGATGGCGCCGGATCGCCGAATAAATTGGCTTCTGGCGCATTAATGGCGCTGCGACAGCCTAAGCCTGTTGCTTATAGCGCTCCATCGTGCGTTTGACACCATCGTGGAGCCGCAGGAAGTATTCGCCCTCGTCGTAAATCACGAAGGCGAGCGTGATGGCGATACCGACGATTAAGCCCAAGAGAAACGCGCCCATGGTACCATCCTCCTCGCGCGCCTGAAGTATACTAGAGCGTCGATGCGTGGAGAACCCGGAGACTTGCACGCCCGCGCAGCCATTTTATCGGCGGCGGCATTGAGCCGTTGGTTTCTTTCCTGTTAGCTTAATTTTGACGGCTTCGGCGTCTATTTTGGTTCTATTCGAATCAGTATGAGTCTCGCGGACCTAAGCCTCACTTCGACGGTGGCTCCCGAATCAGAGATCGCCCTCGATTATCGTGCGATCAAATCTGGCGCCGGGATGCGCGTGCTCGATGATCGCCTAATCGTTCGGGTTACCGGCGAGGACCGGGTCTCGTTCATGCACGGGATGTGCACCGCCGATATCAAGGGCCTTAAGCCGGGCGCGGTCGCTCCCGCCCTGTTCGTTACGGAACGTGCTCACGTAATCGCGGATTGCTTCGTATATGCGCTGGAAAACGAGGCATTGTGGCTCGAAGTTGAGCGCCCGCGATGGGCCGCTGTGAGGGAGCATCTCGAAAAGCTGCTGGTCGCCGATGACGTCGAGATGGAAGAACTCGAGGCTATGACGGTGCTCGATATCGAGGGGCCGGATGCGCCGGCAGCGGTTCGAGCGGTCTTCGGCGGCGAGGCTGGGGAACTCACTCCCTGGTCCAGCAGCGACCGCGAGCACATTAGGGTTGCTAATTTGCCGCGATACTTGGGCCCCGCTTTCACATTGATCGGCGAGCGCGACCCGATTGCAGCCGTTGTGGCAAAAATCCGACAAAAGTGCCCCGAAACGCGAGCTTTGAGCGCCGAATCGCTCGAGATCGTTCGCATCGAAAACGGACTGGCCCGCGTCGGCGTGGATACCACCGAACGCACCCTGGCGCTCGAAGCCCGGCTCGAACGTGCGATTTCGTTCAACAAGGGATGCTACGTTGGCCAGGAGACTATCGAACGGGCGACCGCTCGCGGGGCGCTCAAGCACGCCCTCCGCGGTCTCAGGATGGATGGCGCCAGCATGCCCGCGATCGGCTCCGTGATTAGATTGGCTGATAAGGAAGTCGGCAAGCTGAGCAGTGCGGCGCCCCTGCCTGACGGCGGCATTGTTGCGCTTGCCATGTTGCATCATAGCGCGTGGCCGGCCGGAACAAGTGTGATTGTTGGTGACGGTGCAGTGGCGATCCCGGCTATCGTGTCGGAGTCACCGCCGAACGGTCTTTGATGGCGTTTTGCGTAAAATTCTTTACAAATGCGACTCAGAGCAATTATCCTGACTGTTCTTCGAGCGTAGGAGGAATAGGGCCGATGTCCAATGCATTAGGCAAGCGTTACATGTGCGAAAAGTGCGGAACGGAAGTTCTGTGCAACAAGGCCGGTTCCGGCGCGCTCGAATGCTGCGAAGGCGAAATGAAGATTAAGGAAGCAAAGCCGCTTCCGTCTTCCGACTGATTCGCCCGCCAGCATGATCGCTGGCGTGCCGGCTTGATGGTTACGGGTCTTGGGCAAGGGCGGATGATGTTGATGGAGGGGGGTGGGACAAATGGGCCCTGAAAAGGCCGACCTCGTTCTGCACGACGGCGCTATCCTGGGTCATCCCGAAAGCGACTCGGTCGCGATCGGCGAGGGCAGGATTATCGCTCACGGGCGCTATTCAGATCTCAAACTGCACATAGGCCCGCGTACTCACATGGTGCCGCTGGCCGGGCGCGCGGTAGGCCCCGGCTTTATCGATTGCCATCAGCATTTCATGGAGGGTGCGGCGGTCGCGGCAGGTTTGTCGCTGATCCGTTCGCGGACAATTGGCGATTTGCTGACCGATCTCCGGGTTGCGGCGGCCAAGAGCCCGCCGGGCAATTGGCTGCGGGCATTCGGTTGCGACGAGGCGCTGATGCGCGAGCGGCGTGGTCCGACCCGCGCCGAGCTTGACCAGGCGGTGCCCAAGAACCCCTTGCGCCTGCGCCATCAGACGCTTCACGGCTCATGGTTGAATTCACGAGCGATCGCGGCTGCGGGCCTCGAATCGCCAGACTGGGCACCCCCCGAAGGGACCTACGTCGGCCGCGATGCCAGCGGTGCCTTGAACGGATTCGTGGCCGGGATGGAAGAGTGGCTGTCGAGCCGGATGCCGCGCGTGACGGTTGCTGAGATGGAGTCTCGGGCACGCTTTTATAGCCGCGAATTAGCCGCCGCCGGAATTACCGCCTTTACTGATGCTACGGTACGCAATGGCCCCGATGAGGTCGCGACCTTCGCAAAACTGGTAGCCGGTGGTTCGATCTGCCAGCGCGTGGCCCTGATGGTCGGGCCGCAGTACCTGAGTGGCCTCAATTCGCTGCGCAAGACCGCCGAAACGGCGCGGATCCGGCTCGCGGGCCTCAAGTTCATGGACGTTGCGCGCTGGAAGCCGGATCTGCTGATGCGCCTCGTCAGCGACGCGCTGTCACAGGGTCTCGATTGCGCATTCCATGTGACCGAGGTCGAGGAACTGGCGGCGGTGTTGGAGGCCTGTGAACGGGCGCGCGAGCGGGTCAGCCAGCGCGAGCTCGAAAGAGTTGCATGCCGGATCGAGCACGGCGGCATGATTCCGCCCGATTATCCAGAACGGATCGCGGCGATTTCCGGCTGGGTGGTGACAAATCCGGGCTTTATCTACTACCGCGGCGCCAAATATGCCGGCGAGCCGGGCCTGATTCCCTACCTGTACCGCGGTCGCAGCCTGCTCGATAGCGGCGTCCGGTTGGCTGCTGGTACGGATGCCCCCGTCACACCTGCCAAGCCGCTAACTGCGATCGCGGCCGCTGTGGGCCGAGTTTCGGTCGAGGGCTACGAGCTGGCGCTGACTGAGGGCCTTGCCCCTGAAGCAGCGTTTGCGCTGTTCACCACCGGGGCGGCGCGCCTGAGCCGTCTCGAAGCCGGTGAGATCGAGGTCGGACGGCTGGCTGACCTGATCGTCCTGCCGGCCGATCCGCTCAAGCTCAATGCCGCCGAACTGGTCAATCTTGCAGTGGATATGACGATCGTCGGCGGGCACGTGGTCTACGAACGCGGACGCCCGGCTGTTTCTCAGACCGCCGGATTGCCGATGCTTTCGTCGTAGACCGAATTCGGTCCCGTCTCTGATCGCGCGTGCCATCAAAGGATCGCCCCGGGTGTGCGGGGCGAGAACCTTGCTTTTACGGCGGCGCTCCGACTAATCCCTTTGTAATGGCGGCGCAACAATCCAACGCGGATGCCCCCGGATCCGCTTTCTCGGCGGTCAAGTATGACAAACGCGGCAGCGTCGCATGGGTCACGCTCAACCGGCCGGAGCGTCTCAATGCCTATAACGTCGAAATGCGCGACGACCTCTACGCAGTCCTGAGCGCGATTCACGAGGACCCCGAGGTCAGGGCAATGGTGCTGACCGGCGCGGGCCAATCATTTTCAACCGGCGGCGACGTCAGCGAATTCGGCCAGGCGCCCTCGCCCACCGCGGCCCGCTGGATTCGCTTCCGCCGCGACGTATGGGGACGATTGCGCAGCTTGTCAGTGCCAACCGTGGCGGCTGTGCACGGCTTTACGGTCGGCGGCGGGATGGAAATGGCCCTGCTTTGCGATGTCGCGATAGCCGCGGACGACGCGCGCTTCTGCCTGCCCGAAACGGGACTGGGCATGATTCCGGGAGTAGCCGGAACCCAGACTGCCGCGCGCCGGCTCAAGTTCGGCTGGGCAATCGACTTGTGTATCAGCGGACGTTGGATTGACGCCCGTCAGGCGTTATTTGTAGGTTTGGTCGCCAAAGTTGTCCCGCGCCGGATGCTCGAAAGCCGCGCGCACCAGATGGCATTGGCTCTCAGCCGCGTCCCGCGCGAGCATGCCGCGCTCGCGAAGCTCGCGGTGTGGGAAGGGTTGAACACCTCGCTGGCGTCCGGGCTCGAGCTGGAGCGCCGGCTGGCGACAAGAATCGAGCAATTTTCTTCGGCAGGCCCCACGCGGGATGCCGCGCGCAGATAAGTCGCGCAGGAGGTACTGAGGCTTGTGAACACGGTTAACTTCATTTCAATTCCGGGCTCGATCGTGCCCGATCAGGAAGTTCTGGTCTTTGGCAACGAACGCCTGACGTACGCGGCGCTCAACGACCTGGTTGCCCGGCTCGCCGCGGTCTTCAAGAGCCTGGGACTGAAACAACGCGACGTCGTGGCGATTCTCGACACCAACTCGCATCTGTATGTCGCCGGCTACTATGCTGCCGCCAAGTCCGGTTTGACCTTTCTGCCGCTCAATTACCGGGCCAAGGACCCCGAGCTCGAGTACATGATCAATACCGCCAAGGCCCATACGCTGCTGGTGGGCGACCGCTACCTCGAACTGGCGGCAAGGTTGGCGCCCAAGCTGGACGATACGCGGGTCATCGCAATCGGCCAGGGTGACGGTAAAGTGCCGCGTTTGAGCGACCTGATCGGCAAGGCTGAGCCTGACGAAAACGAAGCCGAGGTCGAGGACGAAGACGTCTCGGTGCTGATGTACACCAGCGGGACCACTTCCCTGCCCAAGGGCGTGATGCTGAGCTTCCGCGACTTCACCGCCTACGTGACCGCCAACGTCGAGATGGCCGACGGCACTGACCGCGGGGTCTTCCTGGTGTGCGCGCCGTTCTACCATATCGCCGGCACCACCGCGATGATGACCAACTTGTGGACCGGCCGCCGGATGATCGTTATGCCGCAGTTCGAAGCGCGCGCCTGGCTCGGCCTGGTGCAGAGCGAACGCGTCACCCATGCCTTTATCGTGCCGACGATGATGAAGCAGGTGCTCGACGATCCCGGCTTCGCGAAGGCCGATCTTTCCTCGCTCACCAACCTCGCCTATGGCGGCGCACCGATGCCGATTGCGGTAATTCGCCGCGCAATCGAGGCTTTTCCGAAGAGCGTCGGTTTCGTCAACGCTTACGGCCAGACCGAAACCACGTCCTCACTGACGATCCTCGGCCCGGACGATCATCGCGTCCAGGGCACCCCGCAGGAAGTGGAATTGAAGCTCCGGCGGCTCAACTCGATCGGCAAACCCTTGCCTGACGTCGAGATCCAGGTGCGCGACGATGACAATAAGTTCCTGCCGGCGGGCGAAGTCGGCGAAATAATCATCCGTACGCCGCGCATCATGAAAGGCTACGCCGGGCGCGAGGACGACGCCGCGCTGGCCGATGGCTGGCGTGCAACCGGCGACCTCGGCTGGGTCGACGAGGATGGTTATGTTTTCTTCGCGGGGCGCAAGGACGACATGATAATCCGCGGCGGCGAGAATATCGCCCCGGCTGAGATCGAAACCGTCCTGATGAGCCATCCAGCAGTCGATGAAGCAGCGGTTATCGGGATTCCTTCGGTCGAATGGGGCCAGGTGGTCAAGGCGTTTATCGTCGTGCGCGAAGGCCAAAAGACGACCGGGCCGGAGCTGCAGGAGTTTTGCCGCAGCCGTCTCGCCAGCTTCAAACGCCCGGAGGAGATTGCCTTTATCGACGCCTTGCCGAAAAACGCGCTCGGCAAAATCCTGCGCAAGGAACTGCATGCGCGCGAACAGGATCAGGCGCATTCCTAGACTGAGGCCCGAGTCGCGTACAGATGGCACGTAAATCGCCCAGTAATCACACCGGGCGCGGCGCGCGTCACGCATCGGAGGCGGGCGCTCGGCGCATGGTTGCCGATCCAGGCACGGTCGAACTCGCGCGCGACGGCGCGTGCGTTATCGCGACGCTCACGCGCCCGGCCGCGCATAACCGGGTCAGCGGGGCGATGGCGATCACGCTGATGGAACTGGCCGAGGCGGTCGAAGACGACGATTCCGTCCGCGCGCTGATTCTGACCGGTGCGGGAAACGCGTTTTGCGCCGGCTTCGATGACGAAGCGGATTCGCGGATGGTCGAAACCCTGGCCGCGGTCTCCAAGCCAACCGTCGCAATACTCAACGGCGACGCCTACGACGAGGGCCTGGAACTTGCGCTCGCGCTCGACCTGCGAGCCGCGCACAACGGCGCCCGGTTTGCCTTGACCCAGCTCCAGCGCGGCGCCCTGCCGCGCTTCGGCGGCACGCAGAGATTGCCGCGGCTGGTCGGCGCGACCCAGGCGCTGACGATGATCCTCACGGGCGAGGCGATTCGCGGCAAAGAAGCGCTGCAGCTTGGGATGGTGACGTACCTGGCCCCGGATCGTGCGGGCCTGCGCGCAATTCAGCGGGAATTGCTCGCTACGCTCGAAAGCCGCGGGCCGCTCGGCGTGCGCCTGGTCAAGGAAGCGGTCCGCAAGGGCTATGATATGACACTCGAGCAGGGCATCAGGCTTGAAGAAGATCTCTATGCCCTGCTACAAACCACCGCCGACCGTGCAGAAGGCGTGCGAGCGTTCCTGGAAAAGCGCAAACCGCTTTTCAAAGGCATCTAGGAATGGGGACGGGCGCGAGGCCAGCGAGCGCGGCGGCAAAGGAATATAATTATCTTTCGGGAGATCGTTGAGAGAATGGCTAATCAGCTCGGTAAGGTCTACATCTGTGGCAAATGCGGTTCGCAGGTGATCGTCACCAAGGGCGGCGGCGGCAGTATCAAATGCTGCGGCGGCGCGATGGAACAAAAGAAGTGACGGCACCCTGAGGCCTCCGGCGCCGGCGCGATTATTAGCCCCCGGATAGCGATATAATGCGACGACTCAGCGACTAACTGGCCGCAAGCGCGGCAACCTCAAAAAGGAGCATCACGCCGTTGCATCTTATCGGAGCAATGATCATCGGGCTAATTGCGGGCTGGATCGCGGGAAAATTGATGAGCGGTGAGGGTTTCGGAATCATTGCCGACATCGTGCTGGGGCTGGTCGGAGCGGTGCTCGGCAGGTGGATTTTCCTGCAGTTGGGCATTCCCGTGCATGACGGTGTGACGCTGGCCACGGCGACGGTCGGCGCGATAATCCTGGTGGCCGCTGCTCATCTGATTCGAGGC
>DATEGX010000345.1:0-6940 GCA_035279875.1 Binataceae bacterium (SeqCode)
CGCGAAGCTCGACGATGCAATCGACGCGTCCATTGCTCTTGAACTAATCCATTCAGCAACTCTGCTTCATGACGACATTATTGACGCTGGAATGCTGCGGCGTGGCAAACCCTCCGCCTACGCGCGCTATGGTCCGGCAGCGTCATTGGTGGCTGGCGATTACTTGTTTTGCCGCGCTTTCGAGCTATGCGGACGATTTGATGAACGGCTGGTGCGTACCGCTGCTCACGCCTGTATTCAACTGACCGAGGGTGAAGTGATGGAGGGGCGCCTGCGGCGCCAGGCGGCGGTGGTGCTCGATGATTACATCGCCGTGATCACGCGCAAGACCGCGTCGCTGTTTGCGGCGGGCGGCCGGGTCGCAGCCGACCTCGCCGGAGCCGACGAACCTACCATCGCGGCCATGGACAACCTGGGACGTGCAGTCGGGCTGGCCTTTCAGATGGTCGACGACCTGCTCGATATTCTCGGCCCGGAGGAAAAGATCGGCAAACCCGTCGGATCCGATCTACGCGCCGGCATTATGTCCCTGCCGGTGGTGCTGGGAGTGCAATCCAACGCCGAATTGCGCCGGCTCCTTGGCAATGGAAACAAGCTGGAAGGGCCGGCACTCGAGCGAATGCTCGATCTGCTCCGCGACCCCGCGCTGATTTCTTGCGGGCGTGCGATGGCGGCGCAGCAGGTCGCCGCCGCCCGCGGACTCCTGATGCGGCTCAGGCCGTCGCTCTACCGCGACAACCTCGCGATGCTGATAGAAGACCAGATCAACCGCGACATTTGAGGAAGCCCGGGTCCCGAGCGCGTCCACGAAATCGCTTTCTCGCGGTTTCGTTTGAATGGGCAGCGGCTGGTTCAGCCGGCCCTATATCATCCCGATCAGCCGCCACAGCAACGAACCCTGTTCGACGCCATGAGGCGCAACCAGCGGGATCTCCTGTTGTACTTTGCCGTCCACCACGATTTCGCCAACGCCAATCTGTTGGCCGCCGCTGAATGGGGCGACGACCGTATCGGGTAGCCTATACACCACCGCGTACGCGTCTTTGGTCTCGGCGCGCTTCAAAAGAACCGATGCGCTGCTGGCCCAGACCGGTCGGACGTCGGCCGTTGCACCGCCGCGGACGCGCACCAACTGATTGATGGGGCTGCCCTGTTTGGCTACCCGCCGCATCTCGTAGTCGGCAAATCCTTGCGACATCAGCTCGGCGGCCAGTTGAAAGTTCTGATTCTTGCGCGGCGAGCCCAGCACCACGGCGATAAAGCGCATACCATCGCGATGCGCGGTCGCCACGACATTAAAGCCAGCCTTGTAATAGAAGCCGGTTTTGAGGCCGTCACAGCCAGAATAGGTGCGCACCAGATGGTTGCTGTTGCGCAGCTCGAACAATCCGCCGCGAAAAGGCGCCGTATCGATCGACGACCAGTGTAAAACGTCCGGATAACGCACCAACGCGCGCGCGATTACCGCAAGATCGTAGGCGCTCGACAGATCAGGCTGTTGGCCATTTTCCGGCGGCAGACCATCGACGGAATAGAAGTGCGTATCCTTGAGGCCGAGCCGGGCGGCCTCCTGATTCATCATCACCGTAAACGCATCTGTGGAACCGGCGATGTATTCAGCCACTGCGACCGTCGCGTCGTTGGCCGAATGAACGACTACCGCTTTCATCATATCGTCGAGGCTGAAGGTCTCGCCCTCCTTCAGATAGACCTGGGAGCCCCCGATTTTTGAGGCATACGCCGAAGTCGTGACGCGGTCGATGAGCTTGAGGCTGCCGTCCTCGATTTTGCGCGCCACGATCAGCATCAGCATCATCTTCGCGAGGGAGGCTGTTGGCCATTGCCTATGCATGTCTCTGTCGACGATCACGGCGCCGGTGGTGGGCTCCATCAGGCATTCGGAAATGAACGGCGCGCTCAGGGCAGGAACCGGCGTGCCTTCCTCGCTCGATGGATTGGATATGGCGGTGGTGCGATGGCGGGCCCAGGCCGGTGTTACGACCGTCACCGCCGCGAGGAGTGCCGCTAAAGACCCGATCACGATGCCAGCCAGGACGTACCGATGTCGTAACAGGTGCTTCGACGTTCTGAAACCCATCCCCGCCACCCCCGTTAGAATGACCTTCCAACCCCTACGGCGTGTTGATGTTATCAGAATGGATGAACGCTAGCTTCCGTCGCGTTGGGACGCGTGCCTGTGGAAAACTCTGCTTGTCAACAGACCATAACAGCGAGCTACTGGAGGCTCACCCAGCGTTGACGAGTCAGTGGATGATGTAGTGAATCTGGACCGGTGAGCCGTCGCGTAGGACGTTGAGGGTGATCGCGGAGCTATCGCGCAAAGAGCTTAGCAGCGCCATGGCCTTCATTGGGTCGTTTACGCTCTGACCCTGGGCTGCGGTCAGGATGTCTCCATCACGCAGGCCGAGCTGCTCGAAAATTGATCCCGGCTGGATTTCGGACAGCCGGAATCCGTTGGACGACCCGTTCTGGAGATTCGGGATTGCGCGAATCTGTGTGAATAGCGACGCCAGGTTCTGCAAGTCGTTGTTCACGGTCGAACGGTCGACCAGATAGCGGTCCGGGCTCAAGCGATGGACGCCCTTGGAGGGCAACGAGCCGTAGGGCCTGAAGCGCATCGGGGCTCGGTACATCGGATTACCGTTGAAGCGCCGGCGAGGTAACGTGAAAGGCTGTGCGGGAACCTGCCCTTCGCCCTCGTTAGGAATCGAGAGACCGACGCGATGGCCGTTGTGGAGAATCACTGCCCGATTGTGTCCAATTGAAAGAACCCGGCCGGCACTCGGGATGGTGTCGCCCGTGCGGTAAAGCGACTGGTCTCCGTCGGAATCTTCGACGATCATGAAAGGCTGGCCACCGCTTATCTGCGATGTGCCGATTAGCGTGATATTCAGGTTCTCGTCCTCGACCGGAGCGGCTTCGGGCTCCGGCGCACGATTGAAAATGTCGCGCTTTACGATCGTATCGTAGAAAATTCTCGGCCGCGGGCCGATCCGGGCCCGCCCTATCGGTGCTCCGGCGTTCGATTCCTGCTCGCCGATCTCGGTGCCGGTCAAGTGCAACTTGATCGCAGCGCTCACAGATTGCGCAAGAAAGTAGACGATGATCGCAATCAGGACGAAGTTCAGAGCCGTTATGTAGCGCTGGGAAAGCGTAAAGCTCATCAGTTAAAACGACGCTTCAGCTTCGTACGAACAGCCCTCCACCAGCCGCTGGACATCGTAGTTCCAACGTCCTTTCCAGTGCTCGATTGTGAGGCTCGCCTGGTTGAAGCCCATCCGAACCTGATCGAGCATACGCAGCAGGTAGATGCTCTCGTCCTCGCCTCGCTCGTTGAGGGCATGCTGCCGCGTTAGTCCGATCATTGCAATATTGAGCAATTCGAGCGCGATGTCCTGCAACTTCACGCGGCCGGCGCGGGCTTCGAGGCCGTGCTTCTGCGCCGCGTCGGTGAGCGCGAGACGCTCCGCGAAGCTCCAGCGTTTGACCAGGTCCCAGGCCCCAGTCATGCAATCACGGTCGTGGAGGATGCCCTTGCATAGCGCAGGCAGAGCCAGCATCAGCGCGGGCGGCTGACTGTCCGCTGTACGGACCTCGATGTATTTTTTGAGCCGCACCTCGGTGAAAATGGTGGTCAGGTGATTGGTCCAATCCTGTTCGGTTGCGCGCTCCTTGCCCCAGCCGCGTTCGAGGTATTGGCGGAAGGTTATGCCGGGCGCGGCGGTCAGATCGATATATCGATGATCGCGTTCCAGGAAGTACATCGGAACGTCGAGCGCATAGTCCGCGTAGTCTTCGAAACCGGCGTCGTCACGGAAAACGAATTCGAGGGTGCCACAGCGGTCGGGATCGGTATCGCTCCAGATATGGCCGCGGAAGCTCTGATAGCCGTTAAGCCCGCCGTCGGATAGCGGCGAATTCGCGAACGCAGCATAGAGGATGGGAACAATTCCCATGCTCAGCCGCAACTTGCGCATTGCGTCGGCCTCGTCGCTGTAGTCGAGGTTCGCCTGGACCCCGGCGGTCTGCTTCATCATCCGCTGGCCAAGCCGCCCCTTTCGCGCCATGTAAGGGTACATGATCCGGTAGCGATCTTTCGGCAAAAGCTCGATTTCGTCGATTCGGCTGACCGGTTGCATCCCAAGGCCGAGGATAACCGCGTCAAGTTCGTGACCGATCGCGACCAGTTGTTCGATATGGCGTGTGAATTCGCTGTGCGCGCAGTGGATCGTCTCGCATTGCTCGCCCGACAGTTCGATTTGCCCCCCCGGTTCGATCGTTATGGGCGCGCGCTCGCCGCGCAACGCGATCACGCGGCCGTGCTCGTCATCGGGTTCAAAACCGTAGCGATCGACCAGCCGGCGCAGAATCTCTTCGACCCCCCGCGGCCCGGAAAAAGGCAAGGCGCGGCCGTTGCGTGCCGACACGGCAACTTTTTCGTACTCGGTGCCAACCCGCCACTTTTCCTGTGGCTTCGCGCCGCTTTCGAAATAGTGAATCAGGGCGGCTTTGTTTTCGAGTGGCTCGCTCATCGCTTCAGTCCCGTCTATTTGGTTGCATCAAAGGACCACTTCCACCGCGCGCGCATATCATGGCTTTGGCACCAGCTTCACGCAAGCCGTTGAGTTTGAGCCCCCGCGGGGCTTGTGCCCAAGGGCGACGGTCCCTTGTAATTCTAACAAAGGAAGGCGTCGGGATGCGCGATCACGTGCTGGCGATCGACCAGGGAACCACGGGCACGACCGTGATGCTTCTGGATGGGCACGGCAGAATACGGGGCCGTGCTTACGGAGAGATACGACAATACTATCCGCGGCCTGGTTGGGTAGAACACGACCCGGAGGAGATTTACCGCTCCGCGGTGCGGCTGAGCCGCAAGGCAATCGCGTCAGCAAAGGTCGACTCCGGCGCAATCGCCGCGGTCGGCATCACCAATCAGCGCGAGACCTTCGTTGTGTGGGAACGGGGCAGCGGCCGGCCCCTGAGTCGCGCGATCGTCTGGCAATGCCGCCGGAGCGCCGGCATTTGCGAGGAGTTGCGCGAGCGCGAAGCCGAGATAACTAGGCGGACCGGTTTGCTGATAGATCCCTATTTTTCCGGAACCAAGCTCAAATGGTTGCTGGACCATCAGAAGGGCCTGCGCCGTCGCGCCGAGCGCGGTGAAATTTGCTTCGGCACTATCGAATGCTGGCTTATCTATAAGCTGACGCGAGGCGCGACCTTCGTTTCCGACTTCACCAACGCCTCGCGGACGATGCTGTACAACCTTGAATCGCATAAGTGGGACGCTTGGATGTGCGAGCAACTTGGTGTGCCGGAGGCGATGCTGCCCGAACCCGTGAACGCGCGCGGCCCGTTGGGCGAGACTGCGCCGGGCACTATTGCGCCGCGCCGCATAATGATTGGTGCTGCTGTCGGTGATCAGCAATCGGCGTTATTCGGGCAGGGATGTGTCCGCAGCGGTGACGCGAAGGTTACCTATGGCACCGGAGCCTTTCTGCTGATGCATACCGGGCTGTCGCGAATCGGTTCAAGCAACCGGCTTATCACCACGCCCGCCTTAGGGCCTGACGGCGACCAGGCGTTCGCGCTCGAGGGCTCCGTATTTATTGCCGGTGCGGCGGTGCAGTGGCTGCGCGATGAGCTTCGGCTGATCGCGAAATCATCGGATACGGAGGGGCTGGCGCGCAAAAGCCGGGATCGCACGCAGCCTTACCTGGTGCCAGCCTTCGTTGGGCTCGGTGCGCCCTACTGGGATAGTGATGCGCGCGGCGCGATCGTTGGAATAACCCGCGCCACCAGCAAAGCCGATCTCGTCCGCGCCACACTGGACAGCATCGCGTACCAGGTCCAGGACGTGATCGGCGCGATGGAAAAAGATACCGGTCAAAAGATCCCTGAGCTCAGGATCGACGGCGGTGCGGCAGCTAACGATTATCTCGCACAGTTCCAGGCCGATCTGCTGGGACGTCCGGTGTGGCGACCCCGGATGGCCGAAACCACGGCGCTCGGCGCTGGGTTGCTCGCAGGTATCGCAGCGGGCATCTGGCGCGACGTAGACGACTTCACGAGGCAGCGCAAAGGCGGCCGCCTGTTCAGGCCGGGCATGAAGCGCGGCGAACGAGAGGCGTTGATGACGGGTTGGCGCTCGGCGGTCGCGCGAGTCTCGTCAGCAAAAGAAAACCAGCCGCAGTGATAACGACTCAGAATCGGTTGCGAAGCTTCGGTTTGATGGTCGTAACGCGGAGCCCCTTCGAGGTCCATCCGACGTCGAAGCCGACACTGTCGCCTTCGTGGAGCAGGTCGATGCCTGGCATGCGTCCGGCCAGTTCCGCTCCGATCACGTTTACAAAGGGAAACTCGAATCGTATCTCGCGCCCGCTATGGGAGCGGATGATGCCACGCCCGCGCATTCGATCGAGATAGGCTAACAGGCCGGTGTAGAAGTTATCGGGAAAGCGCTCGAGATCGTAAGCTTCGCTTGCAGCGGCCGCCGCGGTCTCGGAAGCTGCGTCGAGCGTTGAATCGGACATCTCCGCCGATGCCAAGTCGCCGTTACGGTTCGTGTCGCTTTGCGGTTGCCGGTTCACGAGGGTTGCGCGAGCAGCGCGTTCAGTGCGCCCCGCATCTCGAGCGCGTGGAGTTCGTCGTATCCGCCAACAATCACACCGTTTATAAAGATTTCGGGAACGGTCCTACGGCCGCCGGACCGCTTAACCATTTCTTCACGCAGTTCGTCGTCTTCCGTAACGTCAATCTCTTCGAATTCCACGCCCTTATTTCGCAGCAGCGCCTTCGCGCGGGTGCAAAAGGGGCAGTAGGTAGTGCTGTAGATTTCGACTCTAGCCACTAGTGGAATTTCCTTAGGCTTATTCTCTACGACCCAACCAATGACCGCAAGGGTGCATCGATTGCGGCT
>DATEGX010000346.1:0-3994 GCA_035279875.1 Binataceae bacterium (SeqCode)
AGTGCCGACGGCAATGGCGGCAGACCGGGTTTTTGCCTCTTGTTGCGCAGCAGGCCGGTCACCCCCTCGCGCATGAACCGTTCCTGCCAGCGCCATACGCACGGTTTCGAGACCCCGGCCCGGCGCATGATCTCGGCGGTGCCGCAGCCCTCGGCCGTCGCCAAAATGATCCGCGCCCGCCATACATGCTTTTGCCGGCGGTTGCCATCCGCCACCACCGCTGCCAGTCGCTCGCAGTCGGCGGTACTCACCTCGATAGTGATCCCCTCGCGCAGTATCGCATGCGCCGCCACTAGGCCGCCTAATGCAAGTAATGCCGCCACCGCGGACGCGATCGAGCATAGCGGCTCGGGCCTTCTTCGTCGCAGCGTGGGGCCAAACGGTGCTGAACTCTGCGTCAACAGATAGCATCAAAGAAATCATCATGCTGTGCGATGAGGAAAGGCCTGTATTTCTGCTCGATGAAGGTCCTCACAAGATCGTCTCGTGACCTTCTGGATCATCTCCGGGGTCGAGACAGATTCGCCGGCCACGACGTCGTCATAGATCATCGGCTTGAAATGCTTGCTGACCGGCGCCGAATCGACAAGTCCCCACGCCTCGATCGACGACTCAATGGGGCTGCCTTTGCGGCGTACGATAAGCCCGTCGTCCTCCGACCATTGGGAGCATCGCGGTGCGGATTGGCCCAAACGATATCGGGAAACAGCGATCTCAGCGTTTGGCTGCTCTCGAATTCCGTCCCGACCCAAAGGTGATCAGCGAACTCTTCCCGTGCTCATGTCAACGCCGGAGAGAAATTGCATCGGCGGGTCGGATCCGAACTCGAGAACGCGAGCCACCCAGCGGCGCCGGAGACGCTTTCGAGCGGCGGAAGGCTATCGGCTTCGCTCAAAAGGTATCAAGAACACGACAGGAATCACTTAATCGGGTTGTCATCAGATCCAAAACAAACGTCGAACATTCGAAATCGAAACACCTCTCTCCGAGTCGACCGCCCTAATCTAGGGTCGGAAATAACAGGTCGTTCCCGAGCACGGCGGCACGCCGCGAAGATGGTGTGGCCAGCACGACACCAGCCGGCAACAACATCCTGCAGCTCTCGCTGAATTTCACGGTCCGCATCTTGCTTTCTCGTGCTTCAGTCGTTCGTTCGATAATTCCGATTCGGCTGCGGAACGCATTGAATGGCTTTTGAGACGATGTCGCCCACAAGGCAACACTGTGACGACACTCTTGCTTCAGTCCCACCTGTTCATTCAAGGGCCGGAGCAGCGAGATCGCCGGCTGCGCGCGAGTTTGCCGAGACACCATTTAGGGAACCTCTGCAAAAGCCGGCGGCCTGCGGTCATGATATAGTAGTTGGCGGGGGAGTTGGTGCGCAGAGGTTGGGGGATGAGGCAGGCAACGCTGGCGACGGCGGGGTTTGAGCGCTACGCCAAGACGACACGGCGTGCGGCGTTTCTGTCGGAGATGGAGCAGGTGGTGCCGTGGCCGGCGCTGTGCGCGCTGATCGAGCCGTGCTACCCCAAGTGCGGCCGAGGGCGGCCGCCGATCGGGGTGGAGCGGATGCTGCGCATTTACTTCCTGCAGCAGTGGTTCAACCTGTCGGACCCGGGGGTAGAAGAAGCGCTTTACGATTCGCTGGCGATGCGGGGTTTCGCCGGGATCGACCTGGGCCGCGAGCCGGTGCCGGACGAGACGACGATGTGCCGCTTCCGCCATCTGTTGGAGGCGCATGATCTGGGCCGACGGCTGTTCGAGGAAGTACAGCGGCACCTGGCCGAAAAAGGGCTGAAGGTTGCCACCGGCACGATCGTGGATGCGACCATCATCAACGCTCCGTCCTCGACAAAGAACACGCACAAGGCGCGCGATCCCGAGATGCATCAGACCAAGAAGGGCAACCAGTGGTACTTCGGCATGAAGGCGCATTTTGGCGTCGACAGCCGCTCCAAGCTGATCCATTCGGTGGCCGCCACCCCCGCCAATGTCGCCGACAGCAGGGTGCTGCCCGAACTGCTGCACGGCCGCGAGACCCGGGTGTGGGGCGATCAGGCCTATCGTGGCCAGCGGGCGGTGATCCGGCAATGCGCCCCGCGGGCGCGCGATTTTGTCAACCGCCGCTATCGCCATCGCGGCGTCGTGGATCAGCTCGAGCGGGCGAAGAACCGCACCAAGTCGAAGGTTCGGGCCAAAGTCGAGCATCCCATCGGCATCATCAAACGGGTGTTCGGCTTTACCAAAGTGCGCTACCGCGGGCTCAACAAGAACCTGCATCGCCTGCTCGTGACCTCGGCACTGGCCAATCTGCACACCGCGCGCCGGCACCTGATATGTTTGGCGTCGGCGTAGTGCGCCGGCACCGCGTGATCCTCCGGCTGTTCGACGACGCCATCCGATCGGGCTACCAAAAAACCCACCGATTCTGCCGCTCAGCGCCGCCATCGCTGCGTCCGGTCGCCCGATCACCGGTTATTCAGAGGTTCCCTAGGCGGGGAGAGTGTGCAGCGGGTCAGAAGAAGTCTGCTTACGCGGCTGCGCAGCTCGCTACCAGCTGAGCGAAAATCCCGACTAAATCGCCGGTATCGGTGCGGTCATCCATGCCGAGCGCCTCGGTCAACAGGCCAATGATAATTGGCAGCCACTCCCTCGAGATGTCGTCATTGCTCGCTTCCGGTGATCCTAATTGGTGGCGCAAGAAGTCGATCGCCGCCTCAACTTGATCGAGTACCGGAGTATCATTTACCTGTGGGCGCAGTTGCTGCGTCGCCGCAGCGATCTTGTCGAGCCATTCAATCTGAAGGGGCCGAGCCGCATTGATGGCCGCGAGCTTCTCAGCATGGATCAGTGCCGCCGCTACACTAAATTGGGTGGTCATTCGAACCCTCGTCGCACGTGCCGCTTTGGATCGTCAAAATCAACCTGTGGGAAGGCGTTTCGTATACGCTGGGCTGCCCGTTCGATGGTCCGACCCTCGGGCGTCTCCGGAATGGGACCGGCGAGCCGATCGAGCACATGGAGTGCTACTACAATCCTGGCGTAATCCAAGCCATTGATCATCCGCACAAAGAAACGGGCTGGGTCGCAGTGCATAGGGTTACGTGTAGCGCGGCGGCGTCTTAATCGCGTCCCATCGAATACGACCGGGGCCGTGCTGTTGGAGCAGAACGACGAATGGCTGCTCCAGCACCGATACATGCAGATCGAGGCGATGGGCCGAACTTACGCCGCCTCTGATCGGTGCCGATTCGACCAAACTTCCATCGATCGCGGCCTGACCCTTGGCCACCTCAAACTCCACCCCGATTTACACCTGCTTGACGGACGTGACCCAGATTATGCCCAGCCCCGATCAAAGTCATGCGACATTTACGTCATTGTGCACTTCTTTGGACGAAGGTAACAGCGATTTTCCAATTGCGGTCGCTGCGGGATATTCCGAGAAGTAAAGAACTTGATGGGCACTGCTGTTTGGATAGCTGTCCGATACGGATCTGGGCAAGCGCGGCGTCGTATATCAAGCGCAAGAAGATGCCACCCGCCGCCGAGGTTGATCCATGCCGTTCGCGCAGCGACCGCCGCCCGCGATGCGCAGCAGCAGCGCGCCGGCGGTCAGGCTGAACGTATCCTGGATCTCGGCGCCCAGACCGCCCACGCTGCCCTGAAAGCCGGTGCCGCCGGCGCCGAGGACGAGGAGGAGGTCGTAAGAGCCGTCCGGCGGCACTGAAAGCTAGTTAAGCTGGGCTTGATATCGGAGAAGATCAGCGTCGGCGCGACGGTCGCGATTGAGCCGCATAGGGTCAATAAGGCGGTTCCGGCGAGCGGTGATTTTGAATGCCGGCCTCTGTAAAATCGGGACGGCCGGCATCGCGGTCGCGCCGAACGCGCCGCGGGACCAGGCCCCACGCGCGGCGACCTGATCCCCGGCTGGTTTTGAGTCCGTTAGTTACGAACGGGAATGGCTGGGATATCGGCGAGCCGCACCAAACAG
>DATEGX010000347.1:0-4638 GCA_035279875.1 Binataceae bacterium (SeqCode)
TTTCACGCAGTGGCAGCAGCGTTTTGGTCTCACGATCTACGATGGCCTCGGCCAGACTGAGGGCCACATTTTTATCGCCAATCGGCTTGGGATGCCGATAAAGCCCGGTTCGATGGGCAAACCGCTGCGGGGCTACGAGGCGGCCGTGTTCGACGACTCGGGCAGTCCCCAGCCGCGCGATGTACCCGGCCATCTGGCGATTCGCAACAACGACCATCCGGGGCTTGCACGCGGCTATCGAAAGAATCCCGAGCGCTGGGCAGAGGTCAATCGCGATGGCTGGTACTATACGCAGGATATCGCCTACGTCGACGACGATGGCTACTACTGGTACGTTGCCCGTGCCGACGACCTGATCAAAAGCCGCGCCTACCTTATCTCACCCAAGGAAGTCGAGTCCGCGCTGCTCGAGCATCCGGCGATTCTCGAAGCGGCAGTCGTCGGGATTCCCGACCGCGCGATCGGCCACCGGGTCAAAGCGTTCGTCGCGCTCAAACCGGGCAACGAACCTTCAGACGATCTAGCCAGCCGGATTCACGATTTCGTACGGTCGACGATAGCGCCGTACAAGGTACCACAGCAGATCGAATTCATGCCCGAACTTCCGAAAACCGCCAACGGCAAAATCCTGCGGCGCGAGTTGCGCGCGCGAGTTTAGAATCAACGCCGAGCGCGGAAGCGGGCGCCCCGATTTGCGCCTCACTCAGTTGATCAGCACGTATTCGAAGTCGAACGGCTGATGGTTGACGCTGCGGGCCGGCGGCGCGATCCACCCGGCGATTTTGCCAGGGGCGTGGACTGGCTGCAGCAACTCCGAGACTCGCGCGCGATCCTGTTCGGTCGGCAACCAGTCGCTGCGTCGCTGCGCGTATTCGTCAGCCTCGAGGACCTTACCCTGGGGATCGCAGGTCTGGCCGGCGAAGGCTCCGACCTTGCGATTGAACTGCAATGCTGGAAGCGTTAGCCGAAGGTCCACGCTGCGTTTCTGCAACTCTCGGTTCCATCGGGCCAGGGCACGTTCGCAATCCTCGGTGTACGAATCCCGCAATAGTGCGTTCATTGCCCGGCGAATCGGAATCTCGTCAACCGAACCGTCGGCCTGGCGCAAACTGTAGCTGCCGTTGAGCGCGCTGTGCTCACCCTGAGCGCTTGCCTCGTGATAACGCCCTTTGAGCCCCGCGGCGAAATACGTCGCAGCGTTGCTCGAATCCTCTCCGCCGAACAGATCGAGGCTCTCGGTGTACCAGAGATTGATGTACTTCTGCAGCATTGAGAGGTCGATGCCGCCCAGATGGTGGATATCGCTGGCGCCGGACTCGCGTATCAGATCGGCGGTTCGCTGGACGATGCGCTGAATGCCGCTTTCGCCGACGAACATGTGGAAGGCTTCCTCGGTCAGCATGAACTGGGCGGTACGGGCCAACGGAGTGAAGCCGCTCTCCGAGAGCGACTCGAGCTGATATTTGCCGTCGCGATCGGTGAACATCGCGAAGCAAAAGAGGTCAATCCAATCGCGGATCGGCGAGTTGAAGGCGTTCAAAATTCGCGGATGGTCCAGATGCCCGCTGCGCCGCTGCAATAGCTCGTCAGCCTCTTCACGCCCGTCGCGGCCAAAGTAGCGATGGAGCAGGTAGACCATCGCCCAAAGATGCCGCGCTTCCTCGACGTTAATCTGAAACAGATTGCGCAGATCGTAGAGCGAAGGAGCGGTGCGTCCCAGATGGCGCTGCTGTTCGACTGAGGCCGGCTCGGTATCGCCCTGGGTTACAATTATCCGTCTAAGCTCCTTGCGAAATTCGCCCGGCACTTGCTGCCAACAGTCCTGGTCGGGATGGTCACCGAAACCGATTTTCTGCCGCTGTTGAGGCGCCAGAAAAATTCCCCATTGGTATTCGGGCATCGCCACGTAGCCGTAACGTGCCCAGCCATCGGCGGAGGCGCTTATCGCGGTGCGCAAATAAACCTGCGACTGCTGGAAGCCGTCGGGCCCGACCTCGTTCCACCACTTAAGGAACCCGGGATGCCAGAGGCTTAACGCTCGTTTCAGCTGCGGGTCGTGATCCAGATCGACGTTGTTCGGAATTTCATTAATCATGTTCGGTGCCAGTCGAACTGCGGGCTCTCCGGACGTCCATACAGCTTCAAGGCGCCGCGCTCGCCCACGGCGTTCGGCCGCTGGAAAACCCAGTTCTGCCAGGCCGAAAGCCGGGCGAAAATCTTGGTCTCCATGGTCTCGGGACCGGCGAAACGCAGGTTCGCTTCCATCCCGGTCAGTGCATCAGGTGAAAGTGACAATCGCTCATCGATTGCAAGCCGAAGCTCTTCTTCCCAATCCAGCTCGTCGGGTGCTGAGGTTATCAACCCTGCAGCGTCGGCCTCGTTTGTGCCGTAGGTCTCCTCGCTGGCGAGCCGGCGCGCCCGTTCCGGTTCGTTGAGAAAGCGCGTCTCGAGCCGACTCAGCCCGTTGCCCATCGGGAATGAGCCGCGATTGAGCGGGCTCGTGGCGATCCGGGTTCCACCTGCCGATTTCATATAAGCGCGGTCGGCTGCCAGCGCCAACTCGAACAGGAAACCCGCGAAGCAGGAATCCTCCTCGACAATCGCGAAGAGGCTCTTGGCCGTGAGGTCGAGCCGCTTGAGCACCCGCTTGATGAGCAGCAGCGTCTCTCGGACGAACCAATCACCCCGCTGTTCGCGCATCTGGCGATCGATCTCCAGGACCCTGCTCAAGTCTCCGCGAGACTTGATCAGTACCAGCCCGATTTCGGGATAGTTGAAGCGCAGCCGTAGCAGTGCGTCGTCGATCTCGCGGAAGAGCCGGAGCGGATACCAATTTGCGCCCTCGTCAATCGGACGAGGTCGGGTGTCGGGGCGACCCGTTGGTCCTTCTATGATCAGTTCGGCGAGCCGGCGATTATGGTCGAGATTCAAGCGCAAATGGCGGTAGCGGATCTCGTCACGGGTCTCCGCAGGTACAAGCGCGTCCAACTCGACACCCCCGCCAAGCCCCAAACGTTCGCGATCGACCAGCGCCTTCACGCGCTGCTCGATCGCCTCGGCGAAACGCGAGGGTGCAATCGAAGCATCCACCAGACGCCAATCGACGGCGCGTTCGCCGCGAACGCCCTCGGCGAGCGTCGCGAAGATATCCGCGAGGTCGCGCCGCACCTTGCGTTTGTCGACCAGCCGGGTCAATCCGCCGGTGCCGGGCAGCACCCCGAGGTACGGGGTTTCCGGCAGGCTGACCGCCGACCGCCGATCGTCGATCAGGATGATTTCGTCGCAGGCAAGCGCCAGTTCGTAACCGCCACCGCTGCAGGTTCCATTGAGCGCGGCGATGTACCGTTGCCCGCTCCAACGGCTTGCGTCCTCCATCGCCAGC
Organism: Binataceae bacterium (SeqCode); assembly: GCA_035279875.1. Classification (GTDB taxonomy): domain Bacteria; phylum Desulfobacterota; class Binatia; order Binatales; family Binataceae; genus JAMXLL01. Next base: position 3,383 of record DATEGX010000347.1, read on the forward strand.
CGGGTTTCGTTGGTAAACTTGCAGAAGTTGACCTTGAAACTGTGATCCGACGACGACAGCATGAAAATATTAGCGCCCGCGCAGAAGACCCCTTCGGTGGCACTGGTCAGCGTCACTACCGATACTTCGGGATGCTCGAAGCGCAGGCGGTTTACCGCGTCGGCCAGTTCGATATCGACTGCGAGGTCGTAGGAATTGAGTTTGAGCTTATAGCCGGGCCGCAGACCGCCATTCTCGTCGACCTTGAGAAGGATTCGCGCGCAGCCGTCCCCAGTCTCGATTTTCAGGTGACGGTACTTGCTGGGACAGGTTTCGAAACCGATAGTCTCCATGGGTTATTGCTCGACCTTCGGAGGTCCCGGCCGGACTGGACGCGAGCCGGCTAGTTTGCGGGTTTTTTCGCCCATCCGGTCTCGTACGGCGCGGCCATCCGTCCAATCGCGCGAAGGTGCTGGAACTTCCATTCGCCATTAATTTTGACGTAATCGTCCTCGTAGCGCGCGGCCAGCCAATAAGCCCGGTTGCCTTTGCGGAAGGTAAACGGACCGAGGAAATACCAGCTCGCCTTGGCGCGATTGCCGTCAACTTCGATTATCGGGTTCATCACGTTATGCTGCGAAAAACTGATGCGGTCGCGAAAACCCTCGAACAGCTTCCGAATCGCCGGATGGCCTTTGTGGGCGCCGACGTCGGCACCTTCCCAAATGCCATCTTCAGCAAAAAGCGTGGTGATTTTGTCGGGGTTGTGATCGTCGTCACACACCGCACAGTAGCGCGCCTTTAACTTCTTGATAGCTTCGATATCTTCAAGCACCGTAATACGCTTTTCGAGTTCATCTTGAGTCATTGGTCGATATTCTCCGCAATTGCTGAGTCACAATTGTCGCCAATCGTGGTCTAGCTGTTAGAAAATCGCGCTTCTAATCGCTAACTCGGCCTCGTTGCTCACGCCAGAGCCCAAGCTTCTCCTGAACCGGTCGGTCGGAGTAACTGAAGAGCACGGATTCGGAGTCAGCTTCGTGATGATGCCAGCTCCAGCTCGGAACCACGAAAACGTCGTGACCGGCCCATTCCTGGACCTCCCCGCCCACCGTGGTCCGACCGGCTCCTTCTATAACCTGATATATCGTGCTGTCGGTCGAGCGATATGCGGCGCCTCGAAACCCGGACGGCAGCAACTGTACGAACGCGCCCATGGTCGGCATCGCATAGTCACCATTGGCGGGGTTGATATAACGGCTCTTAATACCGTGATG
>DATEGX010000348.1:0-11097 GCA_035279875.1 Binataceae bacterium (SeqCode)
TTTCGATCGTGCGTTCGATCCGGTCGATCCCGGCCCGGTAACCGCTCGAGATATTGGCGTATTCCTCGATCGGCACGCTCGCGATGATCTTGAGCGTCTGGCGGACGTTGTCGAACACCAGCACGGTGTCTGTGAGCATGAGGCAGAGGTCGGGCACCCCCAGTTCGTCGCGCACGCTGCAGGGGACCCTCGGCTCGAACAACCGCACGATGTCGTAGGCCAGAAAGCCCACCGCGCCGCCGAAGAAGCGGGGCAATTCGGGCAATTCGGGGGCTCGGAAGTGATTCAGTTCGCGGCGCAGCGCTTCGAAGGAGTTCTCGACCGGGCGCACCTCTACCGCCCGCCCCGGGCGTATCAGGTCCAGCCGGTCGCCGCGGGCGCGCAGAACCATCGAGGGCTCGGTGCCGAGAAAAGTATAGCGGCCCCATTTCTCGCCACCGCGGACACTCTCAAACAGGAACGAATAATCGCCGCGCGCGATTTTGAGGAAAGCCGAAACCGGGGTCTCCAGGTCGGCGGCAATTTCACGCGCGACCGGGATCAGGTTGTAGCCGTCCCTGGCAAGTGTTTCGAATTCACGTTCGCTTGGTTTGAGCATCGCCTAAGCCTCTCCCGCGCTGTCAAACTTCAGTTAGCTCGCCCGATCGAGCAAAACAAAAAGGGCCGCAGGTTCGTCGCCTGCGGCCCTCGGTAATCCGGTTTAATCGAAACTACAAAACCGGAGCGCAGGCAAACACCCTGGCGTGCCAGCGCCAGTTCGCCCAAGTCTTCCGGATAGTGCAGTCGAACATTACCGCAATAGATAGCCAGCGTACGGACCGCTTGTCAACTATTCTTCCGCATTGTCACCAACTCCGGTCGAACCCGCGGAATTGGTGCGTGCCGGCGGTTGCTGGGCCGAAGTCGCCCCTGCCGACGCAGCGCCATAGGTAGCGTCGTACCTCTGCCGCAACTCAGCTTCGGCTCCCGAGGCCTCCTCTTCGGTCGCATACGGCCCAACTTCGACCTTGTACCAGCGCTGGCCGTCGATCTCGGTCGGGACCAGATGAGAGGGATAACCCAGCCTCCGCAGCCGCGAGATCATCTGGTCCGCGCCGCTTATATCCATTGCCGCCTGGATCTGGATATTGAAGGGTTTGCGGCGCGCAGACGGGTTGACAGCCGCGAGCGTCCTTCGGGGCTCGGTAACCTCGGGGTTCGCCGCTGGCTCCCTGGCCGATTCGGCACTTCCCGCTCCCTCAGAGCCTTCAGGACCGGGCGGAGCCTTGGCCAGATCCTCTTCGGGTGGTGGGGGCGGTATGACGGCCCGGGAAGGTGGGGAGGTTGATGCAGCTGACGAAGCCAGTCGCCGGCTTTCTTGGCCACGCGTCGCGGACGCGCCCGCCTTTACGCTAGTCGCCGGCGCGACCGCCTTGGTATCGTTGGCTTCCGTCGATCCTTCGCGCGAAGCGACTGCTTCCTGCGCTGGATTGGCCGGGGGCTGGACGGCGGGCGTTGCGGCGGCTGCGGGGCTTGCTGCTGCGGGCTGCAGGGGAAAACTGGTAGCGACCTGGGCCGTATCGAGCTGCGATTGCCGGCCGACGTCGTATCCCGCCAGCAGGCCGAGCACGAATACTGCGCCCGATAAAATCGTAATCGCGATGACAATTGCGGCCATCCCGCCGCCTCTGACTTCGAACCGCATTCGCGCCTCGCCTTACATTCGTTCGGGAGCGCTCACGCCCAACAATCCCAAGCCGCCCGCAATCGCATTCTTGAGCACCTGCGCGAGAAACAAGCGGGCCAAACTGACCTCGCGGCGCTCCACATCGATTATACGGTTTGCCGGCTTGTTGTAGTAGCGATGGAAATCACCGGCCAATTCGAGCAGGTAGAAGGGTATCCGGTGGGGTTCGAGGCTGATGGTCGCTTCCGCGACCACCTCCGCAATACCGACCGCTTTTTTCGTAAGCGCAATCTCCTCGTCCGAAAGCCTGGTCAGGTCAATCCCGCTGTCGCTGGCAGCTAGGCCCAATCCGGCCTTTTCCGCTTCGCGGAATACGCTGGCCAGCCGCGCGTGGGCGTATTGGACGTAGAAAACCGGATTTTCGGGGGCTTGACGCTTGGCCAAATCGAGATCGAAGTCCAATTGGCTGTCATGCTTGCGAAACAGGAAGAAAAAACGCACGACATCCGCCCCGACTTCATCGATTAGCTCGTCTAGAGTAACATAAACCGCCTTACGCGTCGACATTTTGACCTTCTCGCCGCCACGCGTAAGGGTCACGAATTGGTAAATGATCGCTCGAATCGGGGTGGTATCGTGACCCAGCGCCCTCACCGCTGCGATAACCCCGTCGTGCTCGGCAATATGGTCGGCGCCAAAGACGTCCACGACCAGGTCGAAGCCGCGGCTGAGCTTGTCGATATGATAGGCGATATCGGGCGTACGGTAGGTGGGTTCGCCGCTCGAACGCACCAGCACCTGGTCCTTTTTGTTGGGCAGATTGAGCGCTTCGCCCTTGAGCCATACCGCGCCGTCGCGATCTTCGACGAATCCGCGGCTGCGCAGTCCGTCGAGAACGGCGCTTACCCGACCGTCGTTGATCAGGTCGAGTTCGTTGACAAACACGTCGAACTTTATGCCGAGGCGATCGCAAGTATAGCGAATGTCGGCGAAGATCGCTTTCTCGGCGGCATTGCGAAAAACCTCGGCATCAGCGGGTGAATCGGCCAGCTTATCGTGATTCGAGGCGAGCAGTTCGCGGGCGATTTCACGGATATATTGGCCCTGATAACCGTCCTCCGGCAGTTCAGCCTCACGCCCCAATTCCTGCAGATAGCGGGCTCGGACCGATTCGCCGAGCAGCTTCATCTGACGTCCGCCGTTGTTGAAGTAATACTCACGTGTGACGCGAAAGCCGACTGCTTCATGCAAACGCGCTATAGTGTCGCCCAAGACCGCGTTACGCCCGTGCCCCACAGTTAGAGGTCCAGTCGGATTGGCCGAGAGAAACTCGACTTGCACCTTTTTTTCGCCACCAATTCGAGGGCGTACCAAGTCAAGTCCGGCGGCGTACGAGCGTCGCAGTTCGCCGTGCCAATAAGCGGGCGCCATCGTGAAGTTGATAAACCCCGGCCCGGCTACAGTAACCTGCTGAACGTCGGGGGGTACCTGAAGATGCTCCTGGATGACGGCCGCGATGGCTCGCGGCGGCTTACCTTCGGCTTTTGCTAGTGTAAGCGCCACATTGCTCGCGATATCACCATGTGCGGGATCTCGCGGCGCGTCGACCGCAATTGCCGCGCTATTACTCGCGAGTTTTCCGGCGGAATGTGCTCGCTCGATCGCCTGTTGGAGGAGAGAAACGACCAGATCTTTCATCGTCAATGGCTTGCCGCTCTATCGTGGCAGATATGGACCGCAGGGGATAGCACTCGGAGCGTGTGGAATGATCTGAGCAGAACATCGTTTGAGGACGGCTGTCATCGTTGTGCGCGCCGAAGTCCTCTCGTTCACGGTGCCGACGTGATTTATGCCAAGTCTTACCCACAAACGAGGAGACCTGAAATGGAACTTGGACTCGACGGCAAAGTCGCGATCGTCACCGGCGGCAGCAAAGGCATTGGTCGAGCCACGGCACTGGGCCTCATCAACGAAGGCGCATCGGTGCTCGTATGCGCTCGCGGCCAGCAGGCGCTGGACGAAACCGTGTCGGCGGTCGGCCACGGTGCGCGCGAGCGTATCGACGCGGTCGCCGCGGATCTGATGCAAGCCGAGGCTATCAGGCGGGTGGTGGCGCGCTGCGTGGAGCGCTTCGGGCGCGTCGACATCCTGGTCAACAACGCCGGCAGCGCCCGTCCGGGCGATTTTCTGCAACTGACGGACGAAGCCTGGATGGACGACTGGACACTGAAATTCTTCGGTTACGTACGTATGGCGCGCGAGGTGCTGCCGCACATGCAGCGCCAGAAAAGCGGTGTGATTATCAACGTAATCGGAGCTGGCGGCCTCAATCCGACCGGCGGCTATATGATCGGCGGAGCGGCCAACGCGGCGCTGAACCATTTCACCAAGGCACTCGCCGATGCCGCGGCAAAACATGGCGTCCGGGTTGCCGGCATCAATCCAGGCCCGATTCTGACCGAGCGGCTGCTCAAGATGCGTGCCGGGATCGCCCCGGGAAGCGCTGGCCAGCCGGACGAGGAAGCATTCCGCCGCATGACCCCGCTTGGCCGGATCGGGACTGCGGAAGAAGTCGCCGACCTGGTGCTTTTCCTGGCCTCGGAGCGCGGCGCCTTCATCCACGGTGCCAACATCACGATTGACGGCGGGACCACCAAGGGCCTGATGGGCTAGCGGCGGGTTGTCTAAATACCGCGCACCGAACCGCCGTCGAGCCGGATCATCGAACCCGTGATGTAACCCGCCAGCGGGCTGGCCAGAAAGGCCGCCATCGCGCCGAACTCCGTCGCCGTGCCCATCCGCCCCACCGGAATCGTGCGTGCGGCGCGCTGGGCGAATTCCTCGACGCTCACGCCCTCGCGCGCCGAGGTCGCACGCTGGATCTGGCGCACGCGATCGGTATCGAAAGCACCCGGCAGCATCGTATTGACGGTAATGCCGTCGCGCGCTACCTCGCCGGCGAGGGTCTTGGCCCAGCCGACCACCGCACCGCGAAGCGTGTTGGAAATTGCTATATGCGGGATCGGTTGCACTACGGATTCGGATGCGACGTTGATAATCCGGCCCCATTTACGCTCGCGCATTTCCGGCAGGAACATCTCGGTCAGCCGGAAATAAACCAGCACCATCGAGCGGAACTGCGCCTCCCATACATCCGGCGCAATACCGATCACGCGGGCAGGCGGAGGACCGCCGGAATTGTTCAGCAGGATATCAATCGGGCCTAGTTGCTGACGCGCCGACTTGGCTGCCGCTTCGACCACGGGCCAATCGGCCGAGAGGTCGGCCTGCACGCCGATCGCACGGCCGCCGCGCGCGTTGATTTCCGCGACCGCCTGATCGAGCGCTTCCTTGCCGCGCGCGACCAGCGCGACCGCGACACCTTCCGCGGCCAGCGCGTCCGCGACCCCGCGCCCAAGTCCCTTGCTTGCGCCAAGCACCAATGCGGTCTTGCCTTTAAGACCTAAATCCATGCTCCTACCTCCGCGATCTGCCGCCATCCTAGCGATGCGGTGGGTTCTGATAAAGGTTTATCTCGGACATCCGCGAGAGCGCATATCTGAACGGCTCGTCGGATACTGTCACGTTGCCCTGATAAGGATGCGACAATTCGATCACGGCAAGAATCGAGATGCCCAGTAGAATAGCCAAAGTCGCGCACATCACAGCCTGCGAGCTAAAGGCCCGGTGGCCGAAGAAGTAGCTGAAACCAACTGTGATCGCGCAGCCCAGATAGATCACCAGCCACATCACCGAGGGAAGGCTTTCACGGTAGTACGCAATCCTCAAGCTGCGGGCGCCACTGATCTGGTCGAGTTCTTCGAGCGCCTTATCGAGCAGGACCTGCTCCCTGTTGTTACTCGGCTGACACGAAAGTACCGCCTTCCACATCAGGTGTGCTCCCACGACCTGAGGGTGATAGTCGTTGCGCGACATTTCGGGCCATTCGACTTGTAGAACCCGGGTCGTGTAATTCCAGGTCGTCTGCATCACTTGTTTACGCGTCGGTTCGGAAAATGCGGTCCCGATCTTATACAGGCTCTCGAGCGCAACGGCCTCCTGATGCGTCTGTTGACCGGCGTTGTCGAATCGCTCCCAGGCAGCGACGATCACAAAGGCCAGGAGCAAACCGTAAAAGGCGCCTACTACGCCAAAAGTCAGTCCGCCAATTTCATGATTTTCGCGCAGGCGATCGAGCGAAACCAGCCGCCGCACGAGGTAAAGACCGCCAACGCTCGCTCCACCAAAAATACAGACTACGTAAAACACTTGCGCCAAAGTCGAGCAGTAGAGCAGGAAATCCATGCCGCACACCCTCCGCCTCGCAATTCGCCTCTATTCTCTGTCGTTTCGAGCGACAATCGCCATAACCTACCATTAAACCACGCCCGATGGCGTGGCGCCGATGCGCCAGGCCGTTGCCAGCCGCCCGCGACGAGATAATCGCGTTCAGGCTTACTTGATTGCCGCCAGTCCGAAACATACTACTAATTATGTATAGATTCGCGGGTCTCAAGCGGTGTAGCTATTTCGACGCAGACCTGTTGTAATCGGGGCTTGGGGCCGTTCCGGGGGATGGCCGCAAGATTTAAAACTCGTTCAGGAGGACACTACATGCCACGAACCACAACGGCCGGAACTTCCGCGTTTACTCAGGTGCAGGCACAGGCGCGTGAACTGCTCGCCCGGCTAAGGACCGACATTCGCGCGAAAGAAGGCGAAGTCAGGCGTCTGCGTCAGGAAGAAGCGAAATTGGCAGCGCTGACCGGTCAACCGGGAATGGTAACCGGCAACGGCAATGGAGCAGCGCGCGGGCGCGGCTCGCGTACGCGCATCAATTGGAGTGAGGTACTCAACAAAGTGCCGAAGCAGTTCAAGGCGAGCGATATTCGGACCGTGCGCGGGCTTAAGGACAAGCGCTCGTCCGAAATCTTCGCGGCCATCACGCGCTGGATCGAAGCGGGTGCGGTGAAGCGCCGCGACCGCGGCGTCTACGAACGCCTGAAGTAGCAATCCCTGGGCGGCCGCTGGACAAATGATCAGCGGCCGCCGTCCTTTCCCATAGTTTCACTGCTCTCACAGCCCGCTAGATCCCACGCCTTGGTGCGATGCCCGCAGTCCGGATATTCCAGGTCGTTACCGCTTCCATTTCGGTTCGATCTAAGGTTTAACCCAGCACTCGCAACGCGAATGACGTGCAGTTGCGAATCATCTCGCCGCTGAGGGGAAGAAGGCTATGGCGAAAGCGCGCGCCCTGGTGCAGGTCGCAGACCGCCGCTTCGAAATTCAGAGCTTCGAAATACCTCGGGCCGCGGCCGACGACGCGGTGATGCGGGTCGAGGCATGCGGCCTCTGCGGTAGCGACGTCGACCAATACGACGGCAAGCTCAACGGCATGGGACTCAAATTGCCGGTGATACCGGGGCACGAGCCGATCGGCATTGTTGAACAGATCGGAGCCGAGGCGGCGCGCCGATGGGGCGTGAATGTGGGTGACCGGGTGGCGGTCGAGCCGGTTATCGGCTGCGGGCATTGCGGCGCCTGCAAGCAGGGTTTCTACAAGCGCTGCCGAATCGGCAGGCCGGGCACGCAAATCTCGGCCTGTGGCTTCGTGCCGACTGATATCCAGCCTTCGCTATGGGGCGGGCTCGCGGAATATATGTACCTCGCGCCCAATATCGCGGTGCACAAGGTGGCCAGCAATATTCCGCCGGAACTCGCTGCTCTCTATCAGCCAATTGCCGCCGGAATCAGCTGGGCGCATCGCGAACCCGGTACCAAGGTCGGTGATACCGTCGTGATCTTTGGCGCGGGGCAGCGCGGACTCGCGTGTGTCGTGGCGGCGAGGGAAGCGGGCGCGGCGCAAATCCTCGTCGTGGCGCGCCGGCAAAGCAACCATCGGCTGCAACTCGCGCGCGACTTCGGCGCCGATCACACGATCTTTTCTGACGAGGAACCGGTCGCGCAGCTTCGCGAACTCACCCGCGGTGTCGGCGCCGACGTGGTGGTTGATGTAACCGCCGAAGCGATGGAATCGATCCGCCAGGCGGTCGAAATCGTGCGCGCCGGCGGCACGATTATACTGGCGGGCGTCAAAGGCTGGGGCGCCGCCATCCCGAACCTAGAGAACGACCGGATTTTCTCCAAGGAAATCACGATCAAGGGCGTCAAAAACGCGGATTTCAGATCATTTGAAGTCGCGGTGCGGCTCATCGAATCGCACCGCTATCCGCTCGAACGAATGCATACTCACAGTTTCGGATTGGCCGAAGTGGATCGCGCAATTCGCACGCTGGCCGGCCGCGTGCCGGGTGAGAAGGCGGTCAGCGTTTCAATCAACCCCGGGATTTCGTGATAAACCCGCGGCATAACGAGTCTGAAATAACATGGAGAAGCGAAATCGATGGCTAACAAAGTGAAAGAAATCACCGAGATGCTGAAGGACGCACCCAAGAACTGGGGCCGTTGGGGCGCCAATGACGAAATCGGTTGCTTGAATTTTTTGACCAGTGAAGAAGTTTTGCGCGGAATTCGCGCGGTCAAGCAGGGCAAGGTCTTCATGCTCGGCGTACCCGTCGCGCGGCCGCAGGGCGACCCGCTGCATCCGGTTCGCTCGCAACCGATTCGAACGCAGACCATGGATGAAGGCTTTTACCTGAGCGGGCGCGCCAAGCCCTTTCCCGGCGGACTGAAGTACTCCGACGACGTTATCGTGATGTTTCCGCAGGGTACCACCCAGTACGACGCGCTTGGACATGCCTGGTATGGCGAGAAGCTCTACAACGGCTACGATCCCAAGACCACGATTGGCGGCCTGCAGAAATGTTCGATCGAGCCGATCGCCGAGCACGGCGTGGTCGGCCGTGGCCTGCTGATCGACGCGGCGCGCTACAAGGGCAAAAAGCATCTCGAGCGAGGCGAAGGCGTTACGCTCAACGATCTACTGGGTGCGGCCAAGAAACAGGGCGTGACGATCGAAAAGCATGACATTCTGGTGATGCACACCGGGTGGCTCAACCGCTACTACGAAGAGGGCGCCGATGCCTTCTTTCCCGGCGGGCAATATGACGAGCCCGGCCTCGAATACAGCAAGGAATTGGTGGAATGGTTTCATGACACCGAGATCGCATCGATTAGCGCCGACACAATCGGGTGCGAACAGGCGGTACATAAGGAAAGCGGCACCGGCGGCCTGCTGCATTCGGCGCTGCTCTGCAACCTGGGAGTGATCTTCAACGAGATCGTATGGCTCAAGGAGTTGGCCGACGACTGCGACAAAGACAAGCAGTACAGTTTTCTGTTTGCTGGAGCCCCGCTGAAATTGGTCTATGGCTGTGGTTCAGCGGTAAATCCGATGGCTATCAAGTAGTGTTATGATTGCGAAATAGTCATTTAACGGCCGATCTTATCGGTTGAAATCAAACGCGCCCTGCGAGACTCACTCGCAGGGCGCGTTGCTTTCAGATGACAAGGCTGCGCCCGCTCACCAAAGCTTGCGAGTGGCGATTCGTGCTCCTTCGGCCAACGACTGAAACTTCGCCCATGCGATCTTCGGGTCGACCGGCGAGTAGTCGGCCACGGTTGCGAAGCCGCAGTCAGTTCCAGCGATCACGTTCTCACGGCCGACGACCTTGGCGATATTGCAGATCCGTTGTGCGACCAGTTTCGGATGCTCGATGAAATTGGTGACTGAATCGATTACTCCCGGGATCAACACCTTACCGTCGGGCAACTTCACCTCCTCGAATACCTCCCATTCGTGCTCGTGGCGGGGATTGGAGGCCTCGTACGAGATGCCGCCGACCTTGGCCTTGAAGATCACGTCAACTATGTCCCGTAAAGGGACATCGAGATGATGCGGCCCCTCATAGTTGCCCCAGCACAGATGAATCCGCACTCTCTCCGGCGGAATGCCGTCGAGAGCGTGATTGAGAGCCTCCACGTGCATCGCGATTTTGCTCCGAAATTCCGCCAGCGTCGCGTCGGGGAATTGAATATGCCGGCCCATTGCGAGGTCGGGGCAATCAACCTGCAGGACCAAGCCGGCGTCGGCGATCGCCTTATATTCAGCCTTCATCGCGTCGGCAAGCGCCGCCACATAAGCCTCGTGACTCGGATAATGGTGGTTGCCGAGGAAAATTGAGATCACGCCCGGCGAGGCGGCGCTCATAAAGGCCTCGGTAATACCGGCGCCGCCGGTCGCAGCCTTCAGGTTCGCGATATCTCTCGTCACGGCGGCGGTATCCTTGTAACTGACCGGACCGGTGCACGCCGGGCGCTTGAGTTTTTCGATCACGCCGAGGCGGGTAAATCGCTCGGCGAATTCGGGAAATTCGGCGAGGTCGCGAATCGGCATCAGGGTTGCCTCACCCTCGAAACCTGTCAGACGATCCTTGACGTAGGTCGAGTACGACGGCTTGCTCATCTCGCCGTCGTTAACCACATCAACGCCGACTTCGGCTTGCTTGCGCACGATTTGCGCCACGGCCGACTTGAGTGGCGCATCGAGGTTGGCGGTATGCGCCGCGTCCTGTGAGCCCATCGCTTTAAGCAGATCGATTGGCCGTGGCAGGCTGCCGGTATGAGTGGTCAAAATCCGTTCCGTACTTCGTTTCATCAGGCATGCTCCAGTTGCGATTTGGCAGCGCGTTGCGCTCGATCCGCTGCATAGCTCGATTGGCGCTGGAGCACCAGAGCAGAGCGCCCTTGCTCGATGGAAATCAGAGTGGTCGCGGCCGCGGCACGATTCTGCCCTTTGACGCAAAGTTCGTCGCAATTGCTCGAGGCTGTCGACAGATTCGTCCATATCATCTAGTTAAAGTGCTGATGTTTGGAGTTTCTTAGTGCAGCCGATAGTCAGTGAACGAAAGTCCATGTCCAAGGCAGGCAGTTCCAAGGCCGCGCCGGCAAAACGACGCTTGGGCCGCAAGGAATTCGAAAAGGAACTGGAGCCGCTTCAGGCGGAATTGGTCGACCTGCAGGAGTGGGTCAAACACGAGGGGTTACGCGTCGTCGTCGTCTTCGAGGGGCGGGATGCGGCAGGCAAGGGCGGCGTAATCAAATGCATTTCTGAACGAGTCAGCCCGCGGGTCTTTCGCGTTGTCGCGCTCCCGGCCCCTAATGAGCGCGAAAAAACCCAGATGTACTTCCAGCGCTATCTCACGCATATGCCGGCTGCGGGTGAAGTAGTCCTATTCGATCGCAGTTGGTACAACCGCGCCGGAGTCGAACGCGTGATGGGCTTCTGCACCGAGCAGGAGGTCGTGGATTTTTTCAGCAATTGCCCGGAGATGGAACGCGCCATCATCCGCTCGGGAATCATCCTGATAAAATACTGGTTTGAGGTCAGCGAACACGAACAGACCCGGCGCTTCAGATCGCGCGTCGAAGACGGTCGCAAGCGCTGGAAGTTAAGCGCAATCGATCTTGAG
>DATEGX010000349.1:0-6784 GCA_035279875.1 Binataceae bacterium (SeqCode)
ATGAGATCCGCACCCGCGTGTCTTCGACTGTGCAAGATACGGCAACCGCCGAAGCTCTCAAGCCGTGGTTCGGGCAATGGTGCAAGCGTCCGACCTTCAACGACGACTATCTGCCAACCTTCAACCGGCCTAGCGTCAAGCTGGTGGATACCAGCGTTAAAGCTATCGAACGCGTGACCGAAAACGGCGTGGTGGTCGACGGCGTCGAGTACCCGGTGGACTGCTTGATCTTCGCTACCGGATTCGAGGTCGGTACGGCGTATACGCGCAGGGCCGAGTTTGCGATGTACGGCCGCGACGGGCTCTCGCTCGCCGACTATTGGGCGAACGGAATGCGAACCTATCACGGCTTCCTGAGCCACGGTTTTCCAAATTGCTTTCATATGGGGCTGACCCAGACCGGGCTAACGGCCAATTTCACCTACATGCTCAACAAGCAGGCCCATCACGTCGCCCAGCTCATCACGCTGGTCGATCGGCGCGACGCGAAATCAATCGAGCCAACCCCCGAAGCCGAGGCCGAGTGGGTGCGGACCGTGAACAGCCCCAACCCGATGACGAACTATCAGAGCGTTTGTACGCCGGGCTACTACAACGGAGAGGGGACCAGCGAGGGCGGTTTCCTTCAAGCGGTCTACCCTAAAGGTGCGCTGGCCTTTTTCGACTTGCTCGCCCGCTGGCGTGAGCAGGGGGATTTCGAGGGTCTTATCGTGAAGTGAGCGAACAGCGGAGCTCACCAGCGAGGATAAGTTTCTATATTTGAGGATCTATCGGCCCAGCCTCACTTCGAACGGAGGCTGGGCCGAAAAACTTGAGCGCAGCCCCACGCTCCCGAGCGCGCCGGAAGCCTCGGCGGACTCTCGAATTCAGCAACTCCGATGGCGGGTTTGATGCTATAAATGGTGACGACCGGGTGGCGGCGAGTAGAACCCGGCCTTCAGGCAATGAAGATCGTATCTTTCGGCGACGTGCATATGGCAACGCGCAACCTGATGCGGATGCGCGAGGTGATGCTTGATACCGACCTGACTATCGTTTCAGGCGATCTGACCAACTTCGGCGGGGTCGACGACGCTCGCAAAGTGATCAACGAGGTTCGTGCGGCCGGTCCGCCGGTCCTGGCCTTATCGGGCAATCTCGACCGCCGCGAGGTAATTCCATTCCTCGAAGCCGAAGGGATTTCCCTGCACGGCAAGGGCGTGATGATCGATGGCATCGGCATTTTCGGCTGCGGCGGGTCGAATATAACCCCCTTCCACACTCCGACCGAGCTGACCGAAGATGAGATCTACGCCACCCTCGCTCGCGGCTACGCCGAGGTGCGTCAATGCCGTCCGCTTCTGATGATCTGTCATACGCCGCCGTACGAGACGAAATGCGACCGAATCGTCGGCGGTAAAGCGGTGGGAAGCACCGCGGCACGCCGTTTTATCGAAGAGGTGAAGCCGGATGTATGCATCTCCGGCCATATTCACGAGTCGGCCGCGATCGATACCATTGGAACGACCACAGTCGTCAACGCGGGCCCCTTCAAGGGCGGCGGCTACATTATCGTGACCGGGAATGGCGCTCGGCTCGAAGCCAAACTGGAGTTTCTTTAGGGTCCCGCCGTTATCGCTGGCCGGCCAGTCGATGCGCGTCTGGGGCGGCAAAATCGCCCACGGGTGGCCGCTCATCCTACGCAACTGCGTCAAACTCATACGGCGTTTTATCCTGGGTAGAATCATTCCGAAGCGACGGTGAAAAATCAGGCCAATCGGAGCGGATCAGAGGAGAGCAGCCCAATAAATGAGCATGATGGACGGGGTGAGGATACGTTTCGACCACGTTTCAATCGCGGCCGAGTCGATTGACAAAGGCGTGGATTTCTTCCGCCGTTACTTTGCGATTTATCCACGTCATGAAAAGCAAATCAGCGAGCAGGCCAGCGGCGGCTTTCTGTGGGAGGATTTCTTCCTCGGCAGCGCCGTCGTCGAGTTTATCGAAGAGCTGCCGGGAAAATCCGGGTTCATTTCCGAGTTCATTCGACGTCATGGCGAGGGAATGCATCACCTGTCCTTCGAGGTTGATCGGCTCGAGCCGGTCGTCGCGGCCCTCAAACGCGACGGCGTGCGGATTGTGGACGAGTACACGCTGGCCGACGGCAATCGCACCGCCTTTATTTCGCCGCGCTTCGCCTTTGGCACGTTAATCCAGTTCTGGCAGCCGCTCGATTACGATAATCCTTCGCCCCCGCCCGCCGAAGACGGATCGGCGCGTTTCGACCATGTGGCACTTGCCGTACGCGATATTCGGCGCGCGATGGACTTTTTCGTGCGTTATCTCGGCGCGACTATCGTCAATGAGCCCATTCTGAGCTCGTCGCAAGGTAACTTCCTGCTCGGCCATATCGATATCGCCGGCTTCAAGGTCGAATTCATGCAAAGCCCCGGACCTGGCACCCATGACGACTTCGTGGCGCGGTTTATAGAACGCTACGGCGAGGGATTGCATCATTTCACCATCGATGTGAAGGAATTCGACGCGGTATTGGGCAAATTGCGCGCCGATGGCGTCCGGATTGTAGGCCGCGAGACCAATTGGCGCGGCGAGCGACAGTTCTTCATTTCACCGCAATCGTCGTTCGGCACCTTGATCCAGGTCTGGGACGGACTCAGCGGGCCGGGCGAGGGCAGCGAGTAGGCAAATCATGGCCGAGTTCAAAGCGGTATTCTTTGACGCCGCCGGAACCCTGTTCGAGACCCGCGAGCCGGTTGGATACAGCTACGCGAGAATCGCTCGCGAGTTCGGAGTGCATGCCGAGCCTGAGCAGGTTACTGTCGCTTTTCGCCGGACGTCCCACGAGGCGCCCGGATTGGCGTTTGGGCCCGGTCGCGGCGCCGAAGAGTTGCGCCGGCTCGAGCGGCGATGGTGGTACGATCTGGTTGAAGCAACCTTCGCCAGCTTCGAAAAATTCAACGATTTCGAGGGTTATTTCGATAGCTTGTTCGCGTTCTTCGCCGACCCGGCGAATTGGCTTGCCGATCCGGAGGCGGTTCCTACGCTTGAGGCGCTGCGCCGGCACGGTCTGACGCTCGGCGTGGTGTCGAATTTCGATCACCGCCTCTATCGGATTCTGGACGGTCTCGGTCTTCGCCGCTGTTTCGATTCCGTAACCATCTCGTCCGAGGCGGGATTCGCCAAACCTGCGCCCGAGTTATTCGAGATGGCCCTAAAGCATCACGGGATACGTGCTGACCAGGCGCTCCATGTCGGGGACTCGGAGCATCTGGACGTCGCCGGTGCTACGGGCGCTGGTATCGCGGCTGTCTTAATCGACCGCAAATCACCCGAACACCGGGTGCGCGTCGGCAATAGCGTGCGGATCTCGTCGCTCGCGGGAGTTATCGACGAATTAGCTGCCCTTTCCGGGTAATTGGAGTGAAATCCGCGCCGGAGACGCCTGCGCCGGCATTTTTCCTTACTTGACGGAGACGGTTAACTATCCTTAACTGACGGCGCCTTAGCGGGTCTTTGCAGGACAATTTTCGCGCGTGGATGGCCTTGGAATGAGGAGATTCAGCGAATTTCCACGGGTAAGCGTGTTTTTGCTGATATGCGCTGCAGCCTTGCTCGGCGTCCGTCCCGCGTCGGCGCAGACCTTGCGCGACCTCAACGCCACCCTCGCGGAAATCGAACCGCAGGTTTCCCAAGGTGTCAGCAACCCGCAGATGGCCAGCGACGCAATCGATCGGCTGGACCAGGCCGAGGCGGATTTCGCACGGATAGCCGAAGGCGGAAGGATCGATCAGGAGGCGCTGCTCGACACCTATCAAAGGCTCGACGCGATGCTCGAGCGTTTGTACCGGACCTACTCGAACCAGAAGGACGCCTGCATCAACACTATCGATCACGGCGGCAACTGCGACTACGAGGAGCCCGAGCAGTTGGCCTTGCGTGCCCTATATCCGCTCTCGTGGCTCAGATTCGAAGGCGCTTTGCTCTACAAGAGCCAGCCCTACGAGGCCCGTCGGTTGCTCAACCAGGCGATTGACGGCTTTACCGACAGCACGCTGGTGATCCTGTCGCCCGAGCTGGTGCGCGAAAATCTCCTCGGCCGCGCCTATGCCGAGCGCGAGCTTGGCAGGTTCGACCGGGGCGAATACAACCGGGCGATCACCGATTTCAAGCGCATCATGCAGGACGGCCCCGGGACCCGGCAGTATCGCCCAGCCGAGCAAGGTCTGGCGAGCACTTACGCTTCGATGGGCCGGATGAACGAAGCGCAGGGTCTGACGGGCCAATTGGCCGAGGAAGAAAACGGCCCTCAGCGCCGAGGCATCGAAATGCTGCATCTGCGCGAGCTTTTCCGCGCCGAGGCGGTCGCTCCGGACGCCCCCAAGCGCGCTCAATTGAAGCAGCAGATTCTCGACTTCATCCGCGCCCGGCAGAACGACAAGGACGGCTGGGCGGTGGCGGTGGCGGCGACCGCGCAATACGCCGGCGACCCGGTGGCGCTGTTCGGGGGCAGCGACGACGGCTTCGAGAACTGGCTGCTGGCCAACGTGCTGTATTACCAGCATCGGACGCTCGAAGCCGCCAAGTACTACTGGGCGGCCGCCCATAGCGGCAAATATCCCAAGGCCTACAAATACGCGGCGGACCTCTACTATTCGCAGGGCCGGCTCGACATGGTCGAGAAGGTAGCGGACGAAATCGCGGCTCAGCCGGGCAATCCGGACGCCCAATGGGCGACCTACATGCGTTTCAAAATTCCACGCATCGAATGGGAACGGAGCGGCCGGCGCAGCGCCGCTTTGAAGACCCAATGGATGGACGGGGCGGATGACTACCTGAAGCATTACCCGCGCGGCCAGTATGCCTTCGAGCCGCGTTTCAGGCTGGCCGAATTGCTGCAGCAGAAGGGAGACTTCCTGGGCGCCGCCAAGCAATACGAGCAGGTCTCGGGTAATTCCGACTATGACTTCACGGCGCGCTTCAACGCCGCCGAGTGCTATTACCGGGCGCTCGGCCCGCAGGGCGCCGAAAACAAACCTGGCGGGCCGCTGCCGCCGGCCCAGCTTGCGGCGGTCCGGGCCGACGCGATTCGCACGATGCGCCAGGCGATCGCGATGGAGCCGAATGCCGAGCGCTATGCGCCGTCAAGCCAGCGCCGCGCCCTGCACGACAGCCGCGGCCGCGGCATCCTGATGCTCGCGACCTTGCTGCAAAGCGAACCGGTGGTGAATTATCGCGAAGTCGCTTCCCTGCTCAACGGCTACGAAACCCAGTACCCCGCGATGAGTCAGCACTTCAACCAGATTTTCGAATGGCGGATACAGGCGCTCGACCATACCGCTCAGTATGCTGAACTCGAGCGCGAAATCAGTGCCTTCACCGCGCATGACGCGCCTCAGGCGCAGAACGATTTCATCAAGGAAATCGGGCTTGATTTCTGGAAGAACAGCCACGCCGCTCAGTCCGCCGGCAATCTCAATGGGGCTCGTGAAGACGCCAAGCTGACGGCGATGACCTATGAGTACTTCGAGCGGATGGTCAACGAGGGCAAGATGCCGGCCAAGAATCTTACCGGTACGCTCTCGATTCTCGGACAGGCGTACTTGCGGCAGGACGACGTCGCCAAGGCCGACGCGACCTTCGAGCAGGTGGTCAAGGCCGACCCCGGTTCGCCCGACGCCAACGCGGGGCTCGCGCGAATCGCGCAGACGCGCAAGAATTACCGCGACGCACTCGACCTGTGGAGCAGGGTCGAATCCGTCGCGGCGGAGTCGGACCCTTTGTTTTACGAGGCCAAGTACAACATGGCCGAGATTTTCGCGCAGGAAGGCAATATCCATAGCGCTTGCAACAAGCTCGCGGTGACCCGCAGCGAGCATCCGAATCTCGGCTCACCGGGAATGAAGGCGCAATGGGGCGCACTGCAGCAGCGTATCTGCGAGAACCATACGGAAAGCTGAGCATGTTCAAGCGGATTCATCATGTCGGCGTGGTCGTGGCCAATCTCGATCAGGCGCTGGCCTTCTGGCGCGACGCGCTCGGACTGCATCTGAGCAAAACCGCGGTGATCCAGGACCAGGGCGTCAAGGCCGCGCTGCTCAAGGCGGGCGAGAGCGAGATCGAATTGCTCGAACCGCTTAATCCGGATAACGGAGTAGGTAAGTTCCTCGCTCGTCGCGGCGGCGGATTGCATCACCTCTGCTTCGAGACCGAAAATGTCGAACGTGAACTGGAAGAGGCGCGCGCCAAGGGGATTCAGCTAATCGACCAGAAGCCGCGGCCGGGGCTGGCTGGGATGATCTGCTTTCTTCATCCGAAGGCGACCCGCGGGGTGCTGGTCGAATACGCGCAGCCATTCGAGGAATGACGGAGTAAAAGAGAACGTCATGCCGATTTACGAATATCATTGCCAGGATTGTGATAGCTCGTTCGAAACGCTGGTTCGGCCGGGACATGGCGAAGACGCGCAATGCCCGAAATGCAGCGGCGGCCGAATCAACCGCGAAATGTCGGTATTCGCCTCGGGCCACGGTGGCGATGGCGAACGCTTGAGCCCCGCCAATGGTCCCTCGATGGCCCGCGGCGGCGGATGCTGCGGCGGTTCCTGCGGCTGCAATTAGCCCGCTCGACCGGCTCCTTTGCGCATCAACTCGAGACGTTTGCGCCGGGTGATGAGACCCGTCTAAAGCAGTCCCGCCGCATCGGCCATGGCGGCTGCACGCGGTTGATTGCCTGCTCTAAAATTCCGGGTTAAGCGTCCAAAGGTCGGCCGTCTCTCGACCAGAGT
>DATEGX010000350.1:0-2999 GCA_035279875.1 Binataceae bacterium (SeqCode)
CATACTACCATCTGGGCTTTGCCTATGGCGTTCTCGGTGACCATCAAAACGAGCTTGCCGACTATCAGAAGGCGGTCGAGCTTGGGCTCAGCGACTGGCAATTGTTCCTTAATCTAGGCCTGCTCTACGTCGAAACCGGGCATCTAGACGAAGCCAGCCGGGTCCTGCAGTTGGCCACCTTGCTGGGGCCCTATCGCCCGGAAACGCATTTCAATTTGGGCCTGGTCGATGAGCGCCTCGCGATCTATCAGAAAGCCGAGCAGGAGATGCTGCTCTCGCTTAGGCTTGATCCTGATCAGGACGACGCGCGAAATACGCTGGGGGTGATCTACGCCGAAGAGGGCAACTACGAGCGCGCCCATCAGGAATGGAGCGACCTCGCCAAATCGAATCCGCAATATGCGCCGGCCCGCGCGAACCTGGCGATTTTGACTCGCATTGAACGCGGCGAAATTGCCGCATCGCCGCGTCTCGGCAACGGATTTGCCAGGGCGCACTAGGCTGGCAACTGATAGCCTGGCGATCATTTTGAATTGTGTGGCTTCCGAGGGGCGGGCGTCGGAATTCCTATAGCCTGAGAATCGATGGGGGAGCCGCGTGGCAGGGGGTGGATGGTGGAACGGTTTTTCAGAGTCTCGCGATGGAGCTTAAGTCTGACGCTTGCGGCGGTAATGACGGTCTTGCCGATGAGTCCGGCGATGGCCTCGTATGGACATCGGCGGCACCACTATCGGCGCTACCGGCATCACAGTGTCGGCGCCGTCCCGATGTACCACGCGGCCCTGCTCGAGGATGCCGACAGCGGCGAGGTACTCTATTCGAAGGACCCGTCTCTCGAATGGCCCCCGGCCTCGATGGCCAAAATGATGCTCCTGCTGGTGGCCGAGGACCAGTTGAAGAGCGGCCGGGTCTCGCTCGATGATCCGGTGCGTATTTCGGAGCGCTCGGCACTGACCGCAGGTTCGCACCTCGGCCTGCGCGAAGGGCAGGTCTATCCACTGCGCGACCTGATGAAGGCGGCGCTAATCCGTTCGGCCAACGATGCGGCGGTCGCGGTCGCCGAAAAAATCGGCGGTTCCGTCGAGGCCACCGTCCGCATGATGAACGCCAAGGCCCATGCTCTCGGGATGGACGACACCTATTACGGGACCATCGACGGGCTGCCGCCAGTTCCGGGTCACGACGTTGATCACACGACGGCGCTCGACCTGGCGATCCTGGCGCGTGCCATCATCCATTCGACGACGCTGTTGCAATGGTCCTCGATGGAGGAAGCGCCCTTTGACGATGGCCGCGTGATATTGCGCAACACCAATCACCTGATCGGTCACTTCGACGGCTGCGACGGGCTCAAAACCGGCTTCACGATGAAGGCCGGATTCAATCTGACGGCAACCGCCAAGCGAGGCAACATGCGCCTGATCTCGGTTATTCTCGGCGCCCCGTCCAACCCCGAGCGCTTTATCCAGAGCGCCCGCCTGCTATCGTGGGGCTTTGATAATTTCTCTCGCGTCGAAGTGCTCAGACGGGGCGAACCGCTGCCAGTGCACGTGCAGCTTCAGTCGGGCGGGAGCATTCAACCGGTGGCGGAGAACGATATCGCCGTGGTGTTGCCCAAGGCCCGGGCGTCTGGAGTAACGCTCAAGTATAATATTCCGCAGAGCGTCAGTTGGCCGGTGTCTTCCGGCGAATCGCTGGGCGAGATAACCGTGCTGGACGGCAATGATGTGATGACCACCGTGGACGCAATTTGCCCCCTCGGCGCCGGTGATGCCCCACCCAATCAGCTACAGGCCGCCGCTCCCACCGCGCCCGTCACCAATACGGAATCGAAGGGTATGCTGCCGATTTCGGGACGCCAGTCGGTGACCGATGCGCTTGGTCCCATGTCCGTGAATTCCGCTCAGGAGAACCGATGAACCTTGCCGCCCGCGCACGCAACCGTCGTAACCATCAGCTTGCGCACAAGCGCCGCTCGGAGATCAGCCAGATCCGGGGGCGCAAGCGCAGGATGCGCCGCAATCGTATCCGCGGGCGCTGATAATCCCCGACTTGCAGTCCAAGGTCCGTGCCGCGCTTGTGCCTGGTACTGGCGGGCCTTATAGCGATACGACTCTATTTCTGGGTGCGCCGCACTGCACCTACTCAAGCGCGGCGAGCCGCCGTGCGAGAAATTTGCGTTCCGGTTCGGTCTTCACCAGTGCGAGAGCTGCGCGGTACGATTCGGCCGCTTCGTCCCATCGCTCGAGCCGGCGGAGCAAATCAGCGCGCGCCGCCCACAGCAGATAATAGTCCGCCAGTTCGCCTCGCGCGCGAATCGAGTCGTTCAGCTGCAGGCCTAGAGCAGGGCCGTCGGCCATGGCTGCGGCGACCGCGTGGTTCAACTCAATTACCGGCGAAGAACGGAGACGCATCAGGTAGGCGTACAGCGCCGCGATTTCACCCCAGTTGGTCTCGCCGGGCCGTTCCGCGCGCGCGTGAACGGCAGCAATCGCGGCCTGGATTGAATAGGCGCCAGCGCTGCCGGAACTCAATGCCGACTCGACCAGGGAGAGCCCTTCTCGGATCTGTCCGTGATTCCATCGGGAGCGATCCTGCTCCTCAAGCAGAACAATTTCGCCGCTGGAATCGAGACGCGCCGCGCGGCGCGCGTCATGCAGCAGCATCAGGGCGAGCAATCCGCGCGCCTCGTCGCTGCGCGGGATAAGCTCGCATAAAATGCGCGCCAGCCGGATAGCTTCAGCGCATAGATCGCCCCGCACCAGCGCCGAGCCATCGGTGGCGGCATAACCCTCGTTGAAGACCAGGTAGACCACAGTCATTACGGCTTCGAGCCGTTCAGGCAGCACATCGTCGGGAGGAACCTGATAAGGAATGGCGGCCGTGCGAATCTTGCGCTTGGCGCGCACCAACCGCTGGGCCATCGTTGCGGCGGGCACTAGAAAGGCGCGCGCGATCTCTTCAGTTGTGAGACCGCACAACGTGTGCAAGGAGAGCGC
>DATEGX010000351.1:0-15612 GCA_035279875.1 Binataceae bacterium (SeqCode)
TGCGAACGCGCAAAATCAGTCCTCTAAGTATTTGATTTTATTAGTGGGGCTGAACGGGATCGAACCTTCCTGATGTCATTCAGTTTTAGCCACTGGCCTGCAACCCAGTGCCCGTCAGTTCAGAAGTAGAGTCGGTCATCATTTCCCGGAAGAGGGGCGAAATCAGGTTCTCCGTTTTGAGCTGTGCGAAGTCGCTCGGCGTTCAGAGTACCGAGGCTGGAGTGCGGTCGCAGTTGGTTGTAGTCCTCGCGCTAGGCGTTCCAGTTCGCGAACCAGGCGCACTCCACCAATGGGTCATTGCCGATGAACTCGACGCGATCGCCAATTGCGGTGAATAGCCGTTAGGCCGGAGGGGGACGGTAAGCCCTCTTTTGGTTACGTGCGCGACGTTCGGGCGCGCTCTGGTAGTTGTTCGCGGGCTTTAGTCACCATATCCGGAAACTACGGTGGGCGCGCCCTTTGCGTTGAGTAGACAGAAATGTAGATCAACTCATGTTGTGGCGTTGACTATTCGCGACAGAAAACCAAAAACCTCGCCTATTTTGGGGAAAGAGATTTGGTGGCGGCGCGGAGACTCGAACTCCGGACACTGCGGATATGAGCCGCATGCTCTGACCAACTGAGCTACGCCGCCACCGAACGAATCACATTAGCGGGAGACGGCGAGGTGCGGAAGAGGCGCCCGCGCCGTCATTGGGGCCGACCGGCGATCCCGTTATCGGGTGGCGAGCGCCTGTGCTTTCACCTGGCGGCTGCCGCGGCCGACCTGGTAGGCAACGCCCTCGTTGAATTCGAGACAGGTCAGCTTGCCGCCATAGACCAGCCCGGTATCGATTCCGAGCTTATACGGCAGGTCGACCATGACGGCGCGCATCGGTGTGTGGCCGAATACCACGGTCTGGCCGATCTGGTGAGGATGGAAGATGAACTCCTGGCGAATCCAGAGCATGTCTTCGGTGCTTTGTTCCTCCAGTTGGCGCAGGGGTGAAATACCCGCATGCACGAACAGGTAGGGCGGCGACAGGTAACTGGTGCTGAGCCCCTTGAGAAAATCGACGTGGCTCGCTGGCAGACGCTCGATCGATTGGTCGAGGACGTCTTCGGAGACGCCGTAGCTCTCCAGCGTGACGGCGCCGCCATTGAAGAGAAACGATTCCCCGTAGTGACCGGGCATCCCGAGAAACGCCAGCATCATATCCTCGTGATTGCCCTTGAGAAACACGTACTCGGCCTCGCCCCCGCGCAAGTCGAGCAGCAAATCGATTACGCCTTTCGCGGATGGGCCGCGATCAACGTAATCGCCGACGAAGACGATGGTGTCGCCCCGCGTCGGCGCGATCGCGTTCATCATCGCCGATAATTCATCGACGCATCCATGGATGTCGCCGATGGCGAAAAGGCGGCCGCTGGGGGCTGCGGATGAGCTGGTCTTGGTTTTCGCCGCCAACGAATTACTCCTGGTTCCTGCTCTCCTCAACATCGGACAACATCTCTGAAACCATCGCGCGGTCCTCGATTATGCGCCGGGCCGCGCTATAGGGGTTCAATTTTCCGTCGCGCACTTCCTCGATAACCGTCTGGGTGCCGTCGACGCCGCTGCGCAGCGCGCGCGCCGTCCGTTCCTCGATTTCCGCGGCGAGCACTTCCATGAATTCTCGCGTACGCCGCTCGCTTTCGCGTCGGGGGTCGCGATTGGCGCGGAGGTATTCGCCGTGGCGCTCGATCGCCGAAATCAGTGCGTCGATTCCGATATCGGCCGCCGCTTGCGTTAGCAGCACCAGCGGACGCCATCCGGCCGAGGCCGGCCGCAGGTGGACGCTCAGTTCGAGCTCGGCCTTGACCCGGTCGGCCCCGTCGCGATCGGCTTTGTTGACGACGAACAGGTCAGCGATCTCGTTTAAGCCCGCCTTCATCACCTGAACGCCGTCACCGCCCTCCGGCACGGTCACGACTACCGTGGTGTTCGCCAGATCCATCACGCTCAATTCGGTTTGGCCGACACCGACCGTCTCGATGATGATGATGTCGTGGCCAAACGCGTCGAGCAGCTTGACGATCTCGCGCGCTGCGCGGCTGAGCCCGCCGTGATGGCCTCGGGTCGAGAGGCTGCGAATATAGACGCCGGTGTCTTTGTAATGATCGGTCATCCGGACCCGGTCGCCGAGCACGGCACCGCCGGAAAACGGGCTCGAAGGGTCAATCGCCAGCACTGCGACCAGCTTGCCCTGGCTCCGATAGCGGGCGATCAGGCGGTTGACCAGGGTCGACTTGCCGGCCCCCGGCGCTCCGGTGACGCCGATGATATAAGCATGACCGGTGTGCGCGTAGATGCGCTCCATTACGGTGCCGACTTCAGCGGCGCGATTCTCAACCAAGGTGATAAGCCGTGCGAGCGCGAGCCGGTCGCGCCGCGCGAAACGTTCGAGCAGATTGTTAAGCTTGGATTCAGGCATCGGATAGTAAACCGCGCGCAGGCGCGGCTTGGAAATACTATGCTATTCTCAATAGCGTCGTCGCAAAAGCCGGAACGTCACGAAGCCGGCTCGCGCGGCGGTTTGGGCAGATTTGCCGGCGTACGTTACCGATATTTTCATGAAAACGCCCGACATATATCACAATTGGCGCGTGGTGCTCGGAATCGCGTTGATTCTGCTCGGCACCGGCAACTGGCTGGTCGGACGGCTCAAGACCCAGGAATACAGCGAGCTCATCAGCAGCGCCAACACTAACAGCGTGGACCAAGCCTACCGGAGCTTCGATGAGTTGGATGCGGGCGCCACCGCTGTCCTAGAACCTCTCACCGCCGAGCAGCGGCGGGTGTCCTATGCGACTGCTCGGATGGACTTTTATCATGCAACCTTTCTGACTGGTTACGTATTGGTGCTGGCTGGCCTGCTTTTGACCTTCCTCGGGTTCATCGGCCTTATCAGAAGCGATGCTCGACGCGCCGCAAGTCGAGGCTATACGCGAATCGTGGAACCACCTCCCGGCTGACCCTCGCTGCGATGGTCAAGATTCTGGCTGAGACGGCCCCGGCGAAAATCAACCTGTTTCTCCGCGTTACAGGGCGGCGAGCGGACCGTTACCACGAACTCGACTCCATTTTCGTGCCAGTTTCGCTATACGATCGCCTTACAATCGAGCTTCGCCCCGATCAGGCAAGGTCAGTTGCACTACGATGCGACGATCCGGCGATCGGCTCGGATGAGCGCAATCTGGCGTTCCGCGCTGCTGATGAATTCCTGACGGAATTCGGCATGGAGGCCGCAGTTTCGCTCGATTTGCACAAACAAATTCCGGCGGGAGCGGGTTTGGGCGGCGGGTCGAGTGATGCCGGGGCCGTGATCCGCATGATGGCTGCCCTCTGCGGGATCGATGACGCGGCGCGCCTGACGAAACTAGCCCTGCGACTCGGCGCGGACGTGCCATTTTTCCTCAATCCAACGCCCGCGCGAATCGGCGGAATCGGTGAGCGGGTGGTGCCGCTGGAGCGGTTCTCTAACTTAAACATCGTGATCGCGGTTCCCCCTATCACGGTGTCCACGGCGGCGGTTTTCAAAGCGCTTCGCGCTGACGGTTGGAGCGGCAACGCTCCAGAAGCCGATTTTTTGGCTATTGCCGAAGGGCGTATCGAGGAGACTCATCTCGTCAACGATCTGGAGCGAATCGCGACCACAAAATGGCCCGAAATAGCCGAACTCAAGGGGCTTGTTAGGGGGACAGGCGCTCGGGCCGCCGGGATGACCGGAAGCGGTGGAGGAGTCTTCGGGATCTTCGATTCGTCGTCTCAAGCCTTACACGCCGCTGAAAGAGTCCGGAGCGTTGCTCCTCTGGCGCGTGTGTATGCGGTGTCGACGCTTCATTGTGAATAAGACATCGTTCTATTTTCGACCACTAACGAATCGAATGAACGATGCCTGATGCCATCGTTGACAGTCATTGGCGCGCTCAATAACATCGCGTGAAATACGGGCAAAAGGCATCGATGTCTTGGCATGGGTATCTAAGGGCACGGTCCGAATCGGCCCGACACGATTCGTGCTAGGATTGGCGACGGGAATAGCAGGTAGCTCGCGAGGCGAGCTACTTGCCTTTTTGGGTATCGCGCCGCCGCCCGCGGCTGGCGTGAGGCTCTCGCTGGGCGGTCGCCAAGCTGGTAAGGCACCAGGCTTTGGACCTGGCATTCGAAGGTTCGAATCCTTCCCGCCCAGCCATTTGCTTTGATGGAGGTCGTCGCAAGGTGGCGTTCATGCCGAGCGGCGAGCGATTAGCGGCCATAACCGATGGCTGCCGGTCGGGCTTGACCGGAGGGTGGGAAAATGTCTGAGCGGGCCAAGGATGAGCTGGAGATTTTCACCGGCAATTCGAACGCGGCGTTAGCTCGCGAGGTCGCCGAGCATCTCGGTGTCAGGCTCGGCCAGGTCGAGGTTGGACGGTTCCCCGACGGCGAAGTGATGGTCGAAGTACGGGAAAACGTGCGTGGCGGCGATTGCTTCGTGATCCAGTCGACCTGCACGCCGCCCAACGAAAATCTGATGGAATTGCTGCTGCTGATGGATGCGCTGAGGCGCGCTTCGGCGGGGCGAATCACCGCGGTGATTCCCTACTTTGGCTATGCCCGCCAGGACCGCAAGGTCGCGCCACGCGTACCGATTAGCGCGAAGCTGGTGGCCGACCTGGTGACTGCTTCCGGCGCGTCGCGGGTTCTCACGGTCGACCTGCACGCCGGCCAAATCCAGGGCTTTTTCAACATTCCAGTTGACAACCTCTATGCCATGCCGGTGCTCGTGCAGTATCTGCGAAAACGCCTCGACGGCATGCGCGTGACGGTGGTCTCGCCCGATGCCGGCGGAGTAGAGCGGGCGCGCGCTTTTGCGCGTCGCCTCAACGCTGACCTGGCGATTATTGACAAGCGCCGCCAGCGCGCCAGCGAGGTGGCAGAGATGAGATTGGTCGGTGAAGTGCGCGATTCCGTGGCGCTGCTGGTTGATGACATGATCGACACCGCCGGTACGATCACCGAGGCGGCCAACGTCATCCTGGCGGCCGGCGCAAGCGCGGTCACGGCTTGCGCGACTCATCCGATTCTTTCCGACCCGGCCTGTGACCGGCTCAATCGCTCGTCGATCAGCGAGCTAGTCACTACCAACACGATTCCGCTACGGGCTAAGTCCCAGGCGGAATTGGCAAACCTTAAAGTGCTGTCAGTCGGCGGCCTTATAGCGGAAGCTATTCGCCGAATTCATAATGAGGAGTCGGTCAGCTCACTTTTCAACTGACCAGCCGACTCGCGGCAGTCAATAGGCTGCCAAGCGCCCGGCCATCAAAAGGAAATGTATGGAAACCGTCGAGCTCGCTTGTGAAAAAAGGGAAGTGCGGCCCAAGGGCCTGATTAACCGGATTCGGCGCGAGGGGCGTGTCCCCGGCGTGCTCTATGGAAATACGGGCGCGGCCACGGCAATCGCGGTGCCAGAGCACGAACTCAACACGCGCGTGCGTTCGGCGGCCAGCCAACGGCTAATTCGGCTCAAGTCCGGGGCGACCGAACTCGACGGCAAGCACGTCATTCTGAAGCAGGTGCAGCGCACGCCGGTCAAGGGCAATATCCTGCATTTCGACTTCTACGAGGTCGACCTTAACAAGTCGCTACGGGTCGCGGTTCCGCTCAGATTCGTCGGCCGCGCCGCCGGGGCGGTCGATGGTGGAATCCTGCAACCGCTCGAGCGCGAGGTGTTGGTCGAATGCCTGCCGCTCGAAATCCCCGAGTCGATCGAAGTGGATATCTCGCCGCTCGGCATCCATGAGGTGCTCCACGTCTCCTCGATAAAATTCGCCAGCAATGTGCGCCCAATCTTTGATACCGACTACCCGGTCGTGACGGTGCTGCCTCCGACCGTTGCCGAAGCTCCGGTGGCCGCTGCTGCCGAGGCGGTTCCGGTGGAAGGCGCCCCGGCCGAAGGTGCGCCGGCTGCTGCGGCCGCTGGTCAACCCGCCGCAGCGGAAGGCGCCGCGGCCAAGCCCGCTGCCGCACCCGCAGGAGGCGCAAAGAAGGCCTAGCTTCGTTCCAGTCGCGGCGAACATCGGTTGTGCGGCGCTTGCCCGTCTAGCAGGCGGTACGATTGTTGATGTGCCGCCAACACCAGGCTGTTGAAAAACAGGTTTTCGACAGGCCCTTTGTAGTGTCTACGCAACTTCGCGCACATACGCGCAAGCCCAATCCACGCTAGAATGGGTTTAGCGCTCCCGAGAGGCGGGAGGCGATGGCGGGGGCTAGGAGGTCCCTGCCGTTAATGTGGGGAAGAGGTCCAGGCCCAGCACATGAGTTTCGTCCATCTGCACGTTCATACTCAGTACAGCCTGCTCGATGGGGCCAACAAGATAGGCCCGTTGCTCGAGCATGCGAAACAATCCGGCATGCCGGCGATCGCGATGACCGACCATGGCAACATGTTCGGCGCGGTCGAGTTCTTCTCGAAGGCGAAACAGCTCGGTATCAAACCGATCATTGGGTGCGAGGCCTATCTAGCGCCGGGCAGCCGCCGCGACCGTACGCAGGCAGCGCGCAGCGACGACGTCGACGCGGTCGGCAACTATCACCTGATCCTGCTG
The DNA here is from genome assembly GCA_035279875.1 of Binataceae bacterium (SeqCode). Classification (GTDB taxonomy): domain Bacteria; phylum Desulfobacterota; class Binatia; order Binatales; family Binataceae; genus JAMXLL01. The sequence continues at coordinate 6,610 of DATEGX010000351.1, forward strand.
GCACAGTCGCGCGCCGGCTATCAGAACCTATGCCGTCTGCTGACCGCAGCCTATCGGGAGGGCCTCTATTACAAGCCCCGCATCGACAAGGAAATCCTTGCCGAAATGTCTGACGGGCTGATCGTCTTGTCCGGATGCTTGAGCGGCGAGGTCGCGCGCTCGCTGCGCAGCGGACGAATGGACAAGGCGCGCGAGGCCGTTGAATGGTACGCGAAGACTTTTCCGGGGCGCTTTTACCTTGAACTCCAGGACAATGCCCTTCACGGACCGCTGAACAATTCGTTGCGCGAGCTCGGGCGCACGGTCGGCGTGCCGCTGGTCGCGACCAACGATTGCCACTATCTGCATCGCGAGGACGCCAAGGCGCACGAAGTTCTGCTCTGTATCCAGACCGGCAAAACGTTGGCCGACGAGACCCGCTGGCGCTTCGATACCGATGAGCTGTACGTCAAGACGCCCGAGGAGATGGCGCAGGCGTTCGGCGCGGATTCCGAGGAAGTTCGCAGCACGGTCGAGATCGCCAATCGGGTCGAATTCGAGTTCGAATTCGGAAAGTTCCACTTTCCGATCTTTCACGCCGAGGAGGCGCGAGGGACCGATCCCTCCAGTAGCGACCTTGGCCGGCTGCTCGAAAGCCAGGTACGCACCGGCCTTGCCGATCGCTTGACGGAAATCCACTCGCGGCGTGGAGAATTCGACGAGACGCCGTATTTCGAGCGGCTCGATCGGGAACTGCCGGTCATCCGCGAGATGGGCTTCTCGGGCTACATGCTGATTGTCGCGGATTTCATCAATTACGCACGCAGCATCGGTATCCCGGTCGGGCCGGGCCGCGGGTCGGTGGTCGGCAGCTTGGTCTCTTACGCGCTGCGAATCACCGAGGTCGATCCGATCGAGCACAAGTTGCTGTTCGAGCGATGGCTCAATCCCGGGCGCCGTTCGATGCCCGACATCGACGTGGACTTCTGCTTCGAGCGGCGCGACGAGGTGCTGAGTTATGTGCGGCGCAAGTATGGGGACGAGCGGGTCGCGCAGATAATCACGTTCGGCACGATCAAGGGCAAACAGGCGATTCGCGACGTCGGCCGGGTACTCGGACTCTCGTTCGCCGAGACCGACCGGATCGTCAAGCTCTATCCGGCGCCGAAGCAGGGCCGCGACTTTCCGCTCAAGGACGCACTCGAAATGGAACCGCGGCTCAAGGCCGAGCGCGAGCAGCATCCAGAGCTGTTCGAATACGCCTTCAAGCTCGAGGGCCTGCTGCGTCACGCTTCGCGCCATGCGGCCGGCGTAGTGATTTCGGATTTGCCGCTGAACCAGATGGTGCCGCTCTATGTCGATAAGGAGCAGAGCGAGAACGCGGTTTCGATAACACAATATTCGATGAAGGGGGTCGAGGAGATCGGCCTCATCAAGTTCGATTTCCTCGCCCTCAAGAACCTCACGCTGATCAAGGATACGCTTGATTTGGTCGCGGCCGGCGGCGGAACTCCGCCCGACCTGAGCCGCCTGAACCTCGATGACCCCGAGAGCTACCGCCTGCTCGCGCGCGGCGATACAGTCGGCGTGTTCCAGATGGAAGGCTCGGGCATGCGGCGCTTCCTCAACGAACTGAAGCCCTCATGCTTCGAGGACGTGATCGCGGCGATCTCGCTGTTCCGGCCAGGTACGCTCGACGCCGGGATGGTCGAGCCGTTCGTGCATCGCAAACACGGCAAGGAGCCGGTCGAGTACGACCATCCGCTGCTCGAACCGGTGCTGCGCGATACCTACGGCGTCATTCTTTACCAGGAGCAGGTAATGCGGGCAGCGCAGGCGCTGTCGGGCTATACGCTCGAAGAAGCCGATATCCTGCGCGCCGCGATGGGCAAGAAGCAACTCGCGGTGATGGAAAAGGAGCGAGCGCACTTTATCTCGGGCGCGGTCGGTAACGGCGTCGCCGCGGGACTCGCCGAGTCGATCTTCGAGAAGATCGCGACTTTCGCCTCTTACGGCTTCAACCGCTCGCACGCCGCCGCCTATGCGCTGACCTCCTACACCACGGCCTACCTGAAAGCGCATTTTCCGCGTGAGTTCATGGCTGCTCTGATGTCGCTCGACATGGACGACACCGGGAAGACCTACAAGAATATCGCTGCGCTGCGCGAGATGCGGATTCGGGTGTTACCGCCCGACGTCAATCGCAGCCGGGTCAAGTTTACTGTCGCCGATGAGTCGATCCGTTTCGGGCTCGGAGCGATTCGCGGGGTCGGGGTCAAGTCGGCCGAAGAAATGATCGCGGTGTGCGAGAGAGGCGGCGAGTTCCGCAATCTCGCCGATTTTTGCCTGCGGGTAGGCACCCAATTGGCCAATCGGCGCGTGCTCGAAGGGCTGATCAAATGCGGCGCCTTCGATTTTACCAGGATCGCCCGCGCCGCCCTGATGGCGCAGGCGGAGGATGCGATACGAATCGCGCAGCGCGCCGAGGACGACGCGGTCAGGAATCAAATCAGCCTGTTCGGCAAGAGCGACGAAGCGCCGGCCCTGATTTCGCGTGAAATCGTGCTCGAATGGCCTGCCAAGGAACTGCTCAACTACGAAAAGGAGACGCTCGGCTTTTACATCACCGCCCATCCGCTCGACAAATACGATCGCGAGTTGCGCCGGATCGGCAACCTGACCACCGCCGACCTGCCCTCGGCTCCCGACGGCAGCCAGGTCAGGCTGGCGGGCGTCGTGCAGGCGGTGAAGCTCAAGAACAACAAGTCCGGCAAGCGCTACGCGACGTTTCAACTCGAGGATCGCGAAGGCGCAGTCGAATGTATCGCATGGCCCGAAACCTATCAGAAGCACGAGCGCGCGATTATGGGCGACGAGCCGGTGGTGGCCCGCGGCAAGCTCGACGTCAACGATGAACGTGCGCAGATCATCCTCGACGAACTCCGTCCGCTAAGTGCCGCGCTGACCGATGCGGTCCGCGAGGTCAGGATTCGCGCGCCCCGCGAACGGATGGTCAACGGCGACCTCGAGCGGCTCAAGGAGTTGCTGCGGCGCCATAGCGGGCAGTCGCTGACGTATCTGCATCTCGGCTTCGACGATGGCCGTGAAGCGATTTTCCTGTTGGGCGACGGCTACCGAGTGGCGCCGACCGAGAGCTTCGTGACCGAACTCGAAGGCTTGCTCGCGCCCAATTCGGTGCAGTTGAGGTAGCCCGCCGAGCTTCGATGGCGGCCGCAGGTCTGTTAGGATAGACCGCCGGAAACCAACGGCGGAGGACTGTTTCTGGGCTTCACGGATAGCCAATCCATCCACGACACTGAGCGAGCTATTCTGGTCGGAGTCGAAACCGGCGCCTCGCACGGGATCTCGACCGACGATTCACTGGCCGAACTCGAGGGCCTGGCCGAAAGCGCCGGCGCGGAAGTTACCGCTCAGGTTCAGCAGAAGCTCAAGGCGATCGATCCGCGGACGTTCATCGGACGCGGCAAGACCGCTCAGGTCCGCGAGTTGGCTCATCAGGGCGGCGCCACGGTGGCGATCTTCGACGATGCGCTCAGTCCGGCGCAGGCGCGCAACCTCGAAAACGAACTGAAGCTTCGCGTGGTCGATCGCTCTCAGCTAATCCTCGATATTTTCGCGCAGCGCGCCCGTACGCTCGAAGGCAAGCTTCAGGTCGAAATCGCGCAGCTGAGTTATCTTCAGCCGCGGCTGACCCGTCAATGGGCTCACTTGTCGCGTCAGACCGGCGGCGGCGGCGCCTCGGGCGGGCGGATCGGCACTCGCGGCCCGGGCGAAACCCAGCTCGAAGTCGACCGCAGGCGACTGCGCGAGCGGCTTACCCGGCTGCGTACGCGGCTGCGCGATGTCGAGCGAACCCGATCGATTCAGCGTCAACGCCGGCTCGAGGTGCCGTATCCGACGGTCGCGCTCGTCGGTTACACCAATTCGGGTAAATCCACCCTGATGAATGCGCTGACCGAGGCCGGAGTCGAAGCCGCCGATCGCCCGTTCTCGACGCTCGACCCGACGATTCGCCGGCTCAAGCTGCCGGGCAAGGTGCAGGTGATGTTGGCCGATACGGTTGGCTTCATCCATCGCCTGCCACATATGCTGGTCGAGGCCTTCAAGGCCACACTCGAAGAAGTAAGGGTTGCCGACCTGCTGCTGCATGTGGTCGATGCCAGCTCGCCGCTCGCCGACGAGCGTATCGCGGTGGTTGACAACGTGCTCGAAGAGATCGGGGCGGGCGGGACGCCGCGGCTGATCGTGCTCAACAAGGCCGACTTGCTCGAAACTCCGCCGCGCTCGCCGCATGGATTTGAAACGGTAACGATTTCGGCTCTAAAGAGCGAAGGACTCGATCGGCTGCTGAGCGCGATTGCGCGGAGCTTTAGCGGCTTGCGCGAAGAAGTCGCGGTAACCCTGCCGGCGATACGCGGGGACCTGGTTGCGATGGCCCGTCGCGACGGCGAAATTCTCAGCGAGGAATATCAGGACGGCGTGGTCTCGATGCGCGCGCTGGTTAGCGCGGCGGTCGCGGGCCGGTTGCGCAAGGCCGCGCTAAGTGCGGCTTGAGTCAAGGGAGCATCCCGATGACGCCAGCGTCGGCAAAGCCGGCGGTTCAGCGCCCGGAGCCCCGAGGGCTGAGCCTCAACCATCTGCTGAATATCCCCAATCTGCTGACCCTGAGCCGGCTGGCATTGGTGCCGGTGTTCCTGGCGCTGCTCAGCAAACATCGTTTCACATACGCGCTTTACGTCTTCTGTATCGCGGGATTGACCGATTCTCTCGACGGGACAATCGCGCGATGGTTCGATTGCCGGACGGAAATCGGTGCGGTGCTCGATCCGTTCGCCGACAAGCTGTTGCTGCTGAGCGCTTTCGTTGCGCTTACCTTCGAGAATCAGATTCCCGGCTGGCTGTTGGGTGTGGTGATCACCCGCGACATAGTGATCGTCTTCGGCTATTTGCTGCTGCTCTTCTATACTGACGAGCGGGTGCCGATACGCCCGAGTTACCTGGGCAAGGCAGCGACCTGCTTCCAACTGGCCGCCGTGATCTCCTCGCTGGCGCGTTTTGGCCGGACTTGGCCGGAACTTTGGTATTCTCTGTTGTACGTGACCGTCGCGGTTACCGCGGTATCGGGGATCCATTACGCCTATCAGGGTCTTGTTTGGCTGAGTTCGCGCGAACCGGAGATGTTCGAATAGTACGTCCGTGCCCTCTCAGCAGCCCGTCGGCGGGACTGTGACTCGAAAATCAGCTAATCACTTTCGAATTGCGCAGCTCCTCGATCCGATCGCGCGAAAGCCCCGCTTCACGCAGCACTTCCTCGGTATTCTCGCCAAGCTTGGGCGGAATCCGCCACATCCGGGCAGGAGTCTCGCTGAAGCGCATTCCAGGATTGGTCGTGCGGACGGTGCCGGCTTCCGGATGCTCGTAAAGGGCGAAGTTTTCGTTGGCCACGATCTCGGGATCGTCGAACAGCGTGTCGTAGGAATGAACCGGGCCACCCGGGCAATCCGCCTCCTCGAGCTTCTTCAGCCAGTATGCTGAGTCCTGTTCGGGAAACGTGCTGGCGACTCCTTTGAGGCAGGTGCGCAGACGTTCGCGCCGGTCCTCGACCGCCCACCATTCGGGATGGCCAATGGCGCTCATCAGCCGGCTCCATTGCTCGTCGGTGTACGGAGCGATCGTGACGTAACCGTCGCGCGTGCGGAACGGGTCGAGACTGCCGTTCTTGGGCGTCTGCGCCTTGTATTCGTCTTCCGGCACGAACACGTACCCGACCATCGAATCGTTGGCGGCAAAAGCCATCATCGCTTCGACCATCGAGACCCGGACATACTGGCCCACGCCGCGATTGCGCGCTGCATGAAGAGCCGAAACGATGCTGAGCGCGGCGGTCATTCCGCTGATCTTGTCGGCCAGCGCCATCCGCACCGCAACCGGTTTGCCGCCGGGCCCGCCCTGTACCGCGGTCATGCCCGAAAAGCCCTGGATTACCGGATCGTAGGCGGGCGCATCGGCGAGCCGCCCTTTGGGTCCGAAGCCATGGATGGCGCAATAAACGATCTTGGAATTAACCTTACGGATATCGGCATAGCCGATGCCGAGGCGGTCGGCCACGCCGGGACGGTTATTCTCGATCATCGCATCGCATTTGCCGGCCAGCATTTTGACCAGGTCGCGGCCATGCTCCTTCTTGAGGTCGACCGCGATACTGCGCTTGTTGCGATTGAAGACCAGAAAACTGGCGGTGACGCCGTTCTTTTGCGGCCGCCCGATGCGGCGCGTCGGATCACCCTCCGGCGGCTCGACTTTGATTACGTCGGCGCCCATATCGCCGAGCATCATGGTGCAGAATGGACCCGAAACTACCTGGGTCAGATCGAGAATGCGAAAACCTGCAAGTGGTCCTTCCGCCATTGCCTAATTCCTTTGAAGCGATTTGCCGCCCACGCCCCTGGGTTGTGAGCTTAGCACAATGGCAGAGGGTTGCCGCGCCGGTAATCGCGCCGCCAGACCGAATTCAAGTCCGCTTGGCCCGCATCGTCGCCAGGCCACCCGTGCCCGAATTGTTCCGTCTGCCTCAGCGCAGACGCGCGTTCGCGAGCGAAGGGAGTTCGCGGCGCACCCGCGCGAGATATTCCATATGGATGGGCGCGATCAGGACGCCTTCCTGATCACCGGCACGCGCGAGCACTCGCCCCCAGGGGTCGATAATCATCGAATTACCGTAGTCGCTGAAGCCGTGAACGTTAACCCCATACTGCGCGGGGGCGATCACGTAGCATTGGTTCTCGATCGCCCGCGCCCGCATCAGGATTTCCCAATGGGCCTCGCCGGTGGGGAAGGTGAACGCGCTCGGCACCGTCAGGACGGTTGCGCCGGCATTGACCAGCCGCCGATAGAGTTCGGGGAAACGCACGTCGTAGCACACGCTCAGTCCCACCGTGCCCAGCCCGGTCGCCACCGTCACGACTTCCGAACCGGGCAGCTTGACGTCCGATTCCTTGACGGTCACGCGCCCAGGCAAGTCGACGTCGAACAGATGAATCTTGCGGTAGACCGCGAGCCGCGCGCCATCGGGCGCCAACAGCACCGACGTGTTGTAGCGGCGGCTCTCGCCGGGCACATGCTCCGTTATCGAGCCCGCCAGCAAATGGATTTCCAACTCGCGCGCGAGATCCGCCATCAGGGCGAGTGTTTCGCCTTCGAGACTTTCGGCCGCGGAAGGCTCTTCGGCGCGTTTGCCGCGCCAATTGAAGGTCTCCGGCAGACCGACGAACTGTGCCCCGCGGGCGGCGGCGAGCCGAATCATCCGCTCGGCCTTCTCGAGGTTGGCGGCCTTGTCCGAAGTGGTGGTCATTTGAATTGCCGCCGCCAGGTAAGTCATTTGAGCCATCCTCGCAATCCGAGTCGACGCCGCGATCTTAGTAGCGCGGGGTCGACGGATCGACCGTCAGAGACCATTCGTCGATACCGCCGCTCAAATTGGCGACCCGCTCGAAGCCCATCCGCGCCAGATACATCGCGACCTGCGCGCTGCGAATGCCGTGATGACACACGACGACCCATTCCGCGTCAGGATCGAGCTCGCTCAAGCGCGAGGGTACGTCGCCCATTGGTATGTGCAGCGCGCCGGGAAAAGGTGCCAGGCTAACTTCGTCGGACTCGCGCACGTCGAGCAGGTTTATCCGGCCGCCGCGGTCGAGCCGCCGCTTGAGTTCCACCGGTTCGAGTTCGCCGATATCCGCCACAAATTTGCCTTCCTTCAAGGCCTTGATATCATCTTGGTGGTCCAGCCCGTGCGGTGTCAAATCGCGGGCTGCCCCCCAGGCCTGATCAAGCGCGCGACAATCGCGGCAGGGGCCATCTGCTTCCCCGATCAGCATCCTAATCGAGACTTCTTTATCGCTGACCTTGTCGAATGGGCGATCAAGGACGACAGGCACTCGATGGAGCATCCGATGTTCAGGCTGTCGAAGAATCCCGATCGCAAGATTAGACGATACGAACACAATGGAAATACCGTAACTATCGCTCCCGGCGCATACGGTCTCGCGACCATCTGGGACAAGGACATTCTCATTTACGCTGTGAGCCAGTTGATTGCCGCCAAAAATGCGGACCGCAAGGATCTCAGCCCCACTGTTCGACTCGACGCTTACGATCTGCTCGTTAGCACCAATCGTCAGACTGGCGGGGGCGATTACGATCAGCTTCAGAAGGCTTTCGAGCGTCTTCCCGGAATGCGGATCACCACGGACATAAGGACCAACGGTGTCCGCCAGCGCGAGGGGTTCGGAATCATCGATTCGTGGAAGATAATCGAAAACCACCACGCCGACGGCCACATGGTGGCAATCGAACTCAGGCTGTCGGACTGGCTCTACAATGCGATTCTCGGCCCCGAGGTGCTGACGCTCAGCCGCGATTACTTCCGGCTTTCGCGTGGCTTGGAACGCCGGCTTTACGAACTCGCACGCAACCATTGCGGTCATCAGACAAAATGGGTTGTGGGTCTGGAGCTGCTTCACAAAAAGAGCGGATCAAACGGCGTGCTCAAGCGTTTCCGACTCGAGGTCAAGAACATCGCTAAGGCCGATAGCCTTCTGGATTACAGAATTCATTATGACGCCAACAGCGACCAGGTGACTTTCTACACGAAGGATCCGAAAGCCCTGGCGGCGAGCATGAAGGGATCTGAACCGGTGTCATCTGGCGACGAATAACCAGAGTGAATGAGCACAGACGGTTTTCAGGAACCAGATACCATGGACGACGCAGGGTCGGATCGCCAAACGGAGCTAACGTCACGGGTTTTCAGGAACCAGCCACGGCTACCTTCGGGTTTTCAGGAACCGGTCATCAGTGAAACCGCGCAAAATTACGGCCAAATTTCGCCGACATTACCGCTGTAACTACGCGCGCGATCCTAACTGATCTATTAACCTCCTAACTCCGTTTACGCACCGATACGCCGCCTCAATAGGGGCTTCGCCCCTAGCCGGCTCAAAC
>DATEGX010000352.1:0-3272 GCA_035279875.1 Binataceae bacterium (SeqCode)
CCCCACCGGCAGCGTTTGACCTTCGGCGGCGATCAGCTTGGCGATTACGCCGGCGCTGGGCGAAGGAATCTCGGTATCGACCTTGTCGGTCGAGATTTCACACAACGGCTGGTCTTCATTGACCTGATCGCCGGGCTTGACCAGCCATTTCGTTACCGTTCCTTCGACCACGCTCTCGCCCATCTGGGGCATGGTTACTTCAAGACTCATGGATGAATTTTCAATAGGCCGCGAGCCCGCGGATCGCTTCGACAATCTTGTTGGTGTTGGGCAGGATGAACTCTTCGAGCGGGGGACTGAAAGCCGTATGCGCGTCGGCGGCGGCGACCCGCCGAATCGGGCCGTCCAGGGCCTCGAAGGCATGCTCGGCGATAAGCGCGGCCACCTCGCCTCCGAATCCGCCGGTGATGCGATCTTCGTGCACGATCAGGACCTTGCCGGTCTTGCGCGCGGTTGCCAGGACTGCGTCGCGATCGAACGGCAAGAGCGAACGCAGATCGAGCACCTCAACCGAAAGGCCGTCTTCCTTGTCGACGATTCGCGCGGCGTCGAGACACTGATGGAGCGTGCCGCCATAAGTGATAATCGAAAGGTCGCGTCCCGGCTGGCGGATTTCCGCGATACCGATCGGGACCGTGAAATCGCCCTCGGGCAAATCTTCTCGAATACTACGGTAGAGCCGTTTGTGCTCGAAGTAGACCACGGGGTTGTTGTCGCGAATCGAGGCTTTGAGCAGACCCTTGGCATCGTAAACGGTCGCCGGCGCGACGACTTTCAGGCCGGGCACCCGGGTGAACCAAGCTTCGGGATTTTGGGAATGAAAGAGGGCGCCGTGCACCCCTGCTCCGGAGGGCGAGCGAATCACCAACGGGCAGGCGGCGCGGCCGCCATGGCGATAGCGCAGGGTAGCGGCCGTGTTAACGATCTGATCGAACGCGCACGAGATAAAATCGCCGAATTGCATTTCGACGACCGGGCGCATGCCCAGAATCGCCGCGCCAATTCCCGCACCGACGATCAATGTCTCGGAAATCGGTGTATCGATAACCCGGTCCTCGCCAAAGGCTTGCAGCAGTCCCTCGGTCGCCTTGAAGGCGCCCCCCAGTTCGGCTACGTCCTCGCCCATCACGAAGACGTTTTCGTCACGGCGCATTTCCTCGTGCAACGCCTGATTGATCGCAGTCAGATAGGTTACTTCCATCGTCGCGACAATTACGGCTTTCCGTTGCTGCCTTGGATTGGCGACGGTGGCGCATAGAGGTCTTCGAGCGCCTCTTCGGCGTTGGGCATCGGGCTGTTCTCGGCGAATTCGACCGCTTGTTGTACAAGATGCCGGGTTCGCTCGTCGATTTCTTCGCGGATTCGGCGGACGTCGTGGCCCTTCTTTTCGAGATAGAATTCGTAGCGCGGAATCGGATCACGGCTTTCCCATTCGAGCAGTTCTTCCTTATCGCGATAGAGCGCGGGGTCATGCTCGCTATGCCCGCGGTAACGGTAGGTCTTGCATTCGATCAGCGCCGGACCGCCGCCTTCGCGTACCCGCTCGATCACCCGCTCGCTGAGCTGAACCACTGCCAGCAAATCGTTGCCTGAGACGACGTGGCCCTTGAAGCCATAGGCTTCGGCACGCGAGGCGACGTCCTCGATTGCCATTTGTTTCTCGAGCGGAGTCGAGTAGGCGTAGCGATTATTCTCGCAGGCGAAAATGACCGGCAATTTGCGCACGCCTGCGAAATTCATGGCCTCGTGAACGTCGCCGCGTGACGAGGCCCCTTCGCCGAAGAAAGCGACCGCAACCTGCTTCTCGCGCTTGATTTGAAACTTCAACGCGGCGCCCACCGCGACCGGCAGAGACGACCCAAGCATCGAGGTTGAGCCGAAAATTCCACATTCCAGGTCGCCGCCATGAAGGAATGAATCCTTACCCCGGGAAAGGCCGGTCTCCTTGCCCATGAGTTGGGCCATCAGGCGCCCGGGCTCGACCCCACGCATCAAAAAGACGCCCAGATCCCGATGCAGCGGGGCGACAAAATCGCCGTGCTGCAGCGGCGCGCAGATCCCGGTGACGATCGCCTCCTGCCCCGCGCCAGAATACACCCCGCCTAGAATCTTGTTCTGCCGATGAAGCCGGGAGACGCGGTCTTCGAAGGCCCGGATGAGCTTCATCTGGAAGTAGAGGTTGAGTTCGAACTCGATTCTGGCGCTCGCCTCGGGCGCAGGCGCGGCAGCGGCGCCATGGGGCTCAGCCATCCGAATCTCCGCAAGCCAAAGTCACGTGATACTTTTGATTTTACACGGAATGAACGGGGCTACCCAACGGCGGATGAGCGCCGGTGGCAATTTCGCCACTAAGCGAACTAAAAGCGCAAAACGAAGCGGATATCGCCTAAACGCAGTTCGCTGCCGTTGTTGACGGCCACCGAACCCTGAATGGGCCGGTTATTGACGTAACTGCCGTTGGTGGAATTGAGGTCGGTCAAGACGAATCCGCCGTCACGGCGCGCCAGGCGGGCATGGCTCCGCGACACGCTCGCATGCGGGATCACGATATCGTTGTCTTCGCCGCGGCCGATCGACACTTCTTCTTTGAGCAACGAGTATTCGGCGGGAACAGGATCAACCGGCTCGATAGTCGCGAGTCGGGGCTCCCCCTTGGGCTCCGAATTGGACAGCGGCGGGGCAGGGCGGACGGTCCCGGGCTGGGGCGTTGAGCGGGAGGGTGCGCGAACAGTCGACTCCGTGCGGTTCCGCTGGGCGGCGAGCAACTGGCGCGCCGCCGACGTTACGTCGGGCTGCGGTGCCCGGCTCTGAGCTTCAACGATCGCTTTGAGTTCTTCGGACGACACGCCGAAGCGAATTCTGGACAAGGCTACCAGCCCAAGGATTGCGATCAGCGGCACTATCCCGTTCCACCATCGGAAGGAAAGTTGCCGCAACCCCGGGCCTTCCTCGCCATTGCTACTGCCACCGCCGAGCGACGGCTCGTTGATCGCGGCGCCACCGACCCCTCGGACCTGGTATGACGTATCAGCGGTGCCGCTCTCACCGTTGTAATTGACGCGTAGCTCGACCGATCGGTCAGTACCATCCTCGATTGGCCTTGGTGTCAGGTAGGTCAGCGAATACTCGGTCGCGATCGAATGGCCTATTTCCCTCACCAATTCGGGGAAACGATTCTCTTCGGAGACGATATTGTAGAGTTTGCCGTGTGTTGCCTGAACAATTTCCTGATATTCCGGGGCAATGAACGGCGGCGGCGCGACGGCGTAGAG
>DATEGX010000353.1:0-9854 GCA_035279875.1 Binataceae bacterium (SeqCode)
CGACAACCCGAGACTCGAAGCGGCCGCAGCGGAGGCCTACGCGCTGGGCCTCGAGAGTGTGACATTTGTCTCTGCGGCACACGGTGCAGGCGTCGGCGAATTGCTCGATCAGGTGGTTGCCCACCTTCCCGCGGCGGAAACGGTTCCTGCCGTTCGCCCGGATTTGCGCCTGGCGCTCATCGGGCGGCCCAACGTGGGCAAATCGTCCCTGCTGAACCGCCTTGCCGGGTTCCAACGCGCGCTGGTCGACGACCGTCCCGGCACAACCCGCGATCCGGTCGAAGTGCCGTTACATGCCGGCGGGCACAACCTCCTTTTGATCGATACCGCGGGAATCCGGCGGCCGACCAGGGTTGACGGCGAGCTTGAGCATCATTCGGTGGGTCGCGCGATTGAGACTATTCGCCGCGCCGACGTGCTGGCGATGGTGGTCGACGCGACCGAAGGAATCACCGATCAGGACGCCCGGTTGGCCAGGCTGGTCGACAGCAACGATCGCGCACTGATCGTCGTATGCAATAAATGGGATGCGGCGGCGCGGGCCGGACGGCGCGTTGCCGTATTTGTTCGCGATGCGCGCAACCGCTACCCGTTCCTCGACTTCGCGCCAATTCTGATTACCTCGGCGATTACCGGCGATGGAGTGGACGGCATAATTACCGCCGCGGCCAAGGCCGGAGACGCCTGGCGCGCTCAATTCCAGACCGCGACCCTCAACCGGATCCTGGCGGACGCAGCCGCCGCGCTTGACCCTCCGCTGGTGGACGGGCGGCGCCTCAAGCTTATGTATGTAACGCAGGTCGCGAGCGCCCCGCCCAGAATCGTGATTTTCAGCAACCTCGAACGGGATATTCCGGCCCACTATTCACGCTTTCTGGAGGGGCGCTTTCGTGCCGACCTCGGCCTGCAGGAACTCGGCACACCTTTTCGAATAGAATTTCGCCGAGCTGCCAACTCGCGCCCGGAGAACCGCCGGCGGGATGAAGGAGAGCGGCGCCGTGAACGAAGTCAGAATGGGCGATAGCTTAGACGCGGCGTTGCTTGCCGGTGGCGCTGCCACACCGTATGCTCTCGCGCGTCTTTCGGCGTGCTCGTCCGAACTCACGGTCAACCGCGATGTCCGACTGGGACCCTGAACTCTACCATCGCTTCCGCCGGTATCGGGAAGAACCGGTGACCATGATGCTCGAACGGCTGAGCCCGGGGGCCGACGAGCGAGCGATCGACCTCGGCTGCGGTACGGGCGAGTATACGGTCGAGCTTGCACGCGGCGGCGGCTCGGCACTGGGAATCGATTCGTCGCCGGCGATGATCGAGCGGGCGCTGGCTTTGCGCGAGGGTCTCGAGCCGGGGCTGCGCGAACGGGTCCGCTTCGAGCTTGCGGATTTTCGCACTCTTGCGGCGGAGCTTGAGTATACCTTGGTTTTTTCCAACGCGGCGCTGCAATGGAGCGGGGATCATCGCGGACTGCTCTCCGCCGCCTTTCGTGCACTCAGGCCGGGCGGCCGACTGGCGGTCCAGGTACCGGCAAACGAGAACGAAACGGCGCAGGCCACTATGCGCGAGATGGCGGACGATAAAGCCTGGAATGATTTGCTGGGCGGGGCCAGGAGCCCGTCCGACGAGAACGTGCTACCGGCCGGCGTTTACCGCGCGATGCTCGCCGAGATCGGGTTCGTCGAGGTGGACTGTTTCTACCATACGTTTCGCCATGGGATGCGCAATCCGGGCGAGGTGGTGGAGTTTTGCCGGAGCACTTCGCTTAGACGCTTCCTCGATCCACTGCCGCCGGCCCGTCAGCCCGAGTTTATCGCGGACTTTACTCGGCGTCTCGAAGAGTCCTACGGAACGCGCGGTTCCCTGGTGTTCAACTTCAGGCGATTGTTTATGTGGGCGCGACGCGGCGGCAATCCGCCAAAACGTCAGACCTGATGCGCGCCGTAACCGGCTGATTCCCTGGGAACATGCCCAAAATAGTGGCAAGGGCGGCGCTCATTGCTCACGGCGGGGCGGGTGGTCGCGCACCGTCCGCGGAACGTGGCCCTCGTCGTCAAGGATTGATTGAAGCGGTCGAACGCGGCGCGGCAATTTTGCGCGGCGGCGGAATCGCGCTGGACGCGGTCGTGGCCACCGTGGCCGCGCTCGAGGATAACGGCTTGTTCAACGCCGGGTATGGTTCGGTTCTCACCACCGCCGGAAGGGTCGAAATGGATGCCGCGGTGATGGTTGCGGAACCGGAGCCACCAGAGTTGGTTCGTACCGCACGAAATCCCCAGAAGGCAGCGCATCGGTCTCGGGCCGGCGGCGTGGTTTTGGTCAGCCGTGTACTTAATCCGATTATGCTCGCACGCGCCGTGATGGAGCGCACACCACATCTGCTGATGGGTGGCGCTGGCGCCGAGCGACTGGCACGGCAGGCAGGGATCCGCTTGTGCCGCCCGGAGCAGCTCGTCAGCGAACGCGCTCGCCAGCGATGGCTAGCCGCGATGGAGGCGCGCAGGGGCGTCCCGCTGCAATCACATGGTACGGTTGGCGCGGTTGCACTGGATGCACATGGGAGTCTTGCCGCAGCTACCTCAACCGGGGGCGTTTCCGCCAAGATGCCCGGCAGGATCGGCGATTCTGCGATAGTCGGGGCCGGATTGTTCGCAGGCCCGAATGGCGCCGCATCGGCGACCGGTACCGGCGAGGCGATTCTCAAAGTGGGCTTGTGCCGATTGGCAATCGACCTTGCCGCTCGTTCCTCCTCGGCACGCGCGGCGTTGAGCGCGATCCGGCGGCTTTACGCTGCGACCGGCGGCGAGGCAGGCGTGGTTATGGTCGATGCGAGCGGCCGTCTGGGTTATGCGCATAACGCGCAGGCGATGGAAGTAGCGATGTTCGAACGCGGCGGAAAAATTCGCCACGTCGCGCTCGAACCGAGCGTGAAGCGTCCAGCCCCCAACTGAGACGAGCGGCGAGCGGTTTCGATGGCTGCCCATCCGCCAGTGACCAGTCCGCATCGATCAGAAATCGGTGGTGCCGAAAAGCAGGCGATTGCCCGCTCGGATCGCGCCATCATACGACGAATAGCTGCGGTTTCGGCCGCATTTCTGATAGCCCTTGTGTTGCTCGGGCAGGGGATTACCGCGCCGTTCACCAAGGATGCGGAGCCGCAGTCGGCGCAATGGATCGTCGATATTGTCGACCACGGCAATTGGCTCGTGCAGTACGACTATTATCACGTGGTCAATCCCAAGCCGCCGCTGTTCTACTGGCTGGCCGCGATTGGCGCAAAAGCCACGGGCGCGCACGTCGATGAAGTCAATGCGCGGGCAGTTTCGCTGCTCGCAGGTGCGATTCTGGCCGCCGAGGTGATGGCCTGGAGCGCAATCCGGCTTGGCAGCGGCGGCGGATGGCTCGCATTCGCATTTCTGCTTGGAAGCTATGGCTACGCGTCGCGTGCGACAACGGCACTAACTGATATGTTGATGACGTTACTGCTATTCAGCGCTTATTTTGTCGCGATGCCGCTGGTGGAAGGCGAGGTATCGCCCTGGCGCACGGTCGCCACGGGAGTTTTGTTGGGGCTCGCGATCCTGGCCAAGGGGCCAGTAACGCTCGTCCTGTTCGGCCTTGCAATTCTCATTTACTTGCTGCTTAGGCGTGAAAATCCACTTCGATACGTTATGCGGCCCTGGCCATGGGTGACTCTCGCAATTGCGCTGGCGATTGCAGCCTGCTGGTACGTGCCCGCATTTGCTTATGGCCGGAGCAGCGATTTCGCCGGCGTTTTCATCCGCGAGAACCTCGGCCATTTCATGCCGGCAAGCGCCGGCGGTACGGGCGAAGCAGCCCGGCCCTTCTACTACATCGTGACACGCACGATTGATGCTGCGCTTCCGCTTAGCCTGCTGATCCCGGCGTTGATTTTCGCAATGTTTTCAAGCAGTTTCGCGACAAACGCCTCGCGCGGGATGCTTTACCAGCTTGCGATGCTTTTGGCGGTGATCCTGTTGTTTTCGCTGGCGAGCGCTAAACGTGACGACTATGTTTTGCCCGCGCTGCCGCCGATGGCGATCGTATTCGCAGGATTGTTTGCCGGGAGAAGCGATAAGCCGGAAGCCCAAAGCGAAAGCGAATATGCGGCGAATATCCGAGACTTTACGGTAGCGACGATTGCGTTCGCGATGCTGGCTGGGACGCTCGCAATTTTTGCTTACATGAAGACCGGCGGCGGTATTGCGTGGTTTGGGACGCATTTGCAATCCAGCGACGCGTCTTACGCCGCGATCTTCGCTTATGGACTCGCCCGATTCTCGCCAGCGCTAATGGGCTTTGTTTTGGCAATGATCGCGGGCGCGTCGGTATGTTGTGCTGGCCTTTGGTACCGGCGTTCTCTAATTACCGGCGCAGGACTCGCAATAATTTGTATCGCCGGAACGGTCCTTTGGACCGGGACTATGAGGCCCGCCGAGGCCGCGACCCGGACTCTCGCCACTTTCGCCGCGGAAGTACGCGCGCGGGTGGGCGCGGATCCCGCAATATATGTGGCGCACGATAACCCGGGATTTGCCTGGTATTACGGCGGTACTGTACCGGCCCTCCCGCTCTCGGCGGCGAGTTCACCGATTTTTGGCAATGCTCGAATATACTTCGTTGGAAGGCCCGGCGACCTTGCGCTGCTCGCGCCGCCGATACGGCGCCGGATGAGTATCGTCATTCAATCGCATGTACTCGGCGGTGGCGGTCCCCCTGCGCTTTATGTGATCGGGCCGTCGCGATGAGCCGTCGGCGGTTCGGTAAAACGCTCAATTGCCCCTCCGGTCAGACTCGACTATCCTGAAATCAGAAATGCCGATCTACGAATACGAATGCGCGGAATGCGGGCGCGTGGGCTCGCAGGTAGTGCTGGGTAGCGAACGCGCCGCGCGACCAGATTGCCCTTATTGTGGCTCGTCGCGCACGCGGCGGGTAATGTCGTCGTTCGCGGTAGTCGAGAGCGAATCCGCGCGTTTGGACAGTTTCGATACGGGAAAACCGCGCGACGAATCGTTTTACAGGGATTCGCGCAACGTCGGACTGTGGGCGAAGAAGCGCGCCCGCCAAATAGGCGTCGACTTGGGTTCCAAATTTGATGAGACGGTTGAGCACGCCCGCAGCGGGAAGCTTATCAAGGATATGACATAGCGCGCGGCCGCGCCGGAAAAAGCATGAGCGACGAAAAAGACCGTTTCGGCGACAAGATTCACGAACTGGAAAAGGCCCGTGAGAACGAGTGGGCGCGGGAGCAGGATCGTCAACTGCTCGAAAAAATGAAGGCGCGGCAGAGTGCTGCCCTGCATTGTCCACAATGCAATGCCGGGCTGACCGAGCGGTCCGGCGGTGACCTGACGATCATGGCATGTCCTAACGGCCATGGCGCATGGCTCCAGGGAGACGCGCTCGCGAAGCTCGCTGAGCCCCGCAAATAGCGGAGTCCGGCTGAATCGTTTTATGTACCTCGAATACAGCGTACCGCTGGCTTTGACCATCATCGGCTTGGTGTTTCTTGCGGCGATGGTCGGGCTGCAGAAGTTGCTGGCCCCGAGCAACCCGTTCAAGCGCAAGTTGATGCCCTACGAGTGCGGTGAGCCGCCAACCGGTGGTGCCTGGATCAATTTCAACATGCGCTTCTATCTCATCGCCCTGGTGTTCGTCATTTTTGAGGTGGAGGTCGCCTTCGTCTATCCGATCGCGACTGTCTATCTCGATTGGGTACATCGCGGCCAGCGCTTCTTCGCGCTCGGCGAAATCCTGATTTTCATGCTGATCCTGTTCGTCGGGCTGGTTTACGTGTGGGTCAAGCGCGATCTCGAATGGATCAAGAAAGTTCCCGATTAGGTCAAGCCGTCAATGCCTTTGTTGAATACTCTGCCTGATTACGTCCTGACGACCAGGACCGACGAACTGATTAACTGGATGCGCAAGTCGAGCCTTTGGTACATGCTGTTCGGGCTCGCCTGCTGCGCTATTGAATTGATGCATACGGGCGGCCCTCGTTCCGATATCGAGCGCTTCGGCGCTACCCCGCGGGCCTCCGCACGGCAATCCGACCTGATGATCATTGCGGGTACGTTGACTTTGAAAATGGCCTTGCGGACCCGGCTGCTCTACGACCAGATGCCCGATCCGAAGTACATCATTTCGATGGGCAGCTGCTCGAATTGCGGCGGCCTGTTTCAGCTCGCTTATTCGGTATGCGACGGCGTCGACAAGATTCTGCCAGTAGACGTCTACGTGCCGGGTTGTCCGCCGCGGCCCGAAGCACTGACCGAGGGTCTGCTCAAGCTGCAGGAAAAGATCATGAGCGAGCGGTGGCTGGCGCGAGCGCCTCGGGCGGAGGCAATTTCTCAAGCGTGAGATGGAGGCGCTCAAAATATACGAGCGTCTGAAGGAGCGCTTCCCCGATCAAATCCTCGAGACCGGCGGCAAACCCGACCCTTTCGCGGTCGTCGATCCAGCCGCGATCGTTGACGTTTGCCGTGCGCTTCGCGACGATGCCGAAACCGCGATGGACTGCCTCAGCAACGAGACCGGGGTCGACTACAAGGACCGCATCGAGGTCGTCTACCATCTTTATTCGTATAAGCATCACCACGGCTGCGTACTGAAGCTGAAATTGCCGCGCGAAAACCCGGCCGTTGACACGGTCGAGGGTGTGTGGCGCGCGGCCAACTGGATGGAACGCGAGATCTTCGACCTGCTGGGGGTCACCTTCGAGGGTCACAGTGACATGCGGCGTATCCTGATGCCGGAGGACTGGCCGGGCTATCCACTGCGCAAGGATTTCGTCGAACCGCTTGAATATCATGGCATCTCGACCGTGCGCGAGAGCCCGATAATCCGTCTCGACCAGAAAAAATGAGCACGCTGCGAACTGAAGAAATGACTCTCAACATGGGGCCGCAGCATCCTTCCACCCATGGTGTGCTGCGCTTCGTGATCAAGGCTGACGGCGAAGTGATGCGGGAAGCGATTCCCGACGTCGGCTACCTGCATCGGTCGATCGAGAAGATTGCCGAGAAGGTCGGCTATCACGCTTTCATGCCGTATACCGACCGGGTTGACTACGTCTGCGCGATGTTCACCAACCAGGGTTGGGGGATGGCGTGCGAGAAGCTCGCCGGTATCGAAGTGCCGCGGCGCGGAGAGTATTGCCGCATAATCGCCGCCGAGTTCAACCGGCTTGCGTCGCATCTGCTGACTGTTGGCCTGATGGGCATGGATATCGGCGCGATGACGCCGTTTTTGCACGCGTTGCGCGAGCGCGAAATGATCAACGACCTGATCGAGGAACTGTGCGGCGCGCGCCTGACCTTCAATTACATGCGTATCGGCGGAGTTGCATGGGACCTGCCGCCGGGATGGCGCGAAAAGGCGATCGCTTACCTGGATCATCTCGATCCGATTATCGACGAATTCAATTCGCTCTTCTCTTACAACAAGATTTGCGTGCAGCGGCTCGCCAATGTCGCCGCGATTACCGCCGAGGAAGCAATCGACTACAACCTCGTGGGGCCGAATCTGCGCGCTTCGGGCATCAATTGGGATGTGCGCAAGAATATGCCCTACTCGGTCTATCCCGAGCTTGAATTTGATGTCCCGCTCGGCAGTGGTGAATGGGGTACCACCGGCGACGCGATGGACCGCTACATGATGCGCATCCGCGAGATGACGCAGTCGTCGCGAATCCTCCGCCAGGCGCTCAAGCAGATGCCGGAAGGGCCGGTGCTCGCCAAGGTCGTGCGGAACTTTAAACCGCCGGCCGGGGAATGCCAAATTCGGGTGGAAAGCGCGCGCGGAGATCAGGGCTGGTACGTGGTCAGCGACGGCAGCGCCTATCCGTGGAGAGTGCATGTGCGAACCGGCTCATTCGCCGCGATGGGCATGATCCAGAAATTAAGCAAGGGACTGATGATCGCCGACCTGGTGGTGCTGATCGCCAGTCTCGATGTGATCGCGCCGGAAATCGATCGCTAGAGCCATGCACGAATCGATCGTCACGCTGATCGGGCGCGCGCTGTTCGGCGCCAACGCCTCGCACGGGTTGGCGACCGCCGCCGCAATCGCAATCGCGTGCGCGCTCGTCCTCTTCATTATCGCGGTACCCTTCGCGTCAGTTGTGACCTGGGTTGAACGCCGGGTTTGGGCGCGGATCCAGTCGCGAATCGGACCTAACCGGGTCGGCCCCAACGGCTTCCTTCAGTGGCTCGCCGACGGAATCAAGCACATCTGCAAAGAGGACATCATCCCGGAGGAGGCCGACGCGCCGCTGTTCAAGCTCGCGCCATACCTGGTTGTATTGGCGTTTATTCTGCCGTGGGCGGTGATGCCATTCTCTTCCGATTTGATCCTGGCGGACCTCAATATCGGCATCCTGTACATGACCGCGATTACCGCGCTGACGGTGGTCGGCGTGCTGATGGCGGGATGGTCGTCGAACAACAAGTGGTCGCTGATTGGCGGAATCCGTTCGGCCGCCCAGATCATCAGTTACGAAATCCCCGCGGGTCTCTCGATTTTTCCGGTGGTGCTGATGACCGGCACGCTCTCGATGCAGGGGATTATTCGCGCGCAGGCATGGGAACCCTATCATTGGTTCATTTTCGCGAATCCGTTCTGCTTCGCCGCGGCGATCATCCTGTTCGTGTCGAGCCTGGCCGAAAACAACCGCACACCGTTCGACCTGCCGGAGGCCGAGTCGGAGCTAGTGGCTGGTTTTGCAACCGAATATTCGAGCATGCGCTATCTGTTCTTCTTTATGGCCGAGTGGGGCAATATGTTCGTCGCCGCGGCGATTATCGTGACGCTTTATCTGGGCGGATGGCAGGCGCCGCGCGTGAGCGACGACCCCGCGGTGATGAACTTGCTTCAACTGATTTCATTCATGATAAAGGTGCTGTTGCTGGTATTTGTCTCGATGTGGATCCGCGGGACGCTACCACGGGTGCGAATCGACCAGATGATGTCGCTCTGCTGGAAATATTTCGTGCCGATCGCGTTCATCGACATGATTGGCGCCGCGATCTGGGTGGCCTTCTTTCCCCGCGGCAACCGCATCATGGAACTGACGATGTTTGCGCTGGGCGTTGCGATTGTCGCCGCCTTCGCATGGCGCGTGGCTTACTTCACCAGGCGGGCGCGGATGGAACTGTACTTCCATCCGACCATCTGAAACGGATCGGCTATGGGCGCGACGGCGGCATACTTCCAGCATATCAAAGAGGCGCTGGCCACGATTTTCGATGGCATGGCGGTCACCGCGTCACACATGATCCGGCGGCCCTACACTATCCAGTATCCCGATCGGATGCCGCTCCGCGTGCAGGATACGCTGCCATTTCGCTATCGCGGCATCCTCGACGTGGATATGGAAATCTGCACCGGGTGCCTCGCATGCGATCGCGCGTGCCCGATCGATTGCATCGCGATCGCGATCGAAAAGAATGCCCAGACTCGCGAAATCGTGATCTCGCAGTTCGATATCGACATGGCCAAATGCATGTACTGCGGGTTATGCAGCGAGCCGTGTCCGACCGGCGCAATCCATCATACGACGGAATTCGAGGGCGCCGACTATTCGCTCGAAAGCCTGATCCGGCGTTTTATTGCCGAACCGACGGTCGCTTACAAGCCCAAGAAAGGCCCCGAGCCGGACGTCGACGTGGCGGGACTGCTCGAGCGCGGGATGCAATACGTGGACGAATGGGCGCAGCCGGGTTCCGACAGGCCGCCGGCCGCCAAGGCGCCGGCGGCGGCTGCAGCCAAGCCTGCGGCTGCTCCGCGCCCAGTCACTCCGGCTGCCGGCGCCGCGCCAAAGCCGGTTTCGCCAG
>DATEGX010000354.1:0-2831 GCA_035279875.1 Binataceae bacterium (SeqCode)
AGTTGGCCAACGCACGTCTGCTCGTTCATGACGCCGAGGCGCGGATGGCAATTGCGCTAGGCATCGCCGCGAACGAACTGCCGCCAGTTCAAGGCTTGGGCAACCTTCTAATCCCGCAATCGCTGAATGCTTCGGTCGACGCCCTTATCGATGAGACGCGCCGCCAGCGCCCCGATCTAGCCGCCAGAGATGCGCACTTGCGCGAAACCGCGTCGCAGGTTCAAAATGCTCGGTCACAATTCTTCCCGGTGCTGGGCCTTTCCGCCAGCTATGGCGAAAATGCGTGGAATTTCAAATTCTCCACGCCGCAGACTACTCAGACCGCACAGCCGCAATACCTGGCATTGCTAACCTTGAAGTGGGACATTTTCACGGGGTTCGGACGCATCAATGAGGTGCGGCGTGCCGAGGACGAACGCGAGGCCGCGCGGGCCGAGCTTGGAAGCCTCGAGATCGACGCGGTCGCGCAAGTCTGGCGTGCTTATTACGAATACCAGTCATCGCTCAGTAAGTATTCGTTCGCGCGAAGCCTGATTGCGGCCTCCCAGGAAGCCTACGACGCCAATATCGAGACTTACAGGCAAGGCCTCAGTACCATTGTCGAGTTGCTGACCGCCGAACGTGACCTGGCCAATGCTCGCTACACGCTTATCCAGAGCAAAGCGGAATTGCTGACTGCATACGCGGAGGTGGCGTACGCAGCGGGTCAAACCCGGCTACCATGAACCGCAGCCAGACAGTCCCATCGCCTAAGCTGTTACCTGGTACAAGGCGCCTCTACATCCTCGGATCCGGCTCGAGGGGCGTTTGGATCTTGCGAGCGTTCATTCTCGGTTTTTGTGCGGCAGGGTCCGGTTGCGATCCCATCGTAAATATTGCCGGAGCCAATTTTCCCGCATGGTTGATATGCGCGATTGCCGGTATCGTGCTGGCGGCTGCAGTACGGCCATTGTTCGTAGCTCTGCGGGTGGAGTTGTATCTGGGGCCGCCGCCGATCATTTACAGTTGTCTGGCCCTTTTCCTGGGTTGCGCCATCTGGCTGATCTTCTTCAATCGCATCTGAGGACAACTCGTGGCTGACGTGCAATTACCCAGGCAGGGAACGGAAGAATCGGGCGCCGGAACAACGTCGGGGGCGGCCACGCCGCAGCGCGTGGTCGCTCTTCGCGGCGACGGCTCCGACGTGATCGTGACCAGTGGGCCCGAATCTACGGACGATAGCCTTGCGCTGCGAATTGCGGGCCGCGCGATTGGCATACTAATCGTCGCAGCGGCAATCGTCATTACCATTTATACTACAAGACTATACTATCTTTACCCGCGCACCGATGACGCTTATGTTCGAGCGAATATAGTTGGAATCGCACCTCATGTGAGCGGACCGATCATTACGTTACCGGTGCGGGACAACCAGCATGTCAAGCTCAATGAACTGCTCTTCGTTGTCGATCCGCGCCCGTATCGGGCGGTACTCGACAAGGCCGAAGCCGATCTCGTGCTGACCAATCTTCAGATCTCGGCTCTCCAGGATACGATTAGCTCGAGCCGCTCGCGGCAGGCCCAGCTTGAAGCAGAGGCGGCTTACGACAAGCAGTATCTACAACGGATCGAGCCGCTCCTCAGCCGCCATGTCGTTACCGCCAACGATGTCTTCGACGCCAGAAGCCGCGTCGAAGCGGCTGAAGCCAGCGTCGAAAGCGCGCGGAGCGAAGTGCGCAAAGCCCAAAACGATCTCGGTCAGTTCGGGGATATAAATGCGCGGCGAAAGGCCGCCGAGTCGGCGGATTACGACGCCCGGCTGAATGTCGGCTACTGCAACGTGCGGGCGCCGTTTGACGCGTACATAACCAATCTCAATATCGCGGTCGGACAGTACGCCAACGAAGGCCGGGAAGTCATGAGCCTGGTGGATAACCGCCAATGGTATGTATTGGCGAATTTCCGCGAGAATTTCCTGGCACATATCCGTCCGGGCATGACCGCTGATGTTTACCTGCTGAGTTATCCCAACAAGCGCTTTCGCGGCCGTGTGCAGGGCGTCGGTTGGGCGCTCTATCAGCTAAACGGCGCCACGGTGGCGGGTCTGCCGCAGGTCGAGCCGACCCTGAATTGGGTGCGGCTATCGCAGCGGTTCCCCGTGCGTATAACGCTCCAGGACGCGGACCCGGCGTATCCGTTCCGGATGGGCGCGACCGCGGTCGTAACGATACAGGGATACCGCCGGGAGCCGCAGCCAATCGTATCGCGATGATCGAGAGCGCTCGTCCAGCCTTTCCGCCGGCGCGCCGGTTCTCGGAATGGCTGGAATGGCTCGTCGCACTGTTCAGCGAAGAACTGGCAGCGAACCCGCGCCGGGTCGCCACCACCTTGCGGCTCGCATTGATCGCGACAATCGGCACGGGTTTGATGGCGGTCTGTCACGTCAGCGGCGGATTGGGACCGTATCTGCTGTGGCTGCTGTTGGGACCGGTCGCGATGATGTCGCCGCGCGCCGCGCTCGCCGACCTTATGTTGGTCGGGGCGCTTTTGGCTGCCTCCTTTCCGATCGCTGGGGCCCTGTCCGAAACACCATGGCTGGTCTTGGCGGTGATCGGCGCGTTCACGGCGGCCGCTACTTACGTAGTGGCGGTGCGCAAACTCGGCGCGATTGGTCTGCTCGGGCAGGTGGTGACGCTCAATGGATTTTACGGCGTCATTTTCGAACCCCGCGATTTCGGCTGGCAAGTGTCGTCGCTATTTGGCGCCACCGCCATTGCGCTTGCCCTCATCACGCTGTTCGATAATTGGATATGGCCCGATCCAGCGGAGGCAGTTCTGCTGGAATCGATATC
>DATEGX010000355.1:0-9165 GCA_035279875.1 Binataceae bacterium (SeqCode)
GGCTGCCCACCTAACGAGCACTTTTAGTCAACCGCGAGTTCACGCTCCAGTAATCGCCCTTCGCTGTGCGCGAACAAATCCTTAATCGCTCCGCAATCCCGTGCGGCTATCTATCCGCCGTCGATTCATCACGGCGAAGGCGCGATGGACTGCAAATGGTCGGAACATCGAGGGCTCTGGCTGGCGCTTATCGCGGCGGCGGCGGCGATGCTGGCGTTCGCCGCCGGAACCGCGAAGACCGCTGCGATCGTAACGCACGAGCGCCCCGAAGCGGTCGCCTCGAACCGCGATGACAACCCGCTGAGCCTCTGGGTTCAGCCACCAACCGAAGGAAGGCCAAGATGAAGAGCACAAGACATCGTCGTTGGATTTCGCGCGTCGCGATTGCTGCGATGCTGGCCGCGCAGAGCGTGCCGATCGCCTACGCGCAGCCGAGCGGTAATTTCAACGACGACCACACTCGCACGCCGATCAAACACGTGGTCCTGATAATCGGTGAAAACCGCACCTTCGACCATCTCTTCGCCACCTACGTGCCGCCCAAGGGTCAGACTGTGTGGAATCTGCTCTCAGAAGGCATCGTTAATCCCGACGGAACGCCCGGCGTCAACGCCGGCAAAGCTACTCAATACACGGCAACCGACACCACCACCTTTTCGATTAATCCGGCCAAGGGTGCGGCCTACACCACGCTGCCATCGCCCAATGTCGGCGGGCCGGCCAGTGCAATTTTCCCCAGTGTCACTACTGCCGAAACGATCGAGCCGGCCCTGCCACTGGCCGACTACTACATGCTGACGATCGGTGGGACCGGACTCAGCAGCGGGCTCGATACGCGGTTCCTGACCGGCGGTCCGCTGCCTAACGACCCCTTCGACATCACCGATTTCATCTCTTACGACGACTACGCGGGCAGCCCCGTGCATCGTTTCTTCCAGATGTGGCAGCAACTCGATTGCGACGCGACCAAGACCTCTTCGGATAATCCCAGTGGTTGCCAGGAGGATCTGTTCCCCTGGGTTGAAGTTACCGTCGCAACCGGCAGCAACGGCAATCCCGAACCCACGGGCTTCAAGGGTGAGGGCTCGATCGCGATGGGGTACTACAACAACCAGCAGTTCGATGTCCCGTACTTCACGCACCTGGCTCGCGAATACGCCCTGAGCGATAACTATCACCAGGCGGTTCAAGGCGGCACCGGCGCCAACCATCTGGCGATCGGCTACGGAACTACGATCTTCTACGCCGACAGCAGCGGGAACCCCGCGACTCCGCCGTCGAATCAAATCGAAAATCCCGACCCGCAGACCAGCACCAATAATTTCTACACCCAGGACGGTTACGGCGGCGGCTCCTACGTGAATTGCGCCGATACGACGCAGCCCGGCGTGTCCGCGGTGATGGATTACCTCGACGCGCTGCCCTACAAGCCCTTCAACGGCGGCGATTGCCAGAAGAACGCGTATTACCTGGTCAACAACTATAATCCCGGTTACCTGGGCGACGGCACTCCGGCGCCGCTCGGGCCCAGCGACTTTACGATACCGCCAACTACCCAGCCGAATCTCGCGCTCCTGCTCTCCGACCATCATGTTTCGTGGAAGTACTACGGCGAGGGTTGGGACAACGGCAAGGAAGACGGCGAGGTATACAACGGCAACGGCGGCTTCTGCAATATCTGCGACCCGTTCCTCTATTCAACGCAGGTCATGACCAACCCGACGTTGCGTGCCAACAACCAGGACATCACCAATTTGTATTCGGACATCCAGGCGGGCACCTTGCCGGCGGTTTCGATCGTCAAGCCCGACGGTTTCCTTGATGGCCATCCGGCCTCGTCGAAATTCGAGTTGTTCGAGGCCTTCTGCCATAAAATCGTTGATATGATGAAGGCGAATCCGTCGCTATGGAAAGACACCGCCATCATGATCACGGTCGACGAAGGCGGCGGCTACTACGATTCCGGTTACGTGCAGCCGCTCGATTTCTTCGGCGACGGCACCCGGATTCCATTGATCGTGGTTTCACCCTATTCGACCGGCGGGCGCGTGGTGCATGCCTATTATGACCACGTCTCGTTCGACAAATTCGTCGAGGCCAACTGGCATCTGCCGCCGATTTCCGCCTATGGGCGCGACAATCTGCCTAACCCGATCGCGCTCTCCAGCCGCCCCTACTTTCCGACCAACAGCCCGGCGATCGGCGACTTGATGGAGATGTTCAAGTTCGGATCGCACGATGGCTCGGGTGAGGGAGGCGGCTCCAACGGCCATAGCGCTCGACACCGGAAAAAGGCCTAAAAGAGAACAAGCATAGGGCAGAGGGGCGGCCGGGTTTTCGCACCGGCCGCTCTTTTTTTACTCAGATAGAGCGTTCCGCCGCAGCCAGGTCACGCCTTCCACAATTCCTTCGAAGCGAGACGCGCGCCGTCAGCCATCGCCTTGAGCTTGGCCCATGCGATCGCACCGTCGACCCGTGAGGACCCGGCCACGGTGGCAAATCCGCAATCGGTCCCGGCGATCACGTTTTCCCGGCCGACCAGCCGCGCGACATTGCTGATTCGCTGGGCGACCAATTCCGGATGCTCGATGAAGTTGGTGACCGAGTCGATGACGCCCGGGATCAGAATTTTGCCATCAGGAAGCTTGACGTCCTTGAAGACCGCCCATTCGTGCTCGTGACGCGGATTTGAAGCCTCGTACGAAATTGCACCGACGCGCGCCTTGAGCACCACGTCGATAATATCCCGCAACGGCACGTCGTAGTGATGCGGGCCCTCGTAGTTGCCCCAGCATAGATGCAGCCGCACTCGGTCGGGCGGCACATTGGCCAGCGCGTGATTCAACGCGTCGATATGCATTTCGATCGTCCTGCGAAAGTCGGCCAGGCTTAGGTCCTTGAACTGGATATGACGGCTCATCGCGAGGTCCGGGCAGTCGACCTGCAGCACGAAGCCGGCCGCGCAGATCGCTTCGTACTCGGTGCGCATCGCCTCGGCGATCGCACGGATATAGGCCTCATGGGTCGGATAATGCTTGTTGCTGAGGAAAAAGGTCACAACGCCCGGTGACGCGGCACTCATAAAGGCTTCAGTTGGACTCGCCGCGGCCATCGCCGCTTTAAGATTGTCGGCGTCGATTCGCACCGCTTCGCGATCGCGATAGGAGATCGGTCCCGTGCAGGCAGGCCGCTTGAGCACCGTCACCCCGGTTTCGCGTCCGCCGCGCCGGGTGAAGTCGCGGAATTCACCCAGGTCAGCGGCATACAGGGGGGCGCTTTTTTCGCTGCCCTCGAACCCGTTCAGCCGGTCCTTGACGTAGGTCGAATACGACGGCTTGCCCATCTCGCCGTCATTGACGATGTCGATACCCGCCTCGAGTTGGCGGCGAACGACCTCGGCGACGGCGGATTTAACCCGCGCGGACAAGGCCGCCGCATCGAACTGCTCGGCCGCCTCCTTTTGCCGCAACAGCGCCAGCAGGTCGTCGGGCCGCGGGAGGCTTCCGGTATGGGTGGTGAGAATTCGCTCGCTGCTGCGCTTCATGGCCGCGTCCTCCTGACTGGGGGGAAGGTGGCGCCCAAGCTAGCGCGCGAACATCGCGAGCGTAAAGCGTTGCGGGGTCAGCAATTCATCGAGGTTCTGTTCGTAGCCGCCGGCCGCAAGGCGATTCGGTACGAAAACGCAGGTCTGCCGCGTTAGCGGTTCTCATTCGAAAAAGCCGAGTTCCTTGAGCCGCGAAAGCGCCTCGGCAACGCTATCCGCATGGACCATCAATCGCGATTCGACCGCCACGGTGCTGCCCAGCATGCGCGACGACTCGTCGTCGAAGATAAACGCCTCGAGACCGCCTTGCTGCAACAAATCCCGGGCCATTCTGACTTGAACTGGATCTATACTCTGGAAAACCGTCTCCAGCGCCGCATCCTGCTCGTCGCTCTCGAAATCAGCCATCGGACTCCTGTTTGCGTAGGTTCGACGCGAAAGTTTGATGCCTCAGGCCCACGCCTAGCCGGCAGCATTTCGCGTGAGTCTCAAGCCCTTGAATCGATTGTAAATCACCCAGCCCACGAGCGCGAGGATTGCGACGGTCAGAACGCCGTCGAATCGATGAAAATACGGACCCAATGCGACCCAATGAGTGCCTAACTGCATTCCCGCATAAGCGAGCGCCAGGCACCATAAGTAGGAACCCGCCAGCGTGTAGATCGTGAACGGCAGCAGCCGCATTCGCGCGACTCCGGCTGGAAACGCGATAAAGGTCCGGACCACTGGAAGCAGGCGGCTGAAGAACACTGCGGGCCCACCCCAGCGCGCAAAAAAGCGGTCGGCCAGTTCGACTTCGTGTGGCGCGATCAGAACATAACGCCCGTAGCGCTCGAGCATCCAGCGCCCACCGCTGGCGCCGACGTAATACGCAACATATGAACCGAGCAGGCAGCCGAACGCACCGGCGAGCGCCACCAGGTTGAGACCGAAGCGTCCGTTGGCGACCAGGTAGCCTGAAAACGGCATCGTTACTTCCGACGGCAAAGGCACACAGGCACTTTCGATCGCCATCAGCAGCACGATCCCTCCGTAACCCATCGTGCCGATAACGGTGATGATCCAGGCCGAAATGGCGGTGACGAGACGATCAATCATGCGTTCGCGTGTTCTTTCGAGCTTGATAGCGAAATTTCAGACGATCACCATGCCATTCGGCCGCGATCGAAAGCGAGACGGACTCCGTTGGGGCTGAGCGAGGGCAGATTGCGGGCGGCCGAAAAAAACGCATTTGCGGTTGCGTTCCGCCGTGAAATTGTGAAAACTGTATAACTGTATATATGTTGATTCAGTCACACGACCGTGCCCCACGGTGCCGAACCGGGCGGTCCGCCGGCGGCTGGACCGTTGGCTAAACAGCTTCGCTCCTTGAAAGCGGGCGACGAGGGATATCAATGGCCAAGAACTCATTGACGATTACCGATAACCGCACCGGCAGGCAGTACGAGATACCGATAGACGACGGCGGCGTCGTGCGCGCCTCTTACCTGCGCAATATCAAAACCGCGCCCGACGATTTCGGCCTGATGTCGTACGACCCGGCATTCACCAACACCGCGTCGTGCCGCAGCAAGATCACCTTTATCGACGGCGAACAGGGCATCCTGCGCTATCGCGGCTATCCAATCGAGGAACTGGCTGAAAAGAGCAACTATCTCGAGGTTGCCTACCTGATCGTCAAGGGTGAACTCCCGGACCCGAAGCATTATTCGGCCTGGGAGCAGAACGTCAAAACTCATACCATGGTGCATGAAAACATCAAAAGCTTCATGCAGGGCTTTCGCTACGACGCCCATCCGATGGGTATGCTGGTCGGCACGGTTGGCGCGCTCTCAACCTTCTACCCCGACGCCAACAATATCACCGACCTCGAGTCGCGCCGCCTGCAGACCCGCCGGCTGATCGGCAAGCTGCCGACGCTGGCCGCATTTGCTTACCGTCACGCGCTCGGCTTGCCCTACGTCTACCCGGACAATGAGCTCAGCTACACCGGCAATTTCCTCTCGATGCTGTTTAAAATGACCGAGCTCAAATACAGGCCGAATCCGACCCTCGAGAAGGCGCTCGACGTGCTCTTCATCCTGCATGCCGACCACGAGCAGAACTGTTCGGCCAACGCCATGCGCTCGGTTGGCAGTTCGCAGGTCGATCCCTATTCCGCGGTCGCCGCCGCGACCGCAGCGCTATACGGACCGCTGCATGGCGGGGCCAACGAAGCGGTAATCCGCATGTTGATGGATATCGGAGCGCCAAAAAACGTGCCGGATTTCATCAAGGGCGTGAAAAAAGGCGAGCGCCGCCTGATGGGCTTCGGCCATCGCGTGTACAAGAGCTATGATCCGCGCGCGAAAATCGTTAAGCGCATCGCGTACGAGGTATTCGACGTGATGGGCCGCAATCCGCTTATCGATATCTCGCTGGAACTCGAGCGGATCGCCCTAGAAGACGAGTATTTCGTCACCCGCAAGCTCTACCCCAACGTCGACTTCTACACGGGAGTGACCTACCAGGCGATGGGCTTTCCGATGACCATGTTTCCGGTATTGTTCGCGATTCCGCGAACCTCCGGATGGATGGCGCAATGGGCCGAAATGGTGCGTGATTCCGAGCAGAAAATCGCCCGGCCGCGCCAGGTGTATACCGGCGAAATGATGCGCCATTGGACAGCAATCGAGGACCGGCCTGAGCCCTTGATGCGCGAGGACGCGGTCAGCGACCGCATCTAAGCCTGCCATCACTGAGAATGGGTGCCGGTGCGTTCTCCTACCGGCACCCATCCTTTAGCACCCTTCAGCACTATAACGCGCCAAACGAAGCAATTCGTTGGTGGCTTAGGGCTACCTCTACCTCACGTAAGACTCTCCAAGAGTGCCAGATAGAGCCGAGCAATGCGTTTCACCATCCGAAAATCGCATTGGTGATGCGTATAGAACCAAAACAACCTACTTTTGCGCGATTTGGCATTCATCGACGTGCTCTTACGCATAATGGTGCTAGATATGTTCTTAAAGTGACGAATTCGTCGAAAGTCGCTTGACATAGCTTTTCGACTGACAGAGGCTGAGCCAATAGCTCATATAGAGCTAGTTATCGGCTTAAGCATCTCTGGCCAGCGGTGAAGCCGAAGATGGCCTCAGAAGACGAAATCTTTACTATCAAGGAATTGTCGGATCATCTGCGCGTCCATCCGACCACGATTTACCGGCTTTTGCGGCAGGGGCGGCTGCCAGGATTTCGGGTAGGCAGCAATTGGCGGTTCAATCGGGCCGCAATCGAGCAATGGGAGCGTTTGCAGGCCCTGGAGCCTCAGCAGCCGGTTATGCGTGGACGCCGTCGGCGGGGCAATTAGTCTCGGTCATCAGCGCCGCGCCAGGGTTTCGACTTCCTTCCACAAATCCCGTCCGGCGGCAGCGCCGAATGCGCGCGCCAGCCGGTAAGATTTACCGCTTTTTCTGATCGACCAGCCGCAACCAGCGCGCGCGTACCCGCGTTTGACAAGCACCCTTCAAAGCTAATAGCTAACGGGCAACGATGAGTGGGAGCGTGTTTCGATGCCGACCAAGTACGTCGACGTGCGCGGCTGTGCGACCTTTTATTACTACGTGGGCAAAACCACGCTGCCCGACGTGGTGCCGGATCTGTCCCGCGGGCGCAAGATAATCATGATCCACGGGGCCGGCGCCAACGGCCATGGCTGGCACTACCAGTACGAGCAACTCGGCAATGGTCACAGCCCGGTCGCGCTGGATTTACCCGGTCACGGCCGCTCCGGTGGCGTGGAAGCACTGCCGAGCATCCAGGATTATGCTGATTTTGTCGATGCTTTTCTCGATGCGCTGAAAATCGATTCGGCGGTGATCGCCGGTCATTCGATGGGCGGGGCGATTGCTATGGACCTCGCGCTACGCCATCCACGGCGCGTGCAGGCGTTGGTGCTGGTCGCAACCGCGGCGAAATTCGATATCCCCAAAGAGCGCATCGACATCTGGCACGCGGTCACCATGGGCCGCATCGGGCAGCCGTTCAACAACGACGGTTACTCGCCCAAAACCATCGCCGAAAAGCCCGAGATTATCCGCGAGGGATGGGGCGAGCAGATCCGCACCGACCCCCGTGTCCGGTGGGGCGACATGGTTGCCTGCTCGCAGGTGGATTTGCGCGAGCAGATAAATCGTATCGACAAGCCGACCCTGGTGGTCGCGGGCGCCGACGATGTCGTAACCCCGGTAGCCAGCGCCGAGCTGATTAAAGGCCGGATTAAGGGTGCGCGGCTCGAGGTTATCCCCGACGCGGCCCATCGTCTGACCACCGAACGGCCCGACGTTGCCAACGCCACGATCGAGAAATTCCTCGGCGAGTTGCGCTGAGCCCGGATCGAAAATGAAGCTTCCGACGTCTAACCTTTTCACCGCTTCGCCGCGCCCATCGTAGGGAGTGCCAACCATGAGCCTGAGCCGCAAGACCGCAGTGGTCGGCGTGTACGAGCATCCGAGCCGTTTCGCGCCCGATAAGAGCATGTATCAGATCATGGCCGAGAGCATCCGCGGCGCGCTCGACGATGCCGGCCTGACCATTAAGGACGTCGACGGGCTGTGCGCGGCCGGAATGGGGATGGGCGCGATGGGCATCGTCGGCTTCTGCGACTACATGAACCTGACGCCCAATTTCGTCGATGGCACGAATATCGGCGGCGCCTCGTTCGTTGCCCATACCGCCCATGCTGCGGCCGCGATCCACGCTGGTCTCTGCAACGTCGCCGTAATTGCCTATGGCTCAACCGCCGCGTCGGCCCGCTTCGCGATTGGCACTGGCGGCGGCGGAGGCGGCGGAGACCCCTGCGACCAATACGAATTCCCGTACGGGCCGACCACGGTCGGCGCCTATGCGATGATCGCGCAGCGCCATATGCACGATTACGGCACCAAGCCGGAGCAACTGGCCGAAATCGCCGTCACCATGCGCCACCATGCCTCGATGAATCCGGTAGCCAAGTACCGCGATCCGATCACGGTCGATGACGTGCTGGCGTCGCGCGTGATTTCGTCGCCGCTCCATCTGCTCGATTGCTGCATTATCAGCGACGGCGGCGGCGCTTTGGTTGTGACCTCGGCCGAACGCGCGCGCGACCTGAAGAAGAAGCCCGCCTATCTGCTCGGGGCCGGCGAGACCGTGCGTCATGCCGCCCGCGGCCAACGCGATTTTCTCGAGATCGCGGCATACCAGTCGGGCCGGCTGGCCTTCGAACGGGCCGGGGTCGCGCATAAAGATATCGACATGGCGATGATCTACGATTCGTTCACCATCACCGTCTTGTCGACGCTCGAGAACCTGGGCTTCTGCAAACGCGGCGAAGGTGGCGCATTCGTTACCGGCGGGCGCCTGCGCTACGACGGTAGACTCCCGATCAATACCGACGGTGGCGGTCTTTCCTCGAATCATCCGGGCATGCGCGGGATTTTCCTCGTGATCGAGGCGGTCAAGCAATTGCGCGGCGAATGCGGTCCGCGGCAGGTCAAGGATTGCAACATCGCGCTGGCGCATGGTACCGGCGGCGCGCTCGGGACCCGCCATTCGGGCGCCACGCTGATCTTCTCGAATCAGTGAAGAACTGCGTCGATATG
>DATEGX010000356.1:0-13202 GCA_035279875.1 Binataceae bacterium (SeqCode)
TCGGCCATATATCTTTTGCGCATCGCGGCTCGAATTGCGCCATAAGGCGGTTGACGCGCTGATCTCGGCGTTCGCCGAGGTCGCCGCGGATTTTCCTGATACGGATCTGCTAATCGCGGGAGACGGACCGGATCGCGAGAAGCTTGAAGTTCAGATCGCGCATGCCGGCCTCGCTCATCGGATTCAACTATTGGGCGCGCAGCCACATGCCGAGATGTGGAGCTTGTATAAGGGTGCGCTGATTTTTGCGATGCTTAGCCGGATGGCCGAGGGATTGCCGCTGGTGTTTTTTGAAGCGATGGCTTGCGGCACGCCGGTAATCGGTACCCGCTGCGGCGGCACGCCGGAAGTCGTTATCGATCGCCAGAGCGGGCTGCTGGTCGAGAAAAACGAGCCGCGCGAAGTCGCGGAGGTGCTGCGAATGATGCTGAGCGATCCGGGGCTGCGCCTGCGGCTGGCGTGGAGCGGTCAGGAATTGGTAGCCGCGCACTATAGCTGGCGCCACGCCGCCGCGCAGTTCGCCGAGCTTTATCGCAAATGTATCGAGTAGTGCCGGGCGACCGATTGCTGAACGTACCACGCGTGCCGGAGCCGATCGGCTGATGCGAATAGCGCTGCTGGTTGACGCCTTCCGGTCGCTCGGCGGAATCGAGGAAATTGTCGACTACCTGTCGGCCGAGTTTATCCGCAGCGGCCATCAGGTGACGATCGTCTCGACGCCCTACTTCGAAACCGGATGCGAACGCAGGCCGCGCACCACGGCCGAATGTCTCTACTTCGAAATCCCCAGCCGCAAGCCGGTGTCGCTGCGCCATCTGGAGCGGATCGTCAAACAGCCGCGCGCGCTCGAATTCACCGAATACCTGGGCCGTGAGCGCCCCGACGTGGTCAATTCCCATATCTGGCAGTGGGATAAATTTCCGACGATCGCGAGCGCCTGCCGAAGCGCCGGCGTGCCGTTCGTGCAGAGCTTCGACACCGACGAATGGGGGCGCGGCAAGCTTGGGGTGCGCGCGCTTCGCGCGCTGGATAGCGCCGCCGCATTCACGGTCCTGTCCGGCGCGGTCAGGAATAACCTGAGCGGGCTGATTCCTGCGATCGCGAATGCCCACCTGATTACCGGTGGAGTTGACTGCACCGCGGCCGAGGCCGCGCCGGCGCATCATGAGGCCTATCCGTACATTTTTTCGGCCGCCCGGCTCGACCTGAAGCACAAGGCCATCGATATCCTGATCGACGCTTTTGCCAAGATCTCGAATGAATTGTCCGACTTAAGATTGTTGATAGCGGGCGATGGCCCCGACCGCGGCGCGATCGAAGCTCGGGCACATACGGCTGGCCTGGCCGAACGTATCGTTATGCTCGGGGCGCTGTCGCACGAAGAACTTTGGAGCTTCTACAAAGGCGCGCGCATTTTCGCGATGCCGAGCCGCCAGGGCGAGGCGATGGGCCTGGTTTTCCTGGAAGC
Source organism: Binataceae bacterium (SeqCode) (assembly GCA_035279875.1). GTDB lineage: Bacteria > Desulfobacterota > Binatia > Binatales > Binataceae > JAMXLL01. The sequence continues at coordinate 1,469 of DATEGX010000356.1, forward strand.
GATGGCCTGCGGAATACCGGTAATCGCCACCCGCAGCGGCGGGGTTTCCGAGGTCGTTTGCGACGGTCAAACCGGCATTCTGACCACCCCAGACGATACCGGCGAACTGGCGGCGGCCCTGCTGCGTCTGATGCATGATCCAGCGCGCGCGTTGGAAATGGGGCTTAAGGCCAAAAGCGTCGCGGCGTCCGAGTACAGTTGGACGGCGGTCGCGCAGCAATACCTGCAGGTCTACTCCTCGTGCCTCGCATAGCCCGGCTGTCCGGCGCGCGGATGCCGGATTTTCTTGCGGTCGGGCCGCCGCGTACGGCAACGACGTGGTTGGAGTACATGATCGAGGGCCACGTTACGCTGCCCCGCGGAATCAAGGAGACTGACTTTTTCGGCGGAAACTTCGACCTTGGAACCGATTGGTACCTTTCGCATTTCGCCGATTGTTCGCCAGGAAGGCCGGTGGGTGAGATTTGTCCGACGTATTTTGACTCGGCTCTCGCCCGCGAGCGAATTGCCGCCAGTGTCCCCAAGTGCCGGATAATCTGCACGCTGCGGGATCCGGTCGCGCGAATCTATTCGCATTACCGGCTGCTGAGGCACGAAGGCCTCGCTGCCGAGCCCTTCGAACGCGTTCTCGAGCGCCATCGGCGCGCATCTGGTGCGGGCACCCTGTTGGTTTCGAGCCGCTACGCTACCCATCTGGAGCAGTGGCATCGGATGTTTGGCGAGCGCAACGTATTGGTACTGATTCACGACGATCTCGAAGCCGACCCGCAGGCATTTCTGGGCCGGGTGTGCGAGCTTCTCGAGATCGCTCCAATCAGTATCGAGCAAGCGCCCGACGCCGGCGGCAGGGTCAATCGTATCGAACGCGCGCCGCGAAGCCGGCATCTTGCAAAAAGCGCCCGCCGCCTGAAGATGCACCTGATCCGCCAGCGCCATTACCGGACGCTGGCCGCATTGCAACCTCTATGGGATTTCTGTGCCGGTGGCGGCGCGCCATTTCCGACGCTCAACCCGGAGCTGGAAATCATCCTGCGCGAGGAATTGCTTCCCGAAATCGTGCGATTGGAGAAGATGCTCGGGCGCGGCCTGGGAGCGTGGAAACAGCCCACCGAGCTTCGCTGCAAAGCGCCCTAATGGGCGCCAAAAGCCAGCCCGACGCTGTAGGTAATCGCCGCTGCGACCACGCCAATCAGCATGCTCTCGAAGCCGCTGCGCCACCATGAACGCGCCGTAATTATCGTCTTGCCGGCGCCAACTCCGAAGAGCGCGATTGTCGTAGCGAGTGCCGAGACCAATATCCCGAAAGGTTGCGCGACGAAAAGGTAAGGCAGCCACGGCACCGCAGCGCCGATCAGGTAGGCGATACTGACCGCAAGCCCCGAGCGGAATGGCGGATCCATCACATCGGCGCCGAAGCCCAGTTCTTCATGCATCATGACGTTTCGCCAGCGCGCCGGGTCCGATGTGATATGCGAGACGATTTGGTCGAGCAGGGCGCCGCTGAAGCCCTTGTCGCGATATATCGAGCGGATCTCGTCGCGCTCATGGTCCGGCCACAGGCGGATTTCATCGCGCTCGCGCTGCTCCTCGCTGCGATAGTACTCGCGATGCGCGCGCGCGGAAGCGAAGGCCGCCAGCCCCATCGAAATTGAGCCGCCGAGCATCTCGGCCAACCCCGCCATCACGACTATCCTTTCGCTGGTGAAGGCGCCGGCGACCCCGGAAGTTACCGCGAAGGCGGCTACCAGACCGTCGTTGAGACCCAGCATCAAGTCGCGAAGGTAGGTACCACCTATAGCATGCACTCGCTCGGTATGATTGGCATATTCGCGCTTTACAGCTTCAAGCGCCATCTCTAGCTCTCCTGATGCTAATTCCTGGCAGGATTTGTCGCTGAAACTTCGCCCCCGCTGTCGTGCCCATTCGTCAATCTAATGACGGGATCGCCCCCGCGCTCGCCATTCCTGCGCCGCTCGATGCGCCGCCGGATCTGTGTAAGCTGTGCGACGGTCTCGCGCGCTTCGACGCGGGACGGTTTGCCGCCGAGATAGCTGTAAAGGAAACGCAGTCTCCGGGAGCGCGATACAAACCGCCCGATGCTGCGGTCCAGGTGAATCAGGTTGAGCATCCTAAGACGCTGCGGTACCTTACGGAACCGCCGAAAGTCCTCCAAGTCGATGAAGAACACTGTCAGATCGCGCCCGTGGGCTTCGAGCATGAGGTTGGTTTCCTGCAAATCCCGAGTATAGCAGCCCGATTCATGCAGATGGCGGATTTCGAGCGCCAGATGCTGCGAAATCCATTGCCGGCGGGTGAAATTGCGGCCGTCTGATAGGGCGAAACGGCTAAGCACGCGAGGCCGCTGAAGTGCCTCGGTCACCAGGTAGCTGGCACGGACGGCTCCATAATGGCGGCGTTCGAAGGCGGCGAGGGGCCTTGGGTGGGCGAAACCGGCCCGGCTCAGGACTTCTGCTCCGCCCAATGCCCGTTTGGCTCGCGAACCGCGAACCCGCTCGGCCAGCCCCTTCAGCCACGGGCGGCACTCGACCCGCTTGACGAAGACCACATCGCTCTCGACCCTCAAAAACCCCGCCAGGGTGCGGCGGGTTTCCTTTAACCTGCGAAAATCGGGGGACGCCAGTGCGGCCTCCAGCCGCTCGCCGAGCTCGGCCCATCGCGCCGAACTGGCGTATAGGATCCGCATGCCCATGAGACGGTGAGCTTATCCCACTGGCCCCGCGCAAGCACCGGCTACCGATATTAGCGCGTCATCGAGGAGGTCTGATGCGGATTATCGTAGACCTCCCGGGCGGCACCATAGTTCCATGTATTGCTATTGCCTATGCCTTCGAAGGCTCCCCTCGCACCACGCGCCACATTCCGGTCAGAGTCGCCGGTCAAGCTGCGCAGATATCTTCGGGACTCGGCAGTTGCGATGTCGCGGAAGATGCTCACGGCCAGCCCGCGATCATCCGGGTTATCGCTGTCGGCCAATTTGATCGCCGTGTCCATCCCGGCGTCGCGTGATTGGCCTAGATAGCGTTCGAGTTTGCCGATCACCGCAGCTGTGCAGGGCGGGATTTCCTGGCTCTGCGGCGATATCCGCGGCGGAGAGGGAAAGATTTGGCGAAACTCAAAATGCCCTAAGCCTGACCCATTGGGGGTCGTCGATTCCCGCAGCGATTGCTCGATCGGGGACCCGGAAGGCTCATCTGCAGCAGAGGATTCGGGGGCGGCTCGCGATTTTAGCCTGGCAAGTTGCTTCTCGTAGTACGTTCTGTAGCGGCTGCTCACGTCGCGGTAAGCGCCGTCCTGCCACGCGAAAATGATCGGCCAATCCGGTCCACAGTTCGAGGCCTCCGACAATCCGCCGAAGACAATCTCGCCTATAATCACCTCAAGCTTGCCGTTATGGTCGAGGTCATGGAGGCCGCTATCGAGACCAGCGGAGAAATCAGCGTAGCCATCCACGTCGAAATCCTCGAAACCGGTCGGCGTTCGGTCGAAAATCGACACTTCGTTGCAGTCGGCGGTGCCACCACCGTCGTGGGATGCCACCAGCGACAATTCACCGTTATGGCGCAGATCGGCGAAACGAAAGGAGCACAACTTGCCGTACGTAGGCCACAGGTCGGAAGGCTTCATAGACGGATCCTCGCCCCAGAGCCGATTCATGAATAGCCAAGCAGTTTCATTAGACGGCGGATTAGTGGCTAGAGTACGGGTTCCACTGGCCGTCCAATCAGCCGAAGCCAAATCCTCAGGAAGGGCGTTCATCGCAGTCAATACGGAACAGGCGAGAAGGAACTCTAGGGTAGTCACAATGGCTCTAAGCTTGTGATTCATCGTCCCACCGACTTTTAACACAAATCAGGGTAAAGCGCCCGCGCTGACGGCGCATGCTATGATTGGCGCGATGACGCGCGTCGCGGTCGTAATCCCGGTCTTAAATGGCGAATTGACGATTGCGCGAGCGATCGATAGCGCGATTGCCCAACGTTTCGATGGCGAGGCCGAGGTAATCGTTGTCGATGACGGCTCGACCGACGCCACCAGCCAAATTCTCGAACGTTATCGGGGACGTATCCGCGTCGTCTGCCAGGACAATCACGGACCGGCTGCCGCCCGCAATGCGGCGGCGACCCGCTCGACGGCCGAATACCTTGCTTTTCTCGACGCCGATGACGCGTTCATGCCCAACAAGCTTGCGCGAACCGTTGCCGAGCTCGAGAAAAACCGGACCGCGGTGCTGCTGTTCCATGATGCAATCGCCGTCGATCGCGCCGGACGCGAGCTTGCGCAATCGTACGTCCCCGCCTGGGCGGCGCATGCTCCCTCGCTTGACGAGATGCTGGCGCGATGGTGGCCGATCGTTCCGACCACGGCGGTGATGCGCCGCGCGACCTTCGATACCTGCGGCGGTTTCGACGAGGCCTTCAAGTCGGCCGGGTTCGAGGACCCTTACCTCTGGATTCGCGCGCGCGAGCATGGCGAGTTCATCTACCTGCCCGAAGCGCTGGCCGCCTATACGCTCACGGCTCCGGCGGAGCGCTCCGGCAAGTACCTGCACTCGCAGGATCTTTTTATCCGCAAGATAACCGAGCGTTACGGCTCGGCCACCGCGGGATTGATTCGCGGCACCCGGCGGGGTTATGCGAGCGCGCTCGGCTATGCGGGGTTGCTCGCGATGCGTGACGGTGACCGCGCGGCCGCGCGCCGTTATTTCTTACAGGGGTTGCGCTATCAGCCGGCGGACCTGAAATGTGCGCTGCGCCTGCTGAAGACCTTCCTGCCGGCCCCCGTCGCCCGCGCCCTCAGCGGACGGACCGTCCGAACCTCCGCAAGCGTGGGAACGCCGCCCGCCGAGTCCGTCAGGCGTTGAACTGGCGGGCCAGCTTGCGCCAGGTCGCGTCGTCGAAGGCGGCCTTGTAGGGAATGTAAAAGGCCACGCGGTCGAGCAAGCCGCCAAAGCGCTCCTGCATCTTTTCGGCGATATTGTCGTAGGTGCCGGTCACTGCGTAGACGTCGAGCATCTCGTCGGTAATCAGCTTCGGCATCGAAGCCCAATCACCCTTCGCGGTCATCTCGTTGAGCCTGGCGGCAACGTCGCCCCAGCCATGCATGTCGAGCACGACCTTGTAGGTGCGAGTCGAGGCGTAGAAGGAGATCTGCTGACGCACACCGGCCTTGGCGCGCTCGATTTCCTCCTGGTTACGCCCGACGATCACGAACGCGGTGGTGAAAATCGTGAAGTCCTTGCGCGAGCGCCCGGACTTGCTCAGTCCCTCCTCGAGGTGCGGGATCAGGAACTCGCGCAGATACTTCGCCGAAGTGAAGGGATGCGCGTGTAGGCCGTCGCAATGCTCACCGGCCAGCCGCAGGACGTGCTCGTTGACCCCGGCGATATAGATCGGAATCGGATGGCTGTGCGCCCGCGGCGCGAAAAAAGGCGTCATCAGCGAGAAATTGTAGTACTTGCCCTGGAAGGTGAGCTTTTTGCCGCCTTCCGCCCAGCATTTGAAGATCGCCTTGAGCGCCAGAATATATTCGCGCAGCTTGGGCACCGGCGCTTCCCATTTGACACCGTAACGGCGCTCAATATGCCCCTTGACTTGCGTGCCGAGGCCAAGAATGAAGCGCCCCTTCGACAATGCCGCGAGGTCCCAGGCTGTATAAGCCATCGCCATCGGGCTGCGGGGAAAGGCTATTGCCACCGACGGGCCGAGCTTGAGGCGGGTCGTATGCTCGGCGGCGAGTGCCAGCGGCAGGAATCCGTCGTTGCCCGCTTCCATCGACCATAGCGCGTCGAAGCCGAGTTCTTCGGCCCGCTTGGCTTCGGCGGGAACTTCGCTCAGGTCGCGGGTGGCGATACCGATATCGAGTTTCATAGCGACGCGTCTCCAATCCTACGGAATTTCGCGGCCAGCGAATCGTAACAAATGCTCCGGCGCAACTAAAATGCACCGCCAGCTTTGACGATACGCGTCTAGCAATGGACTGGTTGGGGGCGCGAGGTCGACGAGGGCTGCGGACCGGCTAACGCATTATAGACTCACGGCCATCGATTTCCGTGGTCTCGGGGGTATTTTCGGAAGTCGTCTCAACCGTCCGCTCGACCCGCATTCGCTGGCTGTGCCTGACATGGGTCTTCGCCTGGGTATCGGCGATTGCCATCACGCTCGGCGACGGCTCGGCGGCGACCGCGGACCCTGCGGGACTGACAGTGGGCGGGCGGCCAAAGTCCGGCAGCCGGCTGAAAGCCGCGAGATAGTGCTCCTTGAAGTGGTCGAACAGGGCGCGCATCCGCGGCGATACCTGATGGTTCTCGCCAATCGTCGCCGTCAAGGGGTTGACGTAACGGCCATCCTCTTCGAGGGCATAATGCAGATGCGGACCCGTGGAAAGTCCGCTGGTGCCGACGCGTCCAATCACCTGGCCGAGGCGAACATCGGCGCCCGGCTGAATTTCAGGCGGGATCTGCGAGAGATGCCCGTAAATGCTGACGATTTCGCCCGCATGGCGAATCCGTACGCAGCGGCCAAGTTCCCCACACCAACCCGCGGTCTCGACCCGTCCGTCGGCAACCGCCTTTACCGGGGTTCCGTACTGTGCAACCAGGTCGACTCCGACGTGAGGCCGGTATTCGTGCAGGATCGGATGGTAGCGGGCGAAGCTGAAACCCGACGAGATGTATTGAAAGTTGAGCGGATAGCGTAATGCCTGCGCGCCGAGCGCTTTGCCGTTGGCGTCGTAGAGGCGCGGCTGGCCGGTTTCGTCGCGGAAGGCCATCGCCGTCAGAGTCTTGCCGCCAAAGCTAATCTCGGCCGCCTGTAGCCCGGTTGCGTAGCTGGTGGTGCCGTCGCGGCTGACTTTCTCCTGATAAATCAGCTTGATATCGGAGCCGCGTGGCAGCGTGCTCAGCGGGCGCCGGTCTTTGAAGGCGTAATCGAGGGTCGCGACAATCGGCTGCGGCAGATCGTTGCGCCTGGCCTCGCGCCAGAAATCGCTGCGCAGCCGGAATGACACGGCCACCGGCCGGACAACGTACAGGATAGGCTCCTGGGTGACCCGGTTTACTCCGTCACCGTAGGTAACCTCTTTGACGGCAACACGATCGTCGAGATTGTATTTCAGGCCGCGCAGGCCGCTGGTTTCCGGATCCTTATAGAGCGTCAGTGAATGGCCCTGAACAAAGTTCCGAATGGCGGCGGTCCGCTCCAGCAGCATCCCCCAGCGTTGTGCTTCGGCTGATCCGAGGCCGGCCTCGGTGAGATACGAAACGATTGAAGCGGAGCGATCCAGAGTGAGTGCGACGGTGATTGGCTCGGGCGCCGGCGCGACCATCGCGGGAAGATCGACCGAAGGGCTTTCCAGCCGGCCAGCTACGTCGACATCCTGAACGGCGGCGGTATCTTGATCGTCTGTGTCGGGGGGTGCTTCGATAAACAGCCGGACGGAAGCCACCGTCGCGAACATCGTGACAACAATCGCGAGGGCCAACCTCCGCCAACGACTGGCGCTTATTTTCCCCCGAAACATTCCGGCGTGAGCCTATGCCCTCGGTAGGATAGGATCAACAATAAATGGGCCAATAGCGTGAAGGTTGTACTCAACCTGACGAAATCGCTCTATAATTAATCATTAGCGGCGCTAATTATGGCAATTGCTGCTATAGACTACGGAAAGCGCCGTCTGGGGCTCGCGGCGGCGGATTCGTCAGGTATGCTCGCCTATCCGGTCGAGACCATCGAACGGAATTCGCTGAAGCGCGATATTGACAAGCTTAAAGCACGATTAACCGAGCTTGAAGCTACTAGAGTTATCGTTGGCTTACCGTTGAATATGGACGGCTCGACTGGACCAGCGGCCCGCGCCGCCGAGAGATTCGCCCGCGATTTGGCCGAAGCTACTGGCCTGCCGGTCGAGCTTCAGGACGAGCGGCTGTCGACCTTTGAAGCCGAGGAACGGCTCAAAACGACCGTCTCGGGACGTGGACGCAGGCAAAGCGTCGACGCTATTGCGGCGGTGGTAATTCTCGAAAGCTGGCTGCGCAAACAGAGCATCAACGGAGCGTGACCGATTCGCTTTCCCGAGATGGACCTTGCTGAACCTCCCGGCGCGACATTCGATTGGAGCGTCACCGGCTGTTCGATAAGCTCTTAAGCGTGTGATGAGAACGGCTTTGGTTTTGGTCGTGGCGTTAGCGGCTGTGTTATTCGCCGCCGGGGCTGCCTTCTACTACTTGGTCTACGTGCCGCCCCCGCGCTTTACATCCGCCCGGATCATATCGATCTATCGCGGTGAATCGATGGCTACGGCGGCGCGCAAACTAAGCCGCGGCGGCGTGGTGCGAAGCGCGCAGGCTTTTGCCATTTATGCGGAAATAACGGCGCAGGCCAGCCGTCTCAAGCCCGGCGACTACGCCTTTCGGGGTGGTGAAACCGTCCCCGAGGTGCTGCGGCATCTGGTCGACGGCGATTTCATGGTAGTCGAGGTCACAATCCCGGAGGGAATCACCGCCCATCAGATTGGCGCGCGGCTCGAGCAAGCGGGACTGGGCTGCGATAGCCGCTTCGATGCCGCCGCACGCGAGGGCGCGATACCGCGCGCGCTCGGGCTGGGCGCACTTGGCGCTGAAGGTTTCCTCTTTCCGGCGACCTATCGCTTCTCGCCGCTGGCGGACACTGACCAGGTATTGGCGGCGATGCTCGAGCGCTTTTATTCGGTCCTGACGCCGCAGGTCGAGCAGCGGATGTTCGCGCTCGGGCTCGACGTGCGCCAGGTGGTCACGCTCGCCTCGATAATCGAAAAGGAGGCCAAGGTTCCCGGGGAACGGCCGCTTATTGCGAGCGTTTTCTACAATCGGCTGGCGCTCTCGATGCCCTTACAATCCGATCCTACCGCACAGTACAATTATGCGGGCGAACCGGAGCGCGCCGCGATTGCGGTCCATCAGGTGTCGGCCTTCAATACCTATACGATCGCGGGGTTGCCCCCTGGACCGATCGCCAATCCAGGCCTCGACTCGATTCACGCCGCGCTCTATCCCGCTCATAGTGATTACCTGTATTTTGTTGCTCGCAAGGATGGAACGCACATTTTTTCGCGCTCGCTGCAGGAGCATGAGCGCGCTATCGATGAGGTAAGGCGGAGTAACGCGCGCCACAGCGGCCCATCTGGCTAGTTGTGGCTGCCGCGGTCACCCCCGGTTAGCCCCGTGCCGATTAAACCCGTGACCAATCCGGTCGAGATCATCAACCGGACGCGCCGCCGGCTCGCCCGCCTGGCGCTGCTTCGGACCATGCTCTACGTGGTCGCGCCGCTGATCGTAACGCTGGTGATCGCGTTTTTTCTCGAAGTAATCAACGCACTGGCGTTCGACAACTTCGGCTATCTGATGCTGCCCGACCGCGCGCTCAGGCTTGAATTGGGCTTGGTCACGCTCGCGATTGCAGAGATTGTCGTGGTCGGGTTCTGTGCCTGGCGGTCGCGCGTAGCCGCCAACGATTTCGTCAACACTGCGCGGCGGATCGACGAGCGGATTGACGGCCGGCAGGAGATCCTCACCCTTGCCACGCTCGCCGACCCGACCAATCCGGACGCCGCGCGGCGGCGCTCGCCGCTCTTCCCGATGCTCTGGCGGCGGGCGATTTCGTATCTCGATATGTTTCAGCCGCGCCGCGAATTCCGGCTCGAAGCGCGCGCGCCGCTGGCGCGATCGTCGATCCTCGGGGCGCTCGCAATGGTCGTCCTCTGCGGCGTCACCGTGGCGATGATGACCGTGCCTACGCCGGCCCAGGCCGTGGCCCATCGCCTGCGCCAGCTCGCCAAGTCGCTGGACGCTTCGAAGGCGCCGGCGGACCAGCGTCAGCTAGCCTCGGCCGCTCGCGATGTCGCCAAGGATCTGGATAGTTCGAGGTTGCCACCGGAGCAGAAGCTCGCAGAACTGGAGGCGCTCAAGCGCGAGCTGGAAAAATTTCAAGCCGAGCATCATGGTGCGCAATCCGGCGCCGCAAATTCCTCGGGCGGAGGAAACGGTTCAGGGAAAGGCGGCGGCAGTGGCAAGGGCAGCGGCGGCGGGCAAGGCTCGGGCGCCGGCCAGGGCTCGGGTTCCAGCGGGACCGGTGCGGGCGCCGGCAGCGGCCAGCGCGGCAAGAATAAAGGCGACGCGCAGATGATCGAACTGCGCAACGATATCGCCAAGGCGCAGCTAAAGCTCGAGCAGGAGGCCGGCGCCGGCGACAAATCGAAAATGGCGCAGAATGGCTCGCAGAAAGGTAGTGGAATCGCGCCGCAAGCCGGCAGCGACACCAATCGGCCCGGCGGCAAAAATCAGCCCAACGGCACCGGCGCCTTCCAATTGCCGCAACCGGGCGTGCTCGCCGATAATCGCATGGCGGCCGGAGAAAATCCCGGCGGTCATCGGAATGACAAGGGCACGTCGGGCGATACCCATCTCGGGGAATTTCCCAAGGGCGGCGGTTACGAACGTTATTACAAGCTGGGCGAGAAGGGTCCGGGTATTGGTATCCGTGATGCCCGCTACGTCACTTTCCAGTTGCCCTCCGCGGCAGCGGCGTCGGGCGCCGGCGGTGCGACGGTGGCCGATACCTCGCGCCCCACGGCCACGACCGCCTATACCAATGCTCCGCTCAAAGAGGAGCGGCTGCCCGTAACGCCCGACGAACAGCAGTTAGTGCCGCCGCGCTACCGCGAGTTGATACGCTAGAGGAGGAACGATGGGAGCGGCTCCGCAGCAACAGGGTTCACCCAATGATCGCGTGGCGGAATTTCGCAGAACCTTCGCCCGTGCCGAAGCCGAAGTAGCAAAGGTAATCGTTGGCCATCGCGAGGTCATTCGCAAAGTCCTGACAGCCCTGTTCGCCGGCGGCCACGTTTTGATCGAGGGCGTGCCGGGTCTGGGTAAGACTCTGATGGTCAAGGCGGCCGCGGAAACCCTCGGCCTGAGCTTCAAGCGGGTTCAATTCACGCCGGACCTGATGCCTTCGGATATCGTCGGCACCCAAGTCCTTACCGAGGCCGATGGCCGCCGCGATTTCAGCTTCAAGGCCGGGCCAATTTTTGCCCACGTCGTGCTGGGTGACGAGATCAACCGCGCCACGCCGAAGACCCAATCCGCGGTGCTCGAAGCGATGGAAGAGCGCCAGGTGACGGTTTTTGGCACCACCTACCTGCTCGAACCGCCGTTTTTCGTGCTGGCGACCCAGAATCCGATTGAGCTCGAAGGCACCTACCCACTTCCCGAGGCGCAGATGGACCGGTTCCTGTTCAAGGTGGTCATGGGATCGCCCAAGCCGGACGAATTGCGCGAAATCCTGAGCCGGACCACCGGCGCGGCCAACTACCAGCCGCAATCGATTTTTGAAGCGCGCCAGGCCCCCGCCAAAATTGAAGAACTCAAGCTGCTGGTGCGCGAGGTGATGGTCGCTGAGCCAATCGAGCGCTACATAATCTCGATAATTGGGGCCTGTACGCCGAACGGGCCCGGCGCGTTGCCTGAAGTTTCGCAATATCTTCGCTTCGGACCAAGCCCGCGCGGGGCTCAATCTCTGATCCTGTGCGCCAAGGTCAATGCTCTGCTCGACGGCCGTGTTTCGGTCGGCTACGAGGACGTTAACGACGCATTGGTGCCCTCGCTGCGCCATCGGCTGCTGCGTAATTTCCAGGCCGAGGCGGAGAACGTTACTCCCGAGTCGATTCTCGAACAGGCGCT
>DATEGX010000357.1:0-26240 GCA_035279875.1 Binataceae bacterium (SeqCode)
ATGGCGCGCGCGATATCGCGACCAGGTTGGTATCGCGATGATTCAGATGGATGATGTTGCGCTCGAAATTGTCGGCCCAGAAGGAGCAATGCTTGCATCCAGCCTCCCAATCCGGGCTGAACATGAAATGGTAGACGATCAACTGACTGTGACCCTCGAATAACTGCGCCAGACTCACCTCGCCTTCGGGCCCGTCGAACACGTAATGCTTCTCGACGCGCTCCCATGGGAGTTCGCGGCGCTGGCGGCTGAGTTCATCCCGGAGCTGGGTAAATTCCTTTTCTTTGGCGAGTAGTTCGACGCGCGCCTTGAGCCACTCATCTCTGTCCAGCACCCTGTGATCCTTCGGCATCGGAAAAAGTCCTCCCGCGGCTTGATTTTCGAGTGAATCGCGATTCAGAAATCGCGGCGATCGAGTCCAGCGATCTATGCGGTCGACGGCAAATCGACGCGGAGTTGAGCGAGCCTGCGAGGCCATCCTGCACCCAGCCGCTCCTTCATCGCTGGTGCGGTCGCGCCCGTATGAGCCAGCGTGAGCCGGGTTCCGCCTTCGACCGCCTCAAGGCGAAACTCGACTTGGGTCGGATCGCCTTCGTCGGTGCCTAGCCATGACCACACCATCCGCACGGGCGGCTCCAGCGCGATTACCTCGCAATCCACCCGCCCGCGCCATCCCGGCTGCGGCTCGTTTCTAAATGTGAAGCGCTTGCCGACCCGCGCTTCGAAGTCGTTGGGCATCAGCCACGAGGCTAGCGCCGCCGGCTCGGTCAGCGCGCGCCAGACCTTTTCGATTGGATGCGGGTAGATTTCCTCAAAGAAGAGTTCAAGCTTCATTTTTTTCGGTTCGCTGTTCGGAATCGAGGTATTCGCCCAGGCGCGTGAGACGGCTCTGCCAGAACCGGCGGTAATTGGCGGTCCATTGATCCACGGCCCTCAGCCGCGCCGGCGCGAGCGTGTAGATCCGTTGGCGGCCCGCGGCACGCCGAGTCACCAGTCCGGCTTCCAACAATACCCGCAGATGCTGGGACACGGCGGCGAACGAGATATCGAAGCGGCCGGCCAGTTCCTGGGCCGGCGAAGCTCCTGCCGCCAGCAGGTCCAGCAATCGCCGGCGATTTGGATCCGCGATTGCGTGAAAAACCAGCTCGCTGGCAGAGGTCTGCGGCACGTCGCCGATAATATTTAAGTATCTTCTTAAATGTCAACCAGAATGAAGCTTGACCGACGGTCGTCTCGATAAGCCGCCGGACGCGAGACAAGGGTTTATAGGCAAGTGACTCGCGGCTACGGACGGCGGGGCCGAATGTGCGTCTCGTAATAGGGCCGCATCGCGCGCATGGCCCGCATCTGATGGTAGGCTAACTCATCATCCGGATAGCGATGCTCCGGGCCGAGTACGCAGCCGGCTCGCGCATGGCATCGGCCAGCGCAATCAGGCTCGGCCTCGACCCGATGCGTCAAGCATCGCGGGATGTCCCATCCGGCAGGAAATGACACGGCAGCAACGGGACACGCGCTGATGCAGCTTCGAGCGGTGCAATCGGGACATGGGTCGAAACTTGTTGCATCGCCTGGCCGATCGAGCAGCACGTCAAGCAACAACGCGGCGCGAAACGCGATCCACGGCCCGAAAACGGGATGGACCACCACGCCAACGATGCTCGGTCCGGCGAGTCCGGCCAGAGTCGCGAGTTGCATAAAGTTCAGGGTTGGGCCACCGCCCATGAAGGGATAGACCGGCACGCATCGCACGCCCGCGGCTCGCACCAGCGCAACTACCTCATGCTCGACTATTTCGCGAGTGAAGTCGTCAAGCGGGTTGTCGCGTTCGAGCCAGCCGGGAGTACGCGAAGCGTGGGCTTTGAAACAACCCCAGAACTCCCCACCGCCATTGGCCAGGACGATGATCGATCGAGCGTCGGCGCTGATTGTGGCGGCACGGTAGTTCTGCGCGGCAGCCGCATCGTAGCGCGCCACCGGAATCGCCGCGGCCAGATTCAAGCCGAAACGCCGGGCGGCGGCGCCAACACGGTCGAACAGGTCCACCCCTTGATTGTATCGGGTTCAACGATGCGGCCGCGACAGCGTTAGAGCCGTGCCCGCGACCGATGGTCGTCGAATACGAGAGAACTGACGCTTAACGAAGGGCGCTAACCACGGCGCACGGCCAAAGACTCGGACGCGAGGTCACGAAACACGCGAACCAGCTTCTGCCGTACCGGCTCGAACGAAAATTGATTGAAGGGTTTGACGATATAGTCGAGCGCGCCGGCGGCCAGGAAATTCTCGCGCACTTTGCCGAAAGGCACCGCGCTAACCACCACGATAGCGGTCGCCGGTGCCAGGCTCTTGATTTCGAGAAAGGCGCGCATCGCGTCGTAGCCGTCGACCTCGGGCATCATCACATCGAGCGTTATGAGCTCCGGCTTTAGAGCTTGAAAGACCTTTACGGCCTGGGCGGCGGTTTCGGCCTCGCCGACCACTTTGCAACCCAGTTTGACCAAATGGTGGCGAATTATTCGCCGGGCAAGGGGCGAGTCGTCGACGATCACGGCGCGCAGGGCCACTATATTTCTCCAGACCTTTGAGCTTTACACAACATCAGCAATAGGCAAAAGCCACGCAATTGTATCATTTCTGTGTGTCACAAAAGGGAATATGCAATAGTCGCACCATAGTTCTGCTCGATACTAACACACCAAAAACGTCGGCAAGTGTGTCTATTTGAGACACGCATCAGATTGCAGCTGGTACAGATGATGCTCCATGACATCAGGCGATGGCATACTTATCTGAAACCGGATCAAAGAATTAACCGCCATGAGGGCTCGTGCGCTCAGGATTTTCTATGATGCGTCGCTTTCGATGCACAATAGTACTCGCGTACGCGTCGCTATACTAGTGACATAACGCGACAGCAATATATGCATTTCGAAACATCAGTCTCGTGACTATGGAGTGACCGTGCAGCAAGCAGCACACAACGGTTCGGTCGATCGCAAGCCATCACCACCAATCACTATTGTCCTATGCGGTGGCGACGAGGAACGGCGAAACCAGGCGCGCGCGGTATTGGGGCAGGTCGGTGAAATCCCGACCGAAGTATTGGACTCCTCGGTGCCGGACGCTGAAGCACGCGCGGACGTTTACGTGGTTATGTTGAGCGACGATCGCGAGACTTGGAATCTCCAGATCATGGAGTGGGCCCAGACCCGCGATATTGCAGTACCCGTAGTCGCGGCGATCAACGACCATTCGATAGAAGCGGTTCGTCAAGCGCTCCGCGCCGGCGCCGCCGACGTGGTATTCGTACCGTTCGAAGCCAGCGATCTTTCACGCGCGCTCGTCAAGGTGGGGGAGAAGGTGCAGCAGTCGGGCGCTTCCAGCGCGCTCATCTGTTCGCTTACGAGTATCGCCGGCGGGGTGGGGGTCAGCACCCTCACGGTCGCGGTCGGACTCGCGTTGCTGCGCTTGACCAAGAAACGTGTTGCGCTGGTCGATCTCGGTCTGCAGAGCGGTGCACTCGCCGCGCTGCTCGATCTCGACCCTCAACATAGTATCAGCGAATTGGTCGACCCGACCACGACGATCGACTCGTTGCGGCTGGAGTCAGTGCTGTGCAGCCATAAGTCGGGACTGTATCTGCTCGCCGCCCCCAAGCAGATCGAGGAGAGCGAACTGGTTTCGGTCAACACGGTTACGTCGACCCTGGCCTTGATGCGCGAGTTGTTCGACGTTGTGCTGATCGACGGCGGGCATCACATGACCGAGGGCTCGGTGGCGGCATGGGAGCAATCCCAGCGCTTATTCTATGTGGTCGAACAATCGGTAACCAGCGTGCGGTCGGCGCAACGCTTCCTCGATCTGTTCGAGCGCCTGCAAGCAAACGAAGCCGACCTGCAATTCGTGTTGAACCGCTACGATGCGGGTAATCCGTTCACCGTGGAGAAGATCGAAACGGCGCTCAGAAGGCCGCTGTGGGAAAAGATCCCGCGCGACGATTCGAGCTTCATTCAACTTCAGCTCGAAGGCGCGGACCTGGCGCAGGTCGCCCCGCGCTCGCCCGCGCGCGAGGTGATCGATCGGATTGCGCGCGAGCTGGGTGGCAATGTTCCGGCCGCCAATCTCGAGCATGGGTCGGGATGGCTGCGGCGGCTACGCTCGGCGGTGCGGTTATGAGCCGCGCGCTTTCATCGAGGAGTTTCAAATGGGTCTGATCGATCGATTGCAAGGTCCAGTCGAGGAACGCAACGGTGCCGCGGGGCAACCCTCGTTGTTCACTCCGGCAGCACGTTCAATTGCGGGAGCGGCGCACAAGGGACTACTCGAACAACTGAAGCCGCGCGTCCAGCAGAAGCTCCTGCAGAAGATCGATGTGACCAGGCTGGAGGATGCGGGTTACGGCGCGCTGCTCAGCGAGATCACCGCCGTAATCAATGAACTCATCGAAGAAGACAATCTGCTGTTGACCGAGGCGGACCGGGCCCGGCTCATCGAAGCGACTACCAACGATATGCTTGGCCTCGGACCCCTGGAGCCGTTGCTGCAGGATAACGAGGTCTCGGACATCATCGTCAACGGCTACTCGGACGTCTGGGTCGAGCGGCGCGGGCAACTCCATCGCACCAAGGTTCGCTTCAACGACGATCAGCATCTGATGAGCGTCATCAACCGGATCGTTTCGCGCGTCGGACGGCGGATCGATGAGGCCTCGCCGATGGTCGACGCACGCTTGCCCGACGGCTCGCGGGTCAACGCGATAATTCCGCCACTGGCGATCGACGGGCCGGGACTCTCGATCCGGCGCTTTGGAGGCCACGCGATGCAGATGAGCGATCTGGTCAACAACCGCAGCCTGACCCAGGACATGGCCGAGTTCCTGCGGTTGGCGGTGCTCGCCCGGCTCAATCTTGTTGTCGCGGGCGGAACCGGCAGCGGTAAGACCACGCTGCTCAACTGCATCACTTCGTACATCCCGGAAAATCAGCGCATCATCACGATCGAGGATGCCGCCGAGCTGGCGCTTCAACAGCCGCATGTTTTTCGGCTCGAGACGCGGCCACCCAATATCGAGAGCAAGGGCGAGGTCACGCAGCGCGATCTGTTCCGCAACACCCTGCGGATGCGTCCCGACCGGATAATTGTCGGCGAAGTCCGCGGCGGCGAAGTCCTCGACATGCTGCAGGCGATGTCGACCGGCCACGATGGCTCGATCACGACGATTCACGCTAACAACCCCCGCGACACGCTGTCGCGGCTCGAAATGATGATGATGCTTTCGGGCGTCAACTTGTCTGGCAAGGCCACCCGCCAGTATATCGCTGGCGCGCTCAACCTCATCGTTCATGTGTCGCGGCTCTCCGACGGATCGCGCAAGGTCATGCGCATAACCGAGATCACCGGTATGGAAGGCGACACCCTGCTGACCCAGGATTTGTTCGAATTCCGGCAAACCGGCGTCGACGCGGCTTACAAGGTGTTGGGCGACTTCCATCCGACCGGCGTGCGCTCCGCCTTTAAGGAGAGGATCGAAAACGCCGGTTACAGGCTCGCGCCTGCGATCGCGGAATAACTCAGATGGAAATCATTGTTGCCTTCCTTTTTGTCTTGTTCATGAGTATGGCGCTGCTGCTGTACCTCGGGCGCCGGCGGGAATGGCGCAGGCGCGAGCGGGTGGCCGTCACGCGGCTGAGTGGCGGAGCCGCGGCAGTACCAACGGCAGACGTCCCGTCCGTGTCTGCCACTCCGCATGCGCAGGTCAACTCACGTTGGCCGTTGCGCCCGATCGCCGATGCGGTACAGCAAGCCGGGCTCCAGGTGGCGCCATCGCTTATCGTTGGCTCGATGGCCTTACTGCTGTGTGCGGGCACCGCGATTGCCGCCCTGCGATTTCAACTTCTCGTTGCGTTCGGCTGTGGCGCAGCGCTCGCATGGACACCCTTGCTGTTTCTGAACTTCAAACGACAGCGGCGGCTTAGGGCTATCGCCCAGCAACTGCCGTACGTGCTCGACCTTTTGCGCACTGCGCTCGAATCGGGTCACACGCTGCTGCGCGGCATTAAGATGGCATCCGAGAATCTGCCCGAGCCGATGGCCAGCGAACTGCGCATACTGGTCGAGCACGTGCGGGTGGGGATGTCGCTGCCGGTCGCGGTCGATGCGATGCATCAGAGGATTCCGGTCGAGGAGCTGGGCTTTCTGGCCGCCGCGGTGCGGGTACAGAGCGATATTGGCAGCAGTCTGGCTAACATCCTGGAAAATGTTGCGACCAGCACGCGCAACCGTCAGCGCCTGCGCGATCAGATTCGCACCCTGACCGCCCAGTCGCGCGTGAGCGCGATGATCGTGTCCCTACTGCCGGTGGTGATTCTCGGTATCTTTGAGTTGCTGCGGCCGGGTTATGCGGCCCCGCTGTTCAATCATCCGGTGGGTATCAAGCTGCTCGAGGCGGCAATCATAATGGACGTGTTGGCGGTGCTCGCGATGCGTCATATCACGAAGGTGGACTACTGATGCCGGGCGCTGCACTGTCATTGGCGATCGCGGTTTTCGTGCTGGCGACGGCGAGTTTGTTCGGCCTGTTCGCCGCGCTTTCGGGCGACTCACGGGTGCGGGCGGATCGCTTGCACCAGCCTTTCGCTGGGCGCCTCGACCAGGCATCTGAGCTCGGCCATAAGCGAATCGAGCTCGAGGGTTTCTCGCGGCGATTGGTCGAGTGGCAGATGCGCCGTGCGAACGAGCGCAAGGGCGACCGCCAGCACTCGCTCAAGCTGCGGCAGCTTTTAGGTTATGCCGGCCATACGGGGGCTGAACCGCTGGCGGTTTTTCGCACGATCCGGCTCGTTGCCGCGACGCTTACCGCCGTGGTCGGTGCGGCGCTGGCCGTGACGACGCAGCACTCGATCCTCCTGTGCGTCCTGGCCGGCGTGGTGCTCGGCTATTTGGTACCCGATTTCGCGCTGCGGAGGGCGGCGCGCCGCCGGCAACGCAAAATTTCACGGGAGTTGCCCGCCGCGCTTGACCTGTTGACCGTATGCCTCGAAGCGGGCCTGGCGCTCAACGAATCCTTGAAGATGACCGCGCGCGAAACCGCTCGCGAAGGTTACGCCGTGGGCCATGAATTGAACGTTACCTACGCGGAACTCAACGCCGGCGTCTCGCTCGAGGACGCGCTCAAGAACCTCGGCGAACGGACCGGGCTGGACGATGCCAAGGCGGTCGCCGCGCTGCTGATTCAAAGCGACAAAATGGGAACCCGGCTCGGGCCAGCCTTGCGCTCGAGCGCCGAAATGCTCGCCACCCGCCGCCGCATGCAGGCCGAGGAACAGGCGCAGAAGAGCGCAATCAAGATGCTCATCCCGCTAGTCCTGCTGATACTTCCTGCGATGATCATGGTGATACTCGGTCCCGCGATCATCCAGCTGATCACCGTTATCGGCGGATAAGTCCGAAGACGCAGAGTGGGGGCCGTTGAACTGATGAGAGCAGGCCCGGGCGAAAGCAACAGGTAAAGCCGGAACGTGATTCACGGCTTGGCGCTGGGCAGCGCCAGCGATCCAACTCCTTCCCGGCTTTGTTCCGTGGCCGCAGCGTCGGTGAACGCCTCCGCCACGGTGGCTCCGGCACCGGCGGCGGCTGCCATCCCCGCTTCCCGGTTATCGATGAGCGGACTAACGGGCGCTGACTTCGCGCCGCCGTTGGAGGTTGCCTCGCCGGGATGACCCGCGGCGTCGTGTGCCACCTCGGGCTGAATCGCCGGCGTACCCTGAGGCACCAGGCGCAGCCCGGGCTCGCGCTTGATCGCATCGACCAAACGGCGGGCGATCTCGTCGGAAGTCTGGGTCGCGCCTTTGAGTTGAACAGGATAGCGCAGCACGATTTCGATTCCCGCATTGCCGAGCACCAGCCGGCTTTGCGGGCGCGGCATCTCGATTCGGAGGTTAAGCTCGCGCTCGAGGCCCCGGTACTCGCGCTGGATAGTGTCGCGATAGCGCGCGAAGACCTCGGTCACCACTTCAATCAGGCGCCGCTCGGCGAGTCGGTAGTCACAATCGGGCGCGAGACTGAGGCGCAACTCGTTCCAGACGAAGCTGCTGCCTGGCAGTTGCTTGAAAAAATTGCCGTTGGGCTGGAACACCACCGAGTTCGGGAAAACCACCACCCGGCCGGTCGGTTGGCGGCCGGCGTCGTCGCTGCCCAGCTCCATCAGAGTCATCTTGAACAAACCAATTTCGAGCACGTCGCCGCTGATGCCTGAGATTTGCACGCGGTCGCCCACACGAATCCCGTAACGCCCGCTCAAGTAGAAATAGCCGGCAAGGGACAGGATAACGTTCTGCAGGGTCAGCGCGATGCCGGCTGCGGCGAAGCCCATCACGGTGGCCAACGCGCCGAGTTCGTTGGCAAAATCGAAGAGCAGCACCAGCGCGATAATCGCCACAACGACAATGCGGCTGAACTGGAGCAACTGGTGGCGCCGCTGGAGATCTTGCACGTAGCGGAAAGTCAGCCTGCGCCATAGCGCCGCGCCCAAAACTACCGCCAGCAACAGCATTAACAGGCCGCCGAGGCGAACCAGCAGACTACGAAGGTCGGCCTTGAAGCGCTGGTCGACCAGCCCGCGCCATCGTTCCAGATTTGCGACGTACTGGTTCAGCGCCACCGCCTGCTTTGACAGCGGCAGCAACGCATCGACCAGCATCTGATGGCGGCGGGTGAGAGCCTCGGCCTGGCGCTGGATATTCTTGATAGTCGCGAGGTCATTCGAAGAGCGATGGGTCGCAAGTGCGAGCGCCTGCTCGTTGATGCGCCTGATTTCCTCGACCAGCGGGGCCCGCAATTGTTCGCCCGTGGCGAGGACCTGATTGGTCAGGTCGATCGTGGTTGCGAGAGCCTGCCGCTTTTGCGTGAGCGCGATCAGGTTTGAAGCCTGGCCGATTATCCCCGTTGCGGACGTATCCGGGCGGTTGGCCCCCGCCGAAGCCGCGACGAGATTCGCTGTCAGCGGCTGCTGCGTGCTCTTGCCTTCGACGCTGGGCGGCCTGACGCTCGCCTCGAGTTGCGCGATTTGCGCTTCGAGGCCGGTCGCCGACCCGTCGGCACCGCCGGTCGCGGTTTCGAAATCGATCATGGCCGCGATCGAATCGACGCGCGATTGGGCCAGCGTCAGTTCGGCTCGGGCGGTCGCTAGCAGATGGGTCAGCGAATCACGTTGTGCACCCCGCGCCCGGCTCAATTGCTGCTCGAGGCCACTGACGCGCACCTTGGCGGCATCAACCGCGGCCTGCGCTTCGTTGCGGTCCGACGTCAGCTTGCCCAACTCGCTCGTAGGGTTGTTGACCGAAGACGACCCACTCGGAGTCCCAGGCAACGGCGCGCCGGTCTGGCCCGGGCCTCCGGTCGTCGGTGATCCCTGCTCGATCAGCTTCGCGGCCGCATCAGCATATTCGAAGCCCAGGTCGACCGCCCGGTTCGCGTTCTGACGATCGTCGGATACGTAGAGCGTCTCGGCTGGCTCTGTCGCAAGGCGCTCCTCGACGTCGAGATGCCGATACCATCCAATTAGCTGGCCCAGGTAAGAGATGATCGCGTGGCTGTCGACGGAGGGTCTGGGGCTTTCACTTGAGGTGTTAGTCGCGACCGGCTGGGCAGGAACGACCGGCCCGGTGGCCAAAGAGGACGGCTGGGTCCCGTCGGGACTCGCCGCAGCGGTCGAAGCCGCTGCTGCTCCTGGCCCTTCCGCGCCCGAAACTAATATTGCCCCAATCAGCATCGCCGCGAACACGCCGGTTACGACGGCGCCGATCGCATACGGCCGGCGGCGTGCATTTCGCGGCGTCCGCGCCTTACCAATCCGCAGTTGAGATGCCGTCATATCCGCGATGTATCGCTGTCGAAATTGAGTCTATTCAGCACACCCACAACCATCACAACATCAGACCTGTGAGCTTAGCAGCGGCGGGTCGGTTCCAAGGACCCCTTCAGGCTAACGGAGCCGGCAACCGTAGTCGACCTCGCCGAGACAAATGAGCCTATGCGAAACGGCTCGGGCATAACCGGGTTATACGCGGTCCGGCGGACGGGGTTGCAAAAAGGACGGCAGCCGCAGGTAACTTCGCACCTACGAAGGATCGAACCCAGAAGAAGTGGTCCTCGAGACCGGAAGAGCGAAGCGGTCGAATGCGCAAAAAAGGCGAGGCAGGCAGTTCGGGGTCTGCCTGCCTCGCGGGGACGGGACGTGCGCCTTGGGGGCGAGCGCAGATCCCTGTGCGGAGTTATTTTGTGGTGATTACCAGGCTGCCATCCCAGTTCGGAAGGTCGGGTAAGGCTTGCTCGGCGGCCTGCGCGTCGCTCATCGCCTGTTCGTAGCGGCCGAACTCGTAGTCACGTTGGGCCGCCAGGTAGTCACTATCGGCCACCGGGCTTTCGAACGAGGCGAGCGCGGCGTTGCGCATTCGCTCACCCGCTTCGCCCAGTACCTGCTGGGTTTCCTGCTGCGTGGGCAGCACTACGGCGTCGTCGAACATCGCGCTCTGGCCGGACCATGCCGGGAGCGCGGTTGCGCCCATCAGGGCTACGGCGCCGATAATCGCTGCCGTCTTCGATGGAGATTGGAACTTCATTGGACTACCTCCCACCATTGAGAAATCGGCGATTCGCGCCGCCAATAAGCCGTTCGTGCGCGTCCGCCATGGCAGCCAATGATAGCGAGGAACGTGCCGACTCGAGCGGTTTGGATTCGACTATCGGGTAGCTGGGGTCACGGGCGGATTACGGTTTGGAAACTTATTCGACAATGCAGAAAAGATAATCGATTTCTCTAAGAAATGGGCTCGTCTGTTCGGTATTTTGGACGAACGCGCCGCGCCAATAACGGAGCGCGCCAAGGCTCACAAGCCGGGAGGCTCTAGCCGCCGCGGGGCTCGCCGATCACGCGAATTTCGCGAAATCCAGTGAATTTGCTTGGCGAAATGCAAAACGGGCGGCGGGAAATCCCGCCGCCCGTGGTGCGACTGTGTCGCGTAACGATCAGGAGTCGAAATAGAGCGCGAACTCGTACGGATGCGGCCGCAAGCGCGCCTGGCTGACTTCGCGATTGTACTTGTAGTCAATCCAGGTCTCGATCAAGTCCTCGGTGAAAACATCGCCCTTCAGCAGGAACTCGTGGTCGTGCTTGAGGTTCTCAAGCGCCGCCTCGAGTGAAGCGGGCATGCTCGGAACTTCGGAAAGCTCAGCCGGGGTCAGGGCGTAGATATCCTTGTCGAGCGGCTGGCCGGGATCGAGCCGGCGCTGGATTCCGTCAAGCCCTGCCATCAGCATTGCGGAGAACGCCAGGTAAGGGTTGCAGGTCGGATCGGGGAAGCGCACCTCGATACGTTTGGCCTTGGGCGACGGCGAGTACATCGGGATACGCACCGAAGCTGAGCGATTGCGGCTCGAGTAGGCCAGGTTGATGGGGGCCTCGAAGCCCGGCACCAGCCGCCGGTAGGAATTGGTCGTCGGATTGGTGAACGCGGCCAGGGCCGGCGCGTGATGCAGGATCCCGGCGATATAGTGGAGGGCCAGTTCGGACATTCCGGCGTACCCGGAGCCTGCAAACAGCGGGGTCTCGCCCTTCCAGATGCTCTGATGGGTATGCATCCCGGAGCCGTTGTCGCCGAAAATCGGCTTCGGCATGAAGGTCACCGTCATGCCATGGCGGGTTGCGACGTTTTTGCAGATGTATTTGTACCAGGTCAGCCAGTCCGCCATTTTGGTCAGCGAATTGAAGCGCATGTCGATTTCGGCCTGACCGGCGGTCGCGACTTCGTGATGCTGCTTCTCGACCCGGATTCCAACCCGCTCCATCTCGAGCACCATCTCGGAGCGCACATCCTGCAAGGTATCGTTGGGCGGAACCGGGAAGTAGCCTTCTTTATAACGCGGTTTGTAACCGAGATTGGCGCCCTCCTTGCCGCTGTTCCACGAGCCCTCATTCGAGTCGATGTAGTAGTAACTGCAATGCTGATTGGTGTCGTAGCGGATACCGTTGAAAATGAAGAACTCGGGTTCGGGGCCAAAGTAGGCGGTTTCTCCGATCCCGGTCGTCTTTAGATAAGCTTCGGCCTTGCGTGCCACGTTGCGCGGGTCACGGGTGTACTCGGCACGGGTGATCGGATCCTGGATATTGCAAATGAGCGAGAGGGTCGGATCCTTGGTAAACGGATCGAGCACCGCACTGTCGGGATCGGGGATCACCAGCATGTCGCTGTTGTCGATCGCCTGCCATCCGCGAATCGATGAGCCGTCGAAACCAAGGCCTTCTTCGAACGGCGCTTCATCCTTGAACTCGCTGGTGGGCGCGGTGAAGTGTTGCCAGGTGCCGAGCATGTCGATGAACTTGATATCGACCATCACGACAGCCTTTTCCTTGATCATCTGCAGAACTTGTTTAGGAGTCATCTGACTCGCCTTCCTCCTCGCCGCGGTTTAAGGGGCGGCACACCCGTCAATTGAGATTTTGTATCGCGAACGGTATCGGGGCGCAATTTCGCCGTGCCGGGAACGAATCAAAATCGAAGCCCAGTTGCGGCTGCACGCTTTTGAGCTGAAGCCGAGTGCCGCCGAACGCCATCTCGAATAGCATTTGCTGCCTCTTTTATTCGCATTCGTAACGCTAACGAAGCTGGTGCGTCGTTTCCTGAAATCCGCTCAAGCCACCGATTCGCTCATCGGCCCCCATATACGCTGGCCGGATTTCCTCCCCGATGCCTCGGACGGCCGCACGGATACCGGTCCGCAAAAACTAATGAGTCTGCATTGGAGCATGAATCAGGCCATCAAAGGCTATCGCAAGTCGGGATTGCGGAAGACGAGCGAGGCGAGGCCGCATCGCGTGAGCCATGAGTTGCTCTACGAATCAACTTCGTCAAATTTTGCGTCATTAGCCCTTTATTTTGTTTACAATAGCCATAGAAAGCCAAAATAGATGCTCAACATGACGAGACCCAGCGGCACGCCTACCCGCGACCATTCGCCCGTGCTCATTCGCAGTTTTCCGGCACAAACGATGTTTGGCACATTGCCCGGGATCAGCATGCCTCCCGAGACCAGCAGCGAAATCAATGCGATCCGTGCCCGCGCCGGTTCAATCCGATGGAATTCGATCGCCACCAGAGTCGAATTGTCCAGCGCCGCCGACACGATATTGGCCCAGTAAAGCGCCCCGTTCGAAAGTGTCCCGAGGTAGCGCGAGGCAATCGGCGAACAGGCGGTGCCGATCAGAATAAGCCCGGAAATAAAGGCGAAAATCCTGACCCCCTGCAGCAGTGCGTCGAGCGGCCGTTCAACTATCGCGTCGCCCGCCCCGATCAGATCGTAATCCCCCCGTGTCAGATAGGCGGTCAGCACGCCGATGGCCGCGATTCCGGGCAAAACCCATGGAGCAAGCAGGCCAAATAGTCCGCCGAAGCTCAGGTTCATCGCCGCCGCCGCGAGCGTCGCGAGCGGACCGCCAATCGGCGTCAGCGCCGAGCCGAGCCCAATCGCAAAGCATCCCAAAACCACCACGCGGGTACGCTGAGCCGGTCCCAGGCCCATCAAGCCAACGCCCTCGACCAGGATCAAAGCCGCGATAATTGCGGTTATAAGGCTGGAGACCAGGCCGATCACCACAACCGCGAACGCGGTCAGCGTCGGCCGCGGCATAAGTTGGCGCATTCGAGTAAACCCACTGTCGAGCGTGTGCCTTAGCAAGCCGAACAAGAGACCCGCCGCCATCACCGTTATCGTGATGGGCAACGGGTCGCGAACAGCCTGGCCGAGTAACTGCCATCCCCATTGACCCGTCACGGTGACTGCCAGCAGGCCGAGCGCGAAGCAGTAAGGCTCGAGATTATGCTCCAGCGGGGCGAGTATCAGCGGGCCAAGCAGCAGTGCGAGCAGTATGGCTGCGGCCACGGTCGTATTCATTTGGTCGCGAATGCTCTTGGAAGCTGAGCCCGCAGGCGAGTAATAATGAGCGCAGCGAATTTAGCGGCCGGCGGTCCGCCATTCAACCGCCCCGGAGAACCGCGATGGACTTTGAACTTACCGGCGCCCAGCAGGAAATCGTCAGCGGCGTAAGAGCCTTATGCCAGCGTTTTCCCGATGAATATTGGCGCGGTCAGGATGCTCGCCACGAGTTCCCGCACGATTTCTACCGTGCGGTCGCCGACGCCGGTTTCCTCGGTATTGCGATACCCGAAGAATATGGCGGCAGCGGCCTCGGCATCACCGAGGCGGCGCTGGTGATGCGCGAGTTGGCCTATACCGGCGCGATGAACGCCGCCAGCGCGGTTCACCTTGGAATTTTCGGCCTGACGCCGGTGGTTCGATACGGCAGCGAAGACCTGAAGCGGCGGATCCTGCCGCGTTCGGTGAGCGGCGAGTTTCACATTTCCTTCGCCGTCACCGAGCCTGACGCCGGCAACGATATTACGCATATCAAGACCTTCGCCCGCCGCGACGGCGACAATTATGTGATTAACGGCCGCAAGGTCTTCACCACCAAGGCTCAGGAAGCGCATAAGATGCTGCTCCTGACCCGCACAACGCCAATAGAGCAGGTCACAAAAAAGACCGATGGAATGAGCCTTTTCCTGGCGGATATGGACCGCAGCGCGGTCGAGGTCCGCGAACTCAAAAAACTCGGACGGCATGCGGTGGATACCAACATGCTGTTTATCGATGGCCTCAAGGTTTCTGCCGCCGACCTGATTGGCCAGGAGGGGCGCGGCTTCCACATGCTGCTGGACGGGCTCAATCCAGAGCGCATCCTGGTCGCTTCCGAGGCAATCGGGATTGGCCGCTCAGCGGTCGACCGTGCGGTGCGGTACGCCAAGGAGCGCGTCGTTTTCAGCCGGCCAATCGGCCAGAACCAGGCGATTGCCCATCCCCTGGCCGACGCTTACTCAAAGCTCGAAGTAGCCGAGCTTATGATTCTCAAGGCCGCATGGTTATTCGACCATGGAAAGCCCTGCGGCCCGGAGGCCAATATCGCGAAGTTGAGGGCGGCTGACGCCGGCTTTGAGGCCTGCGATCGCGCGGTACAGACGCTCGGCGGCTATGGCTATATGCAGGAGTACGACGTCGAGCGCTTCTTCCGGGAATGCCGAATGCTCAAAATCGCGCCGGTGTCGCAGGAAATGGTGCTCAACACCATCAGCGAGCATGTCCTGAAGCTGCCAAGGTCGTATTGAGGCCCTGAAACCGATTGCGGGGCAGGTAACTTAGTAATGCGCCGGAGCAGTTGGCTGATTCTTTTCGGAGCCGCGGGTTTCGTTGCGTTCGTGTTTTATTCGCTGATGACGGTCGAACCGGTTCACGTGATTTCGAGCCATCTGAACTACCTGGACGGGCGGGTCTATGTTCAGGGTGCAGTGATGAATCAAGGTCGCGTGAATAGAGCTATAAACCTCGAAGTGCACTATTACGACGGTAATGGACGCTCGCTAGGCGAAGATACGCTCAAGTTGACTAAACTACGTCCGGGTGAGAGACGCGACTTTCGCAGTCCGGGCCAATCTATATCCGGAGTAAAGGATTTTACGATCTTGCTCACTCAAGGGCGTAACCCTTACGGAAACTGAACGTACTAGGGGCGACAGCGACAAATACTGACTGGCTGAGTGACTGGTGAATCGAGCAACCCGCCTAATGGTTGCAATTGAGCACCATTTGTTGCTGGATATCCAGTAGCAAGGGCGCAACGCGATGACTACAAAGGGGTATTGGCGCGCCGTCTGACTGGTGGCCGTATCGGGGGAGTCGGTCCGGTTGTCGTATCTTTTAGCAAATCCTCGAGGACAGTTGGGCGTCGATTAACACGCCTGGATTCTGTGCGTAATTTAGCAGTATCCGCGGTCCGGGTTACGGCGGCCTTACCTCAGCGAGTATGTGCGCGCGTGGACCTTTGGAGCGGGCTGAAACAACGTCTTAGGGGTCCTGGATGAACCGGAAGCACGAACGTTCTTTTGGGCAAGTAATACGGGAACGGCGACGCCAGCTCGAAATGACCCAGCAGGACGTGTCCGATCGGATTAAGACATCGACTCCATATGTCGGCCTCCTCGAAGCCGGTAAACGTCACCCCTCCGGCCGCATTCTGAGCCGCCTGGCTGAGGTGCTGGGCTTCGAGCGTCGCGAACTGTTCTTTTTAGCCAACCCGGATGCGGTAGAACTGCTGGCGCCCAACGATTCGCGCAACGACAAACGCTCATCGGCGTGGGAGGCCTTCCGCCACGACGACCGGGTGCGCCGCCGTTACAATATTTCGAGCGATGAGATGGAAATGTTGTCGCGGGTCGCGCTGATGGGCGAGATTAATTCGGCACGCGACTTTATTTATATTCTCAACGCGGTCCGCCACGCCTTGGGGCGCTGAGCCTGGTCGGGCCGCCCCGCCTTCAAGATCCGAAACAGAAAGGCCCTCCGCATATCGGGAGGGCCGCCGAACTATCGCTTGGAGTATTGCGGACGCTTACGTGCCTTGTGGCGGCCGTACTTCTTGCGCTCGACTTCGCGCGGATCGCGCGTCAGCATCCCGTTTTTCCTGAGTGCTGAACGCAGCGCTTCCGAGCTGGTGAGCAGCGCGCGCGAGATCCCGTGGCGAACCGCGTCAGCCTGCGCCGAACTGCCGCCGCCGACGACTTTGATGATGGCGTCGAATTGGCCCTTGGTCTCGGTGACCTCGAACGGCTCCAGGATCCGCATCCTGGCCGTGTCGCGTGGGAAGTAATGCTCGAGTGTGCGGTCGTTAACCGTGATCTCGCCTGAGCCCGGGCTCAGGCGGACGCTCGCCACCGCGGTTTTGCGCCGGCCGGTTCGTCTGATTACGTCTTTCTTTTCTGCCATCTTGGTAACGCTATGAGAGATGCCGTCGGCTTTGGGGGCCGGAGTGTTTTGCTCCCGCGGTCGGGCCTCAGAGAGTGATAACCTCGGGCTTTTGCGCGCTGTGCGGATGCTCGGCGTCGCGGTAAACCTTGAGCTTGGTGAAAAGCCGCCGTCCGAGGCGATTCTTCGGCAGCATTCCGCGCACCGCGGTTTCGATGAGCCGTTCCGGTTTGCCCTCGCGCAGCTTGCCGGCGGTCGTGCTGCGAATTCCACCCGGATAACCGCTATGCCGATGATAGAGCTTGTCCTCGGCCTTGCTGCCGGTCAGCCGCACCTTGGCCGCGTTTATCACGATGACGAAGTCCCCGGCATCCTGATGAGGCGTGAAGTCCGGGCGATGCTTGCCGCGAAGCACGCTGGCCGCGCGCGACGCGATCCTGCCCAGGGAGCGGCCGTCTGCGTCGATCAACACCCATCGCCGGTCCCTGAGTGCGTCTTCATGCGAGACGCTTCTGGTCTGTTCGGTCAGTTTCAAGTTCCAATACCTGCGATGCGCGCCTGCGCATATCGACACGTTGAATTTTGGCGGGGCCGATGGGATTTGAACCCACGACTTCCGACGTGACAGGCCGGCGTTCTAACCGGGCTGAACTACGACCCCGCCGCGAACCATTCTTTTTATCGTTTCCTACTGGCATAGACAACCACTTCACTTGCACTGTCGCCCATCCGCCGCTGTTGAATTGCGATAGCCGGGAAAAGCGCGGGCGCCGTTCCACGAACGCCTGACGTGGCATCGTAACGATCTGGAAACTTGCTATAGCTGCCCGCAATGGCCTATTTTAAGTCGCATCGCTCGACCTCTCGAAGCAGGGGCGAGCAGATCCCACGGCTGCTGGGGGATCCTAAAGACGCCCGCCTATGTGGATTGTAAGTCTGGCTCTGCGGCGCCCGCTGTCGGTTGCGGTCATGGCGCTTCTGATGCTGGTGCTGGGGGCGCTGTCCTTCACCCGCATGAACGCCGATATTTTTCCGGCGATCGACATGCCGGTGGTAATCGTCGTCTGGAATTACCCCGGGCTGTCGGCGATCGACATGGAACGGCGCGTGGTGATCATCAGCGAGCGCGCTTCCGGCAGCACCGTCAACGATATCGAGCACATGGAGTCGGAATCGATCGCCGGTGCCGGCCTCATTCGCATCTATTTTCATCCCGGCACGATCACCGCCGGCGGAATCGCGCAGCTTAGCTCGCTCTCGCAAAGCATCCTGTCGATTTTCCCGCCGGGGATTCAGGCTCCCAATATCGTCGACTACAACGCCGCCAACGTGCCGGTCGCGCAGCTCAACGTCTCGAGCGATACGCTCTCCGAGCAAGCCCTGTTCGACTATGGACTGAATTTCATCCGGGTCCGGCTGTATAGCATCGAGGGGATTTCGGTGCCGGCGCCGTTCGGCGGGCGCAACCGCGCCGTGATGGTCAACCTCGACCCGACCGAGATGTACGCCAACGGTCTTTCAGCGGAGAGGGTCGGCAACGCGCTGAGCGCGAGCAATATCATCATCCCGGCCGGGTCGGCCAAGATCGGCAATCGCGAATATCGCGTCGAGCTGAACGGCAGTCCGAATCAGGTCGAAGATTTCAACCGGGTGCCGGTCAAGGTGGTCAACGGCGCGCCGGTCTACCTGGGCGAGGTGGCGCCGGTAACAGACACCCACATGGTGCAAACCAACGTCGTGCGCATCGACGGGGTGCGCGCTACTTATCTGCCGATTTTCAAGCACGCGGCCGCCTCGACCCTGACGGTCATCGACAACGTGCGCAAGATGATCCCGATCGTGCTGGAGACCGCGCCGAAAGGGATGAAGCTGAAGCTGGCCTTCGACCAGTCGGTGTTCGTGCGCGCGGCGCTATGGGGCGTCGTCCGCGAGGCCACGATTGCCGCCGGGCTGGTCGCTTTGATGGTGCTGGTGTTCCTCGGCTCGCCGCGCAGCATGCTGATCGTTATCCTCTCGATCCCATTGTCGATTCTGACGGCGATTGTGGCGCTCAAGCTCTCCGGCGAAACCATCAATATCATGACGCTTGGAGGACTCGCGCTGGCGGTCGGGATGCTGGTCGATGACGCCACCGTGGCGATCGAAAATATCCACCGCCATCATGCGATGCATAAGCCGTTGCTGGTGGCGATCCTTGACGGATCGAGCGAAATTGCCACGCCGGCGCTGATCGGCACGCTCGCCATTTGCATCGTGTTCTTCCCGGTGGTGCTGCTCTACGGAGTGGCGCGCTTCCTGTTCACGCCGCTGGCGTTGGCGGTGGTCTACGCGATGCTCACCTCGTACCTGCTGTCGCGCACGCTGGTGCCCGCGATGGCGCGGCATCTGATGCCCGAAAGCCACGAAGAGCATGCCGGGAGCGGTACGTGGGCGGGCTTTGTGGCGGGCTTCGACAGGGCTTTCGAGGGCGCGCGCGAGCGCTACCGCGCGAGTCTCGGCAAGTTCATCGCGCGCCGCGGTTTTGCTCTCGGCTGCGTCGCGATCCTGGTGGTCTCGTCGCTGTTTCTGGCGCCGGTGGTGGGTCAGGATTTCTTTCCGTACGTCGACGCCGGGATGATGAAGATGCATCTGCGGGCGCCGACCGGCACGCGCGTCGAACAGACCGAGCTCATCGTTGACGACGTCGAGCGGGCGATTCGGCGCGTCATCCCGGCGGGCGAGCTTGATCAGATAAGCGACAATATCGGCCTGCCGCCATTTGCCTATGTTCTCGCGTTTTACCAGACCGACAGCGTCGGTCCGCAGGACGCCGATATACTGATTTCGCTCAAGCCCGGGCATCACCCGACGGCGGCATACCAGGCGCGGATTCGCCAGGTGATGGCGCGCGAGTTTCCCGACGTGCAGGTCTATTTCCAGGCCGCCGACATCGTCAGCCAGGTGCTCAACTTTGGCCTGTCGGCGCCGATCGACGCGCAGATTTCCGGACAGAAAATCCAGCAGGATTATGCGGTTGCCCAGCGCCTGGAGAGCACGATGCGCGAGATTCCGGGGTTGACCGACGTGCGTATTGCCCAGTTGCTCGACTATCCAACCATCCAGGTCAACGTCGACCGGGTTAAGGCGCTGCAGCTCGGTATCGATCAGCGTTCGGTCGCCACCGACCTGCTGACCTCGCTCGCGACCAACACGCTGCTGGCTCCCAACTACTGGCTCGATCCGAGCAACGGGGTCAACTACAGCGTGCTCGAGCAGGTGCCGCAGCATCTGGTGGATTCGGTGCAGGCGCTCGGCCGCACCCCGTTGTCGCCCAACGTGATCGACGGCACTACCTCGCCCTCGCCTCAGCTGCTGTCCAATATCGCGACTATCCGCGAGGGGGTCGAGCCCGCGGTCGTCAACCATTACGATGTGCAGCGGGTGATCGACGTCGACTGCAACGTCGAAGGGCGCGACCTCGGCGGTTCCTCCGCGGCCGTGCAACGCGCAATCGACCGGCTGGGCCAGTTGGCGCCAGGTATGCGAATCAATATCCGCGGTCAGAGCCAGGCGATGCACGAATCCTTTTCGGCGCTCGAGCTCGGCCTGGTGCTCGCGATCGTGCTCGTCTACCTGCTGATGGTCGCGAATTTCCAATCCTGGGTCGAGCCGCTGGTTATCATGATGGCGGTGCCGGGCGCGCTGGCGGGGGTGTTGTGGATGCTCGCGCTGACCAGCACCACCATCAACGTCGAGTCGCTGATGGGCGCGATCATGGCGGTCGGCGTCGGCGTCGCGAACGGCAACCTGGTCGTGATCTTCGCCAACGAGCTGCGCGAGCAGGGCTATACGCCCAGCGCCGCCGCGATCGAGGCTGCGCGCACGCGATTGAGACCGGTCGTGATGACGGCGCTGGCGATGATCCTCGGAATGCTGCCGATGGCGCTCGCGATCGGTGAAGGCGGCGAGCAGAACGCCCCGCTCGGGCGCGCGGTAATCGGCGGATTGCTGGTCGCCACCCTGATGACCCTCTACGTGGTGCCGGCGGTGTACTCAATTTTTGCGCGAAACGTCAAAGGCAAGCATGAGCGCGACGCCGAACTCGAAGCGGTAACGTCGCCCGGCGCCTGAAGAAAATGGCCGGAGTGTCGAGAGCGATTTGATGGACGAAGATCCCAGGATATATAGCCCCGCGCCTCCAGGCGGCTTCTTTTTTATCGGATGGGCGCTGTTGGTGCTCGTCGTCCTGGGCTTGACCGCGGGCCTGGTGCTGGCGCGTGGCTTCCTGCTCAGCCGCCAGACCACTCAGCTCGAGGAACAGCTCCAGATGGGGCCGCGGGTGCTGGTCGAGCCGGTGTTGAGCACCCCGCCGACTCGCTCGATCGTGGTTCCCGGCACGATCCACGGCTATGTCGAGACCCCGGTTTACGCCAAGATCGCCGGTTATTTGAAGGCCATCTACGTGGACAAGGGCGATCGTGTGAAAGAGAACCAGTTGCTGGCGCTGCTCCAATCGCCGGAGCTGGATCATCAGGTCGCCAACGCGCGCGCCACCTACCGACTCGCTCGGATTACCGACCAGCGCAACCAGTCGCTTCTGCGCTTCGGCGTCCTGGCGCAGCAGCAGGCGGATAATTCACATGCCCAATTGGTCGAGGCGAAGGAAGCCCTCGATCAACTGATTGCGACCAAGGGCTACGAGGAGATTCGCGCACCGTTCGGCGGAATAGTGACCACCCGCTACGTCGACCCCGGCGCGCTGATTCCGCAGGCCACGCAGCCGGGTGTGGCGGTGACCCCGATAATCGCGCTGGCCACCCTGTCGCCCTTGAGGATTTACGCGGACGTTCCGCAAAGCGCCGCGCCGTTCGTTCGCGATGGCGATCAGGCGACCATCACGGTGACCGAGTATCCGCAGCGCGTCTTCAAGGGAACCGTCGCGCGGCGTTCGAATTCTCTGGTCAGCGAGACCCGGACGATGCTGACCGAGGTCGACTTGCCCAATCTGGACGGGGCGCTTTACCCCGGGATGTACGCGACGATGAAATTCGACGTGAACGTCCCGCGCGGAGTGCCG
Organism: Binataceae bacterium (SeqCode); assembly: GCA_035279875.1. Taxonomy (GTDB): domain Bacteria; phylum Desulfobacterota; class Binatia; order Binatales; family Binataceae; genus JAMXLL01. The sequence goes on from DATEGX010000357.1 coordinate 21,908, forward strand.
CTCGTTCCAGATGACGCGTTGATTTTCCGCAATGGCATGCCCAACGTGCCGGTGGTGCGCAATGGCCGCCTGAAGCTGGTGCCTGTGACCCTGGGTTACGACAACGGCGTCAACGTCGAAGTGCCGGAAGGACTGTCAGAGCAGGACCAGGTCGCAATCAACGTCGGCCAGGCGGCGCAGGACGGCGAACCCGTCCGCGCGGTTCCGGCCGCCAGCGTGGCGGCCAAGTAGTGGAGATCATCATTCGAGAACGGCTCGAAGCGACTTCAGCCATTGCGGCATAGCCTCCTCCAGGACCTTTCTGCAATTGTCCCGGGCTTCGGCTGGGCACTCGAATGCCACTGACCATTCGACCAGCGCTCTATTCCCGTCGACGATCGGCGTGACGCGGGCGGTCCCCTGGTAATATGTCATCGCCGCGAGCGGCTCGCAGGATTCGTAAGTGTAAGACCGAGCGGGGTCCGAATGGGCGAGCAACCGTTGGCGAATACGTATGCCGTATTCGGTGAAGTTGCGAATCGCGCCGACGGCGTCGCCAGGCTTGCCATCCTCGATGTAGCTGTCGCTCACGCTTGCGACCCATACAGGGTAGCTGTTGAAATCTCGGATTATGCTCCAGACTCGATCGGCGGTCTGGTCGAACACTGTGCTGTACGACACCGTTGTAGTCATAGTTGCATCCCTTTCAGCTGATCCTCGTGGTGCCTATACAACCCGCCAATGATGAAAATGTGAAAAGAGGTCGCGTTTCGAATGGAGATTTACAGGCTGCGGACGTCGATTCGCCGGTTGTCCTTCTTGTATGGTGCCGGCGCGACCTGCGCCCGAATCTCTTTTTGCGGCTCATCGGGCTCTCCCCATACGACCGTCACCGGGGTTCCCGGTTCGCTACACTCCACGTCGATCACGCAGAGCGAAAGCATCTGCCGGAAGTAGTAGCTGTAACCACGGGAAGTCGCGATCCCGACCGTTTTCCCGTTGCGGGTAACCCTGTCGGCATACATGAAGCCGCGCTGATCGCGCGGGATTTCCATATAGTGATACGGTTTTCCCTGGCCAAATAGCGACGCGTATACCTCAACGACATCGTTCGCATTCCACACCAGGGTCCGGATTACCCGGCGAGGATGCGCGACCTCCTCTTCCAGCGCCTGCCGGCCGATGAAATCGTGATCGAACTTGATCCGGTTTTTCCACCCCAGCTCCACCGGGCTGCGGTACCATGCGCTCACGTCGTCTGCTTCGAAACTGCCCGCGATATTGAACGTTGTTGCGTAACCAGGCATCGCGGTTGTGAACTCGGCCAGATACTCAGCCATCTCTTCGTCGAAAATTGCCGGCAGATAGTCAGTAACAATAGTTGGGAAGCAGGCCTCGAGATGGTTGATAAATGCGGCGCGCCCGCCTAAGCGCCGAATGCCGAACTCCCGGCCCGCCTCCAGAACCGCCTCGTATACTTCCCGCGCGTTGGCTGTCGGCCCCTGGAGCTCATATCCAAGCTCGCCGGCCATTCCCTGTCGAAGAGCCAAGGTCTCGTGACCGGCGATGTGGATTTTGCCTGAATGCATAAAGGCAATATCCCGAACGCTCTTTCCCGCCGCCTTTTCCACTACATGGACTGCGTTCGGTCCCGATACCTGGAAATTGAACCAGTCGTCGGGCTCAGAAACCGCCTTGTAGCTCCCGTGCCGCAATTTGTAATCCACCCAGAAGCCGCCACGGCCGAAAAGCATGAATTCGTCTTCTCCAAGACGGCTCAGGATTCCTTCATGGATGATCTTGCCGGCATCATTGCAATGGATGACGTGCTTGGATTGACCGAGGGCGAATTTCGCGAAGCTGTTTACCGAAACGTCGGAAAATAGCTTGAGCACGTCCGGCCCGCGAAAGCGGCGCTCCCAGAGAAATGACCAGTCACCGATGTAGCAAGACTCCTTCCAGGACATGCTCTCATCGATCCAGTCAGTGTATTCAGGCTGGCCCCAGCGTACCGTGAAGTATCCTTCTGGCGTGCGTCGCATCTCAGCGACTGAGATTGTCATCGCTTGGTCACCGAATCCGGCTTGTGTCCTCAAGTGCTGGCATGACGACCTAGCACGTTTAGCAATTAAATATCCAGTTGGACGCCGGCGTTTGCGGCTAAGTGCGGCAAGAGCATCGCCTACTAGCTCGGCAGCGAGAATTGAATCTTGCTGCGGCTCCTCGTATGCGAGCGACTTACTTCCTCGAATTCCTTTGAGCGAGCCAGGCTTCGAAGCGGAGCTCTCCGAGCTGTGCGTCGTCTTCGGGAACCAGCGTCCGCTCACTCAAACGTGCTCCGGCATAAAGCGCGTTCGGATCGATCACAACCTTGCGCGAGTCGCCCAGTGTCCTCAGGCAGTCGCGAACGAGTTCATCGAGACGGAACTTCTCGGGGCCGGCCACCTCGACTATGCCGTTCACTGGTGCTCCGACTGAGACTTTTACGACCGCTTTGGCAACATCGTCGGCGGCCATAGGTTGGATGAGCACAGGTGCAAGATGGACCTGATTTCCCTGGGTGGAGATGTCCGCGATTCCTTTGACGAACTCGAAGAACTGCGTTGCGTGAACGATCGAGTATGGCAGGCTTGATTCGGTGATGAGCTTTTCTTGAACGATCTTGGCGCGGAAGTACGGACTCTCGGAGAGCCGCTGGGTACCTACAACAGACAGCGCAGCGAGGTGTGCGACTCCAGCGGCAGCGCCATATTTGAGAAGATTGCTGGTCGACGTCTTGAAGAACTCCATCGCCGGCTGTTCCTCGAAGGAGGGCGAGTTCGAGACGTCGACGATTACCCGGGCGCCCTTTAACACTTCAGCCAGTCCCTGACCTGTAAGCGTGTTCACGCCCGTGCTCGGTGCAGCCGCCACGGCCTCGTGGCCGTGCTCGGTGAGCCTGCTCACCACTTTCGACCCAATGAGACCGGTTCCGCCAATAACTACGATTTTCATGGCTGTCCTCTCGCTTGCTCGCAATTGAGCCCGACGAGTCCGAGAAATTTCTCGGAGACGGAGGCTTTTCCGGAAATGAGTGATCTACATCTCAGATTATGGTCAGCGGCTCCGCCGCCGAGGCTACTTCACCGGAATCAAAACCGGGGCATTCTTGTCTTTAAGCAAGACCACCAGGAACCTGGCCGGCTTCGTCTTGCTCGCGTTGCGGCTAACCGTGTGGATATCGTTGGGGCCTTCATAAAATGTCTGTCCGGGCGTCAGGGTTACCGGCTTCTCGCCGTTCAGGCCCATCACGATGCTGCCTTCCAGCACATAGACCAGGGCGTGCGCGTTGTGGCGGTGGGCCCCGTCATGACCACCCGGAGGATAATCGACCGTTATCATGAGGAGTTCTTTGCCCGGAACATCCGCCAACGGTTTCGTCATCAGCGGAGTGACCTTTGCACCCTGGGCAAAGAGCGGACCGCACACGACGAACGTGCTGCACACGACCAACAATATGAGCAGAAGTTTCTTCATCGCTAGTTTGCTCCTAATCCTATGTGCCGCGAGTTGATACGCATCCCCGAGACCGTCGATCTTGGCGCGAAGTGCGCTCCGGCAGCAGCCACTCGAGCTTCCTGCCTCAAACTCCCGCTATCGCTCTCCATAGCGGCGTCTTCCGGCATCACCTGAAAGTACGGGCGAGTTAGGATTAACTCGCCTGATCGTGACGCTCTTCGCTTTCCATCAAGTAGTGTGGCGTCCCAAAAGTGAGTTTAGTTAGTCTACCAAACTGCCCAGTCTTGACGGCTGAGAAATTACCTTTCGGCCGAAATGTATTTGCGGGAGACCAGACTCTAGCAGACCCTACCGTCTATCCGAAACCGATTGCATCATCATAGCGCCAGCGTTTCTCAAAGTTCTGGCCGCGGCGTTCTGAGTTGTATTGACGCCACAGTCAAATTCGATCCGGATTGAGACAACCGCGGCGTGCCGCGGGCAAACTTTTATTCTTTGCCGACGCTTTCTTTCCAGCGCGCCATCATGCTGTTGGCCGGCAACGATTCGTCGCGCACCTTGCGTGCCGTTTCGATGCCCGCGATCGGCAGCTTGCCAGGTTCGAGCGCGCCGACCTGCACCAGAGCGCTCGCCTGGTCCCAGTAGATATGCTCGTTGTAGAGCTTGTCGCCGCGAAATTGCACTATTGCGACCGTCGGAATCTCGACGTATTTGCCAGTCGGCTTCACGCCCGGCAGCAGGAAGTCGATCTCGGTGTCATGGGTGAAACACAACAACAATTCCTCGACCAGACGATCAGCGCCAACCGTCCGCGATATCGTGACTATCGTGGTGTCGGGCGGCAGTCGCGGGATGA
>DATEGX010000358.1:0-4555 GCA_035279875.1 Binataceae bacterium (SeqCode)
TGGCCCGGCCCGTTGGCTAACCCCTCAGTCTGGTTGCTCAGCGTCCAGCCGCAGCCGCCTGGGTTTCCGTTCCCCCACGCTTCTTCAGCAGACCCTTGAGCACTCTTGGCGGCGACATCGGCAATTCGGTCATGCGCACGCCGGTCGCGCGATAGATCGCGTTGGCAACCGCGGCCGGTGGCGGCACGATCGACACTTCACCCACGCCGCGAATCCCCAGCGGATGGCCCGGAGTGGGAACCTCGACGATACAGGTCTCGATTGGCGGCAAGTCGAGGCACGTGGGCATCCGGTAATCGAGCAATCCAGTGTTACGCAGAATTCCCTTGTCGTCGTAGAAATATTCCTCGTTAAGCGCCCATCCGATTCCCTGCGCGGTACCGCCCTGCATCTGTCCTTCGACATAGCTGGGATGGATCGCCTTGCCGACGTCCTGCGCTATCGTGGCGCGCAGAATCTGGGTCTTGCCGGTATCGGGATCGACCTCAACGTCGACGCATACCGAGGCGAAGCCCGGCCCGACGCTCCTCGCATTGACGGTCGCGCGGCCGGAGACCGGACCGCCGGTGCGCGCCAGACGCCCGGCCATTTCCTTGACCGTCATCGGCTTGATGCCTTCGCCCTGGGCCGAGAATTTCCCATCGCTAAAAGCGATCTCTTCGGGCTTCTTCTCCCAAAGCTTGGCCGCACGCTCTTTCAACTGGCGGACTACGTCCTGGGCCGCGTCGTATACCGCCCATCCGGTAGCGAAAGCGGTGCGGCTGCCACCGGTCACGTCGGTATGCCCGATCGAATCGGTGTCGGCGACCAATGGACGCACGTCGTTGATGTCCAAACCGAGCACTTCCGCGGTGATCATCGCCTGCGCCGCACGGGTGCCACCGATATCCACCGAGCCGATAACCAGGCTCGCGGTACCGTCAGTATGCAGGTTGACAATCGCCGAGGACTGCAGGCCCACGTTGAACCAAAAGCCAGACGCCATGCCGCGCCCGCGATTCGGGCCTTCGAGCTTGGACTTATAGTGCGGGCTGTTCTTGATCGCCTCGACCGTCTCGAGGAAGCCGATTCGCCGATATGGGGGTCCGGCGGTCTGCGCGGTGCCCTCCTTAGCGCCGTTCTTTAGCCTGAAATCACACGGATCGATTCCGCACTTCTCGGCCAACTCGTCGATCACGGTCTCGGAGGCCATGGCGGCGTTGGTCGCGCCCGGCGCCCGGTAGGCTGCCGTCTTCGGGCGATTCACGACGACGTCGTAGGCGTCGATAACCATGTTCGGTATGTCGTACGGAGCGATAATAGTCATCGCGCCGGCGCCGACCGGCGAACCCGGGAAGGCTCCAGCCTCGTAGGCCATCCAGACCTGCGCGGCGACCAGTTTGCCGTCCTTGGTACAGCCGATTTTGCACTTGATGGTCGAGCCTGACGTCGGCCCGGTCGCTCTTAGGACCTCGGCCCGGCTCATCGTGAGCTTCACGGGATGGCCAGTCCGTTTCGACAGCAGGATCGACAGCGGTTCGAGGTAAACGGTGGTCTTGCCGCCAAACCCGCCACCGATTTCCGCCGGGACGACCTTGATATTGCCTTCCGGAATGCCGAGGACGGCGGCTGACAGCGACCGGACAACGAATGTGCCTTGGGTTGAGCAGTAGATAGTCGCGTGGCCGTCTTCGTTATAGATCCCTACAGCATTATGAGGTTCTATATAGCCCTGATGGACCATCGCGGTCTTAAACTCGCGTTCAACCACATAATCCGCGCTTTTGAAGCTAGCTTCCGCGTCACCGCGTTTAAACTGGATATGAGTCGCGACGTTCGTCGGTTTGTCGCCTTCGTCCTTATTGCGCAACTTTGGCAGTAGAATTGTCGCGCCCGGCTTCATCGCGGCCTCGACCGACATCACCGCTGGCAGGACTTCGTAGTCGACTTCGATCAGGCGCAGCGCTTCCTCGGCGATATGCGGACTGGTCGCGGCGACGACCGCCACCGCATGGCCGTCGTATAGCGCCTTGTCGCGCGCCAGGATATTCGCCGAAAGTTGGGCGAGATTGAGCGCCTGCTCCCCGGCCTGCTCCATCTTGTCGGCCAATTGCGGCAGGTCGGCCGCGGTCATCACCGCCTTGACCCCAGGAAGCGCCGCAGCTTTGTCGGTTTTGATCGATTTGATCACCGCATGGGCGTAAGGACTGCGCAGAACCTTGCCGAACAGCATCCCGGGAAAGCTGTAATCGGCGCCGTATTTGGCGCGGCCAGTGACCTTGTCGACGCCGTCGTGCCGAACCGGGCGGGTGCCGATAACTTTATAGCCGTTCGTTGATGCTGCCATCTACTTGACCTCTTGTTCTTCCAGGAACTTGTCAGTCATCTCGGCGGCCGACGGACCGCTGCCGAGATTGCTCTCGCGCCGTTTGCCGGAGGCCAAGGTCTGCGCCGCGTCCATCACTGCCTTGACGATTTTGTCGTAACCAGTGCAGCGGCACAGGTTACCGGCCAATGCGTAGCGGATCTCGGGTTCGGTCGGCCGCGGATTGCGGTCCAGCAGCGCCTTGGAGGACATCAGCACGCCCGGCGTACAAATACCGCACTGCAGGCTCGCGTGCTCCAGAAATTTCTGCTGGAGCACATGGAGACTATCCGGCTTGGCCAGACCCTCAACCGTCTCGATTTTCTTGCCCGCGGCTTCGACCCCAAGCATCAGGCAGGAGCACAGCGCGCGGCCGTCAACTATGACCGTGCAGGCGCCGCAGTCGCCGGTCAGGCATCCTTCCTTGCTCCCGGTGAGTTCGAGCACGTCGCGCAGAGTCTCGAGCAGGCTCTGGCGCGGTTCGCAGAGGAACTCCATCGGTTCGCCATTGATCGTTGTCTCGACTACTACTTTTTTAGCCATTTTCGCTTTTCACTGCTTTTAGCTCTGCTTAGTCTCGATTCCTGGAGCCTTGTTTATCCCGGTAGCACCGATTAACGGTTCTGCTGCGCGGCGCGCGCCCGCTCAATTGCCTTCGCCACCGCTCGACGGGTCAGGACACCAACTACATGACGCCGGAATTCGGCCGTGCCGCGCATATCGTCGATCGGTGAGCTGGCAGTAATCGCCAGTTGAGCGGCGCGTTCGATCGTCTCGTTATCCGCATGCTTGCCGGTCAGCGCCTGCGAAGCCTCGCGGGCGAAAATCGGCGTCGGCCCGACCGCTCCCAGTGCCACACGCGCCAGGCTTATCCGGTCTTCGCTGGGTTCGAGGGTCACCGCTGCGCCCACTCCGACCACCGCGATATCCATCTCATTGCGGGGAATAAAGCGCAGGTACGCGTCGCTCGAGTTGCGCGCCGGCACCGGGATCTGAAATTCGACCAGCAATTCACCGGGATCCAGCACAGTGCGGCCGGGGGCCGTGCAGAAATCCTCGACCGCGACCAGCCGCTCGCCCTTGGGCCCTATTACACGGCCCTTTGCGCCCAGCGCGATTAGCGCTGGCGTCGTATCCGCGGCGGGTGAGCCGTTGCAAAGGTTGCCGCCGACCGACGCCCGGCTCTGGATCTGAAGCGAGCCAATGAGATGCGCTGCCTCGGTCAGCCCGGGATAATACTTGCGCATATCGGCGTTTTCGTGGATTTCGATACAAGGCACCGCCGCGCCCAGCCGCAGGCCATGCTGCAGACTGAACTCGATGCGCCGCATTTCGCGGATTTCCTTGATATCGACCACGAATTCCGGACGGCGCACGCCGGCCCGGAGCTGGATCAGCAAATCCGTCCCGCCGCACAGCGGCCGCGCTTTCTCGCCATGCGCGGCGAGCAACTTGACCGCCTCGTCGATTGTTTTCGGAGCTTCGTAATTGATGGCGTGCAAGACCCAACATCCTCCCGGGTGGGACGCTTGACGGCGCCCATCCCTCAAGTTCGCTCAATCTAGCGCAAAAATGCGCGGCGAAACCACCCTGACCGGCCATTTCTGACCGGCCCGTATGGGTGAATTCCAAATGATTGCTTCTGCTTACTCCTTGAAACCCGACTTCGCAACGACGAGCGCGGCGGTGCGTGCCAGCACTGGCGGTTGCTTGCCCATGCTCTCGAAACGCGGGTCGGTGGTCTGACCGCGCACGAAACGCACGTAAATCTGCTGCACCACGGTCGCCGTTTTCCACAGCGCCCAGGCCCGATAAAAGTCGATTTGGCTGACATCACGGCCAGTCCGCCGGGCGTAGCGCTGGACCATCTCGTCACGGGTCATAAAGCCGGGACGCGCCGTATGAGCGTGGCCTTCGCTCAAATCCAGCAATTCGGCCGGGTCCGAAGCCTCTCGCCAATAATTGAGCGCAATCCCGAGGTCGACCAGGGGGTCGCCCAGCGTCGACATCTCCCAATCGAACACACCGACCACGCGGCCGGAATTATCCGGCGCGAACATCACGTTGTGCAGATAGAAGTCGTTGTGCAGCAGCACCGGGGTTTGCGCCGCCGGGATATTTTCCAGGAACCAGGCGCCAAGCTTGTTCATGAGTGGCACTTCGCCGGTCTTGGCCTTCTCCCAGCGGTCCATCCAGCCGGTGATCTGCCTG
>DATEGX010000359.1:0-10086 GCA_035279875.1 Binataceae bacterium (SeqCode)
TTCGCTGAAAAACTGACACCAGGTATCTTCACCCGTGAGAATTCGGCGCAGGAACTTCTTCTTTTGCAGCTCCGACCCATGCTCGAGAAGCGTGGCTGCAGCCAGCAATCGCACTCCGGATTTAGCGACGCCGACAGCGCCGACATTGGCGAATTCGTCTTCCACCAAACGCACCAAGGCATGCGGCAGGCCACGGCCGTAGGATTCCTTCGGCCATTGCGGCATTCCCCATCCGGAATCGGCAAGTCTGCGACGCCACTCAACCAGCGGCATGTCAGGATCCCAGTTGGCGGCCAGCCAGTCGCGTACCTCGGCCCGCACCTCGGCTTCATTGACTTTACTCATCGCTCAGACTCCCCATCGCTGCATCAAGAGTTCCCTGTGGTAAGCAGGCTGACCGAGAAACACCTCGGAGCTCTTGGCCCGCTTGAACCAGAGATGTGTATCGTTATCCCACGTGAAGCCGATGCCGCCGTGAAGTTGAATACATTCAGCCGCGGTATGTAGGTATGTTTCCGACGCAGCAGCCTTGGCCAGACTGGCCAACGCGGGCCACTCGGCGTCGTCAACCGCCGCGGCCTGCGCCGCATAGTAGGCTGTCGACTTGGCTAGCTCCACCTCCAGCAGCATATCAGCGAGCCTGTGCTTGATCGCCTGGAACGATCCGATCGTTCGTCCGAACTGCACGCGCAGTTTCGCATAATCTACTGCCGACTCGAGCATGGTTTGCGCTCCGCCAACCATTTCGCTGGCCAGCGCGATGACCGCCTGATCAAGGGTACGCAGGATCGCGCTCGCCCCATCATCGAAATCGCCCAGGAGGTTTGCATGAGCACCGCGAAAATCGATTCGAGAGATCTTGCGCGTGGGATCCATGGATTCCAGTGATCGTCGTTCTATTCCACTGGCATTCGCAGGAAGCGTGAATAGGGCCAAGCCGTCACCCCCGGAAGTCCCGGGTTTACGCGCAGCGACGATCAGCAGCTCCGCCAGATGGCCGTCGACAACGTAACTTTTGACTCCATCGAGGCGGTACCCATCCGCATTCGGCGTCGCGGTCATCTTGATGCCCGCCGGATTCCAATTACCGTCGGGCTCGGTGATTGCGAGCGTTGCCAGCCGCGCGCCTTTAGCAATGCTCGGCAAGAGGGCCGATTTCTGCTCCTCGGTGCCAGCGTTGAGAATAGCGTTGGTTGCAAGTACCGCCGTGGAGAAGTAGGGCGCGCAGAGCAATGCGCGACCAAATTCCTCCGTCGCGATGCAGAGCTCAACAATGCCGAACCCTCCGCCACCATACTGCTCAGGGACGTGGATACCGGGCAGGGCCAGATCCTCGCTGACCAACCGCCACACGGCCGGATCGTAGCCCTCGGCTGTGGCCATCAGACGCCGAACCTCGGTAGTCGGAGATTTGTCGCTAAGAAAGCGCCGAATCGTCGAACGGAACTGCTCCTGCTCGTCAGTGAATGCGAACTGGATGCGGCGCTTGTGTTCAGATTTCGATTGGTCCGATGTGCTCATGATTCCTGAAAAGTTGTCCGGCGGCTGCCTGAGGCTACAGCTTTAATGCCACGAAGAGGCTGCCGCCGCAATCAACATATGGTACGCGCCCCAGGCGAGAGATGGTTGGACGCGCGCGTATCACGCGCGCCCAACCATAAACCATGGCCGCCCCGAACAGTCTGGGGTCAGAACCTGTCGGGCTGCCCGCAAGTAAACCTTCATCCGAAGGTTGCCCGTCCAATTGCGCTCTTCGCAGCAGCGCGCCGCGCCGTGTCGATTGCCGTCCGGTTGGCCGGATTACCGCGTGTGTTCACCGACGAATGCGATCATCTTGTCGACAACGCGGACTGCCGCCGGTGAGGATGCATCGCGCTTCTCGAACGAGTGAGCCAGCGCTTTGGGCGGATTCCGTGGGACAAACGCATCGCTGGCACCCTCGGACAATTCCAGATCCACCTGACCGCCTGCCTTGCGATAGAGTTCGACGAAACGCTCAAGCTGAGGCCGCGGATGTACGATGTCCCGCGTGTCCTGAATATATAGCACCGGTGGCAGCGCTACCTGCTCACCGCGTTCCAGCGCACGCACCGGATTGCCCTCGGCCATCGCCTCCTCGGTCTGCCAGTATTTGTCATAAAGCGGAAGCACCAAATCAACGAACTCCGGATAGGATTTGTCACTCTCCTTGAGTTCCTTGGCATAGCGGTAGCGGCCGAGCGGATCGATCACCGGAGCGCCCATGATCACCCCCCGCACAGTCGCGTCAACCGATGAACCGCTTTCGCGGAGCGTGATTGACGAGTATCGCGAATCGTGCGGCCGCATTCCGAGCAGCATCGCCATATGTCCGCCGCTCGAGATTCCAAACGTGCATACCATGTCGGGACGGGTACCCAACCGATGCGCCTGCGTTTTGACCCAGCGAATCCCATAATTGATATCCATCGCTGAACCGGGGTATGAAGCGGCCGGCGGCACACGAAAATCCAGCGCCGCGACCACTATGCCATGACGCGCCAGTTGCTCGTTTATCGTGGTATCTTGGAGACGATCGCCCAAGCACCACGCTCCGCCATGTAATTCGACAATCGCCGGAAAGGGACCGGCTCCCCGCGGCTTGAAGAGACGCGCCAGCAGGGGCGCATCGGCGTGACGCAGGTATTCGACGTCCTCAATGTCGATCTCATATTCAAAGGTCTTAGGTGCAGCTGCTGCCATTGGAAAACCCTCCTGAATGATCAGCGATTTCTTTCAGTCTCACCCTCGATCCTGTGTTCTAACTTGCCTTAACTCCCGCAGCGCGGAACGACTTCCCGAGCGAACAGCTCCATCGAACGCCTGACGGTCGCATGGTCGATCAGTCCGCCCTGGTTGAAATAGGCAATGAATTGCTCCATCGGGAATTCCTCGCGCAGCGAATTGATCCGGTCGACGCAATAGTCCGGGTCGCCAAAGATCCCGAAGTTGCGATCGACCCCATCGAATGACGCCTTCTTCACCCGCTCTAGAAGTTGCTGATACGCTTCGAAGGTCTTGACCGGCGCATCGGACAAGGGCTTGATCAGCTCGCCCGCCATGCTGAAGAAATGCATCAGGCTCGTTTCGCACTCGCGGCGTGCCTGTTCGCGGCTGTCGGATACGTGCACCGGAAAAGCCAACGCGACATCCTGTGGCACACCCTTGAGGGTCTCGCGATGTACGCTGAGGTATTCGCGCAGCTTGTCCGGCGGATTGATTAGCGGGGAAGCGAAAATTGGAAGGCCCAGTTGACCCGCTATAGCGAAGGTGTCGGGGCTGTTGGCGGCAATGCGAATCGGCGGATGAGGCTTCTGGACCGGTCTGGGCGCGAGCGGAAGGTCCTTCACTTGAAAGTGTTTCCCCTGATAGGTCAGGCGCTCGTCAGTCCAGGCGTGCAGGATCATCTGCAGGGATTCCTCAAACCGTTCCCGGCTTTCCTCCTGCGGCACGTTGTATCCGGCAAAATAGATCGGCGTAGCTCCTCGGCCAACGCCAAACTCCAGCCGCCCTCCACTTAGGACGTCGAGCGTGGCCGCGTCTTCGGCCATTTTCACCGGATTGTGCAGCGGCAGTAGCGTGACCGCTGTGCCCAGGCGTATCCGCTTGGTACGTTGGGCCGCTGCCGCCAGAATCATTAGCGGCGAGGCGAGGCATGAAAAACTCGGGATAAAGTGCAACTCACCCAACCACGCAGTATCGAACCCTAGCTCATCGCCGAATTCGATCTGGGCGAGAATGTCCTTGTAGCGTTGCCGCTCCGATTGCCAATCGGCGCGTGGAAGTTGGTCAAAAAACCCGAAGCGCATAGGTCCTTCCTCAAGTGGGGTCACCACTGAATGCAGGGGACAGAGATAGCGCTCTGTGCCGCGGAATCGCTTGCTACCCTACATCGTTACGATCCCATCGTCTCGCATCGGGACGACGACCAGTCTCCGACGAAAGAGCGGCGTCATGCGCGATAGTCTTCTTGGAGTCATCGTCATCCTCCTGAGCGATCGATTTGCTAACTCCGTTTCGTCTCGGCATTTTCGCGCTTACCGGAGTCGCTTAAGCGATGCCCTATGTTCGATCGCGTTATACTTTGCGCCCGTCCGCGCGAACTTGACAACCTGTCCCGATTGCGGCTCCCATCGCACCCGATGAGCGCGTAACGAAACGCCGCTATCCGTGGGCGGCGTCGCCAACGCCCAACGCGTCCAGCACCTCCCGCGTGTGCTGGCCCAAGCGAGGCGGCGCGGACATCGGTGGAGCCGCTTCACCAGTAAAGCGCGCCACGGGGCGAATCGCCTTGAAGGTCCCCGCGTTAGGATGCGGCACCTCGATAATAGACCCAAGCGCTTCGACCTGGGGATGCGCCACCAACGACGGGTAATCCATCATTGGCACTGCGTCGCCGCCGATGCTCTTCATCAGTCTGACCAGGTCATCGCGCGAGCGGTTCTTGAACGCCTCTTCCCAGATCGGCTTAACCTCCGGCGCATAACGGCCGATGCTGGTGGCCTGGCGACCGTAATCGGCAAAGCGCGGATCGGCCAGGACTTGCTCCATCCCAAGCTCGAGTATCAGCCGGTCCCAATCCTCGCTGTTGCCGCGCCGCAGGATGAAGTACAGCGCCCCGTCCATCGCCTGATAACCGTAATCGGGCGGGTTGGTGTAATGGTCGAGATGGAAGCCGAACCAGTCGTCCGGGTCAGTCATCGAGTGCCACATGATGCCGCGCATGTGCAGCAGCGCGCCGAGTTGGCTGACCGCGACGCGCTGACCCGCCCCTCCGCGTTCGCGATAGAACAACGCGCCTAAAATCGCCTGGGTGGCAAAAACCCCGGTGTTAAGCGCCGCGATATCGGCCCCGACCCGGATCGGCGGCTCGCCAATCCGGCCGAGCGAGGCGGTGTATTCGGCCATTGCCTGTACGACTAGCTCGGAGCCCGGCAGGTCTTTCATCGGGCCATGCTCGCCGAACGCGCTGATCGCGCAATAGACCAATCGCGGATTCGTGCGGCTCAATTCCGTATAACCGATGCCGAGGCGCTCGGCTTCACCAGGGCCGAGGTCCTCGACCAGCACGTCGGCGCGTTCCGCGAGCCGCTTCAGGATTGAGCGCCGATCCTCGCGCCGGTAGTCGAGGACCGCGCTTTTCTTGTTACGATTGAGACTCAGGAAGACTGCGCTTTCACCGTTGACGAATGGTGGTCCGATTTGCCGGGCGTAATCGCCATTGGGCCGCTCGAGCTTGATCACTTCGGCCCCAGCGTCACCAAGTTGCATCGTACAGAACGGGCCGCAAAGTCCTTCCGTAAGGTCGACGACGCGAAGCCCTTCGAGACTACCGCTCATTTTGGCCCACCGATGCGCTGATCTGGGATACCAAGCTCCGCCAACACCTCTGCGGTATGATCGCCGGGCTTGCCCCCGGCACGAATCGGTCCAGCGGGCGTGCGGCTCAGGCTCCAGGGCAGGCCGTCGACGCAAAGCGGTCCCCAATGTGGTGTGTCGATTTCGACGATGTGCCGATTTTCGCGGACCTGCGGATGATGGCGCAGCTCCTCAAAAGCCATGAAGGGGCCGTTGGGAACCTTCTCCTTGGTCAGGCGTATATTCCACCATGCAGCGGGCTTGGTCCTGAAACGCGATGCCAGGATTGCCGACAGTTCTGCCCGATTTTGCACGCGCTGCGGATTACTCGCGAAGCGGGGATCCGCGATTAACTCCGGCAGTTTGAGCGCTCTGCAGAATCCCGCCCACTGTTCATCGCGCTCGACCCCCACTGCGATGAAGCGCTTGTCCTCGCATTCGAATGCCTGGTGCGGCGCAGTAGTCGCCGAAGCACTGCCCAGCGGCGGCGGCTGAGTGCCACTAGCGAAGTATTCCGCCAGGCGGGTGGACTGAAGGGCCATCGCCGCGGTGAGCATTTCGATCTCGACGCGCGCACCCTTGCCGGTTCGCTCGCGCGCGAGGAGCCCTTGCAACACCGCCTGCGTTATCGTCGTGGCGGTGGTGAGATCCAGATGTGCCAGATGGCGGAACATCTCGCCGCGGCCATGCTCCGGTCCGGTGATGCTGGTCCATCCGCAAAACGCCTGCACCGTCGGATCGACCCCAGCCTCGGCAGCCATCGGCCCGACCCGTCCGTAGGCTGAGGCCAGCACGTAGACGATACGAGGGTTCAATTTGGCGACGACGTCATAACCAAGACCGAGCCGTTCGACCGCGCCCGGACGCATGTTGTTCACAAAGACATCGCTTCGCTCGACGATGCTCAGTGCGATCGCCCGGTCTGCCTCCTTCTTCAAATCAAGCTCGATCATCCGTTTGTTGTGGTTAGCGGATATGTAGAGCACCGAGCTGCCTTTGATACGCGGCGGCACCGCATGCGAAAGCTGGTCGCCGCCGGGCGCTTCCACCTTGATAACATCTGCGCCCATCGCGCCGAGCAGTTTGGTCGCCCACGGGCCGACGGCTGCGACCGTCAGGTCAAAGACGCGGATTCCGTCGAGGACTTTCGCCATCGCTCTTCTCCGGTACGGCGCTCAGCCGGCGCTCGGCTTGAACTTCGCGAGCGTGATTTCCCCGGTCACGTCGTCGAAAACGATTTCGACCGGCATCCCGGCGCGGATTTGATCGCCGGCAATACCGACCAGGTTGGTAAGCAGGCGCGGACCCTCTTCGAGTTCAACTTCGGCGACATTGTACGGCAATTCGGCGTCGTAGCCGCGGAAGTAAGACTGGTGAAAGATTACCCACGAATTGACGCGGCCGCGGCCACTCAGGCGACTCCAGGTGAATTTGCGCGACCAGCATCCGGGGCATAATGGCGACGGCGGGTACCATACCTTGCCGCAGCCATCACATTTCTGCAGGCGCAATTCGCGATTCTTGAGCGCGTCCCAGTAGGGCTTGTTGAGCGAGGAGATCGCGGGCAGCGGTTTTTGATATTGCGCTTCAGCCATTTACCTTACCTTCTCACTATTCACCTTCTGCATCGCGCACTCCCCTGCCCCGCTCACCGATGATAGATCAGCGAATCGCCATACGCGTTGGCCCATTGGATAGTCTCAGCCCCTTTGACTTGCCGCGCGCCGCATTCACCGCGCAACTGCCGGGCGATCTCGACTTGATGGTTCCAGCCCATGATATGGCCTTCCGAGAGCAGGCCGCCGTTGGTGTTCATCGGCAATTCGCCGCCGACCTCGATACGCCCGTTCTGAACGAATCCGGCGGCTTCGCCTGGCTTGCAAAAGCCCCAGCGCTCGAGGGCGATCAGCGCCAAAATCGAAAAGGCATCATAGGTAAACAAGGCGTCGACGTCCTTTGGAGCAATTCCTGCCATTTTGTACGCCGGCTGCAGATCCGCCGTGTATTCGAAGGTCTGTTGCTGCGCGACGCCCAATCCAGGGTAGGCCCAGATGAACTCCTCATGACCGGCCGGCAGCCCTTGCATACCACTGATATAGATCGGCGGTTTACGGCAATCACGCGCGCGTTCCGCGGTGGTAACGATCACGCACGACGCCCCGTCATTGATCAGGCAATAGTCGAGCAGATGCAGCGGCTCGCAGACAAAGCGCGACTGCTGATGATCATTCACATCGAAAGGTTCTCGCATGATCGCGCCGGGGTTCATCGCGGCGTGCTTGCGAAACGCAACCGGCACTGCCGCCAGTTCGCGGCTGCTGCTGCCGTAACGCTCGAAGTAACGGCGGGCGACCAGCGCCGCTCCGGCGCCAGGCGAGGTCATGCCATAAACGGGATCCTCGCCATGCCCGCCGCCGGCTTCGCGCGCGCCCTCGCGATCGCCGCCGCCACCCATCATCGGCCGCCGAAGACCGGAAAAACTCACGGTGGCAAGGCAAGCGACTGCGTTCGCCAAACCTGCATTGACGACCATCGCGGCCCATTGGATACAGCTTGCGGTGAAGCGGCCGTGGGCCCAGGTCTGATTGTAGGCGCGCAGGTTCAAGCCAAGCACCTGGGCGAGCGTGTCGCCGTCGGCACCGATCGGTGAGCCAAAGCTGACGATCAGGCCGTCGAGGTCGTTACGCCCCAACCCGGCATCGTCGAGTGCCCCGGCGATCGCGTCCGCGGCAAGGTCTATCGGGCTCCGCATCAGGCGCCTGCCGAAGGCCGAATTGCCAACCCCTGCGATTGCCGAGCGGTCCTTCAGGTCGAAATTTGGCATCGGGATCTTCCAACTTCGCGCCGGAGCCCGGCGCCAGCATGAAACTCCGCCGAGCGTACAAAATAAATCCGCGCGATGTCCAACCGCTGGGCTAATCCGAAGCTGGAATTCGCGGGTCGCGCGGGTCCATGCTAAAAAGCGGCCGAAGCGCCGCCACCAACCGGAGGTGTGAACGATGGCACACTTGAATACCGTGCTCGGGCCGATCGACGCCAGCCAGGTCGGCCATACGATGTCTCATGTGCATCTGACGATCGACCTGATGTGCTGGCATCTCGCTCCTGAATCCGGCCCGATGCATGGGCTCAGCGAAGCCAAGATCGGCATGCACAATCTCGGTCTCGTCCGCCGCAACGCGATGCGGGTGAAGGACAACCTGGTGCAAGACAACCTGCCGCTGACGATTCGCGAGGCCTCCGAGTACCGCTTTGCCGGCGGCGCCACCATGATCAATTGCGACCTGCCTGGAATCGGGCGCGATATCGCGGCGCTCCAGAAGATCTCGCGCGCAACCGGCGTCAATATCGTCGCTTCAACTGGATGGTACGTGCAGGCGTCGCATCCGGCGGAAGTCGCGGCCAAAAGTATCGAAGAGCTGGCCGAAATAATGACGCGTGAGATCACCGTCGGAATCGGCAAAACCGGCGTCAAGGCGGGGAATATCGGCGAAATTGCGCTCAGCGGGCGGACCCGCGAACCGTTTCGACCGGACGAGGAAAAAGTCCTGCGCGCCGCCGCGCGGACCCAGCACGCAACCGGTGCTTCGCTGACGATTCATCCCAATTTCCCGGGCGATCATTGGGACACATATATCGACGTCCTCGAGAAGGAGGGTGCCGACCTCGCCCGTTGCTACATGTCACATCTGGGGCTTTATCCCAACCCCGAAGTCGCCAAGCGCATTCTCAAGCGCGGGGTCGGTTTTGTCTCGTTCGACCAGTTGGGGCACGAGGAATTGTTCGGTAATCCGGCGGCGCCGGCGCTCGGCTACTCGACCGACAAAGAAGAGGTCCGCTGCGTGCTCGAACTGCTGGAGGCGGGTTTCCAGGACCGGCTGCTGCTATCGGCCGAGGTTGCGATGAAGACCTGCTACAAGCAGTACGGCGGATGGGGCTATTCGCATATTCACGAGAACATTATCCCGTGGCTCAGGTCGCTCGGCGCCAGCCACGAACAGGTCGAGTCGATAATGGCGGGAAATCCTCGCCGGCTGCACGTGATGGGATAAAGTCGCGCGATCACGCCGGGGAACGGGCGCGGGCGTTTTCCAGCGCGGCGCGCAGCAAGGTGGCCTCGCGGACGAGTTCATGAGCGCTGCGGCGGGTCTGGTCGTGCGCACCGCTGCGGGCGGCCAGTTCGAGCCGGGCGCAGGCCGCACTCAGGCGGCGCGCGCCGAGTTCGGCCGAGGCGCCGCGCAGGGTATGGGCATTCTCGCGGATAAGCTCGCTGTCATCGCGCTCGAGCCCGGCACGAATCAGTTCCATCCGGCGCGCCAGGTCGGCCAGGAAGGTGCCGATCAGATCGCCGACGAAATCAACCTCGCCGGGATGCTGGAACTCGCGCAACTGGGCCAGCACGGCGTGGTCGAGGATTGCCGGCTCGGCGGCTGGCGGCGCTTCGACGTGACCGGTGGCGGGCTGTGCGGCGGCCGGCAGATTGAGTGCGGTAACCCATTTCTCGAGGATCGCGGCCAGCTCCTCGGCCATGATCGGCTTGGCGATATAGTCGTCCATCCCGGCGGCGAGGCATTCCTCGCGGTCGCCCGCCAAGGCATGGGCGGTGACGCCGATTATGGTCGTATGTCGAGCAGTGCCTTCGCGCCGGCGCAGCTCGCGGCTGGCCGAATAGCCGTCGAGCTCGGGCATCTGGCAATCCATCAGCACCAG
>DATEGX010000360.1:0-11567 GCA_035279875.1 Binataceae bacterium (SeqCode)
GCGCTGGTGTTTATCGTGTTGCTGTTTTTCCTGGGCAATCTGCGGGCAGCCATAATCGCCGCAATCAATATCCCGCTCGCGCTGTGCGGCGCGTTTTTGCTGATGGCCTACGGCGGCACGGCGGCCAATCTGATCTCGCTCGGCGCCATCGACTTCGGCATCATCATCGATACCACCGTGATCGTGATGGAGAATATCCATCGCCATCTCAGCACCGATCGTCCGGTAACGCCGAACACCCGCGGCCAGATTCTGCGCGCGGCGCAGGAAGTCGGCGGGCCGATGTTCTTCTCGACTCTGATCTTCGTGATCGCCTTTTTGCCGCTGTTTACGATGCGCGGGGTCGAAGGTGCGATTTTTTCGCCGATGTCGCATACCTACGCCTACGCGCTGGGCGCGGCGATCCTGCTCGCGATCACTTTGTCACCGGTGCTGAGTTCCTACCTGTTCGAAGGCGGCGTCGAGGAAAGGCCGCGGAGGGCCTGGAACGCGATCAGCGGCGTTTACCATCGGATTTTCGTCACGGTGCTGCGATGGCCGCGCGTGACACTGATGATCGTGATGGTGATTGTGGTGGCGGTGGCGAGTCTCTACCCGCGCCTCGGCGGACAATTCCTGCCCAAGCTGGAGGAAGGCAATATCTGGGCGCGTGCGACAATGCCGCTGACGATTTCGCTGGATCATGCAGCGCTGCTGGCGCGGCGGATGCGTGCAGACTTTCAGTCGTTCCCGGAAGTCGCAAACGTGGTTTCACAGGCGGGCCGGCCGGACGACGGGACCGAGACCACCGGCTTCTTCAACATCGAATTCGGCGTCGACCTGAAACCCTCCACGCAATGGCCACCCGGCTTAACCAAGCCCGAACTGCTGCAGCAGATGGACGATAAGCTGACCCACGATTTCCCCGGCGTCAGCTTTGGCTACTCGCAGAATATCGAGGACAACGTCAACGAGGCGCTCTCAGGGGTGAAGGGTTCCGACTCGGTGAAGGTCTTCGGGCCCGACCTCGCGGTTGACGAACACAGCGCCGACCAGATCATGCATGCGATGAGCGAAATACCCGGCATCGTCGATCTGGCGGTGTATCGCTCGCTCGGCCAGCCTAATGTGCTGATCGTACCCAACCGCGCCGCGTGCGAGCGTTACGGGCTCAACGTCGGCGACGTCAACGCAGTGATCGAGGCCGCGATCGGCGGCCATACCGCTACCCAGGTGCTGCAAGGTGATCGCAGTTTCCCGCTGGTCGTGCGATGGGACAAGCAATATCGCTCCAGTCTTGACGCGATTCGCCAGATACGCGTGACCGTGCCGTCGGGCGGTGACGTGCCGCTCGGACAGGTCGCTGATATCCACACCGCTGAGGGCGCCTCTTTCATCTACCGGCAGGATCTTCAGCGGTACGTGCCGGTGCGGTTCGCGGTCCGCGGTCGGGACTTTCAAAGAACTGTGCGCCAAGCCCAGGAGCACGTCGCCGCGACTGTCCAATTGCCGCGCGGGGTGCATCTCGAATGGGCCGGCGAATACCAGGAATTGCGCGAAGCCAACCGCCGCCTCGAAATCGTCATCCCAGTCGCGCTGCTGCTAATCATGGGCGTGCTCTACGGCGCGACCACCTCTCTGGTCGACACGTTCGTCATCATGGCGCAGATTCCGATTGCCTGCCTGGGCGGATTGCTCGCTCTGGTAGTCACTGGCACGCCTTTCAGCGTCTCGGCCGCGGTCGGCTTCATCTCGATTTTCGGCATCGCCGTGATGGACGGCATTATTCTCAGCTTCTACATCCGTCAGCTATGGAACGAGGGTCATCCTTTCGTCGAATCGATCATAATGGGTTCGGATCGGCGCTTGCGCGCAACCATGATGACCGACCTGGTCGACGCCCTTGGGCTCCTGCCGGCGGCGTTGTCGACGCGTATAGGAGCACAAACCCAGCGGCCGCTGGCGATCGTCGTGATTGGCGGCGCGCTCGCGATCCTGGTGCTGACACGGGTGCTGCAGCCGGTACTGATCTATCTGTGCCATCGGAAGCTGCGCCTGGCAGACCTGCACAAGACCTCGCCGTTGACCGTTGAGCGGCCCGCCGAGTAGCGCGGTGCGTTCGCCCAGCGGAGACCAAACGTGGTAAATCCTCCCCATCAGGAGGAGTAACCCCGATGGCGACGTTCGAAATCCTGGCCAGCGGCTTCGGGCTAATCGAGGGTCCCCGCGTCGACGATCAGAACCGGCTTTGCTTCAGCGATGTCCCCAACGGCGGGGTCTATCGGCGTGATCCCAGCGGAACAGTTGAAACGCTGATCCCTAAACGCAGGGGCGTCGGCGGCATCGCGATCAATGAGGGCGGCGGAATCGTCTGCAGCGGCCGCAACCTGATCTATTTCAGCGAAGCGGCTCACACCAGCCGCGAGCTCTTCACCGAATGGGAAGGCAAGCCACTCAAGGGCATCAACGATATCCAGCCCGACGATCACGGCTCGATTTATTGTGGCACGCTCGAGTTCGACCCGTTCTCGAATCGCAAGCCCATCCCGGGCAGCCTCTTCCGGGTCGATCCCGACGGCAAAGTCTCAAAGGTCTGGGAAGGTATCCAGATCACCAACGGCCTCGGCTTGAGCCCGGATCGCAAGCATCTCTATCATTCGGACTCGCCCACGCGTGCGGTCTGGGTCTACGACGTTCAACCCGATCGCGGCGTCAAGGATCGCCGCATCTTCGCCAAGCTGCCCGAGGGTATGCCCGACGGCCTGGCGGTCGACGCCGAGGGCGGAGTAGTCGTCGCAGCCGTTGAAGCAGGCGAGGTGCAGCGCTTCAAGCCCGACGGCACGCTCGACAAACGAATCAAGGTGCCGGCCAAGATGGTCACGAGCGTGACCTTCGGCGGGCACAACCTCGAAGACCTCTATATCGTCACTGCTGATAATACGGACGATAAGGAAAAGAAGGGCACCATCTTCAAGATGCGTTCGGAAATCCCAGGTCTCGCGGTGCCGAAGGCGCGGTTCAAGTAGCATCTGGCGCCGCATCGTTTTCGATCACAAAAAACACTACGACCCAAAGAGGAGACGCTTATGGCTTTGCAAGTTGGGCAGCCCGCCCCGGACTTCACCCTGAAATCGAACAAGATGCAGGACGTCAAGTTGTCTGGTCTGCGCGGCAACAAGGTGCTGCTGCTGTTCGTTCCGCTGGCTTTCACCGGCGTCTGCACCAAGGAATTGTGCAGCATGCGCGACAGCCTCAAGGATTACGAGGGACTCGATTGCAAGGTCTTTGGCATCTCGACCGACAGCCCCTTCGCGCTCGACGCCTGGGCCAAGGAGCAGGGCTACCAGTTCCCGCTGCTGTCCGATTACAACAAGGAAACGGCGCGCTCCTACGACACGCTTTACGAGGACATGATGGGCTTCAAGGGCGTATGCAAGCGCTCGGCCTTCGTCATCGATCGTGAGGGCGTGGTCCGTTATGCCTCGGTGCAGGCGGACGCGCGGAACATTCCTAACTTCGAGGAGATCAAGGGCTGCCTCAAGCAACTGTCGTGAGTTGAGTCTTGGGCGGGCGGCGACGCTCGCCCATTCCTACCTCGGGCCAGCGGCATCGCGGTTGGCGTTTTCGCGCCGATCCCCTAAAAGTCTGCAATACGAAAGCGCGCGAGCCGCGCCTATCAGGAGATACCGCATGCCATTGACGCTGGACGGGCTCACCGTCGTTGACCTCACGCAGAACGTCGCCGGTCCTTATTGCACCCAACTGCTCGGCGATTTCGGGGCGACGGTAATCAAGATCGAGCGGCCTAACGGAGGCGACGACGTGCGCCGTTTCGCCCCACAATGGCGCGGTGAGTCGGCCGCCTATCTCTGCTACAACCGCAACAAGCTAAGCATTTGTGCCGACCTTGACCACGCGCGCGGCCGCGAAATTGTGCGCCGGCTCTCCCGCACCGCCGACATTTTCGTTCATGCTATGAAGCCCGGCAGCGCCGAGTCACGCGGGCTCGGCTATGACGACCTCGCCGCCGATAATCCGCGCCTCATCTACGCCTCAATCAGCGGCTTCGGCGACAAGGGTCCGCTCAAAAGTCTGCCCGGTTACGATCCGCTGGGCCAAGCCTACTCCGGCATCATCAGCGTCAACGGTCATCCCGGTTCGCCACCCGCCCGCGTGGTCGTGCCGATAATCGACATGGGCTCGGGCCTGTGGCTCTTTAGCGGGATACTTGCCGCGCTCATTGACCGTGCGAAAAGCGGCAAGGGCTCGAAGGTCGCGACCAGCCTGCTCGAAACCGGGGTCACCTGGACCACCTTGCTCACGACCAACTACCAGGCTACCGGCGAAGTACCCGGTCCGGCCGGGTCGAGTTCTCCCGCCGCCGCACCCTACGAGGCATTCGCCACCAGCGACGATAGCTGGGTATTGATCGCGGCCGGCAACGATCGCATGTTCGCCATTCTGTGCGAAGTCCTCGGCCATCCGGAGATTGCCAGGGAGCCGCGCTTTCGCGGTAACCAGGAGCGGGTCCCGCGACGCGCCGAATTGCATGAACTGCTCGAGCGTGAGACGCGGCGCTTCACCGCGTCCGAGCTGATGGGCCGGCTACGCCAGGCTGGCGTTCCCGCCAGCACGATCAATACGATCGACCAGGTATTTGGCGACGAACAGGTCAATACGCTTGGCATGTTCCCGCCGGCCGCCGCGAATTTCCGCATTCCTGAGATGAAGTTCGTCGACATTCCGGTGAGCATCAACGGCGAGAAGTCGCTCCAGCGTTCGATGCCGCCAACGCTCGGCGAACATACTGAACAAGTTCTCCGCACCGTCGGGTATTCCGACGAGGACCTGCGCCTGCTAAGAAGCGAAAAGGTAATCAATTGACCAACGATATTCAGGTTTGATCGTCGTTATGGCTAAGGCGATTCTGCGGTGGCCTCCGCGCCTGCAAGCAGGATTCCTCCGGCGATTGTGATCGCGAACGCCGCAATTCGGAGAATGGCCAATAACGGTGCCGCAGGCAGGCTTTCGCCGAACGCGGCGATTCCACCAAAAATCGGAATGATATTGGAGATCGCCGACGACAACGGCATCGTGATGATTCCGCGCGCCCAATGAAATGAATTTTGCAGCAGGACGAGGCCGACCACGTTGGTGACGATGGTCAGATAGAGCCACGGACTGGCCGCAAACGGAACCATGCGCGAGGTCTCGGAATGTATCGCGAAGACGTCAGCCAGCGCCTTGGTGTAGAGGCTCGCCAGCCCGAATGCGATACCTGAGGCGATAGCCGGGGCCGCGCCGTTGCGTCTGAGCCTTTCGACCGACCACGGGGCCGCCGCAGCGACAATGGACACGGCCGAGAGCACACCGAGTGCCGGCGAATCGAGACCGCCCTGCGCCTCACCGCTGCGCAGCGAAAGCGCCAGGAGGAGCATGGCCAGAATAATGCCGGCTATTCCGGCCATCTCACCTGCGTTGGCGCGCTCATGGAGGAATATCACCGCGATAAGCACGAACGCAGCGATGCCGGCCTGCATCATCACCGCGATAAGCGAGACCGGTGCCACCAAAAGCGACCAAAAGTACAGCAGGTAGCCGATCGCCTGGACCGCGAGACCACCAATCCAGACCGGATCGCGGATCCATCGGAGGATTGCCGAGGGAATTGCCGTGCCTTCCGCTGGCGGCAGCGCCTCGCCTCGGCTTTTCATCATCGCGAGCCCGGCCGCCAGCAACACGCTCGCCGCGATTCCGCCGGCAAGACCAAGCCACAGCCGGAAGGGATCAGCCATTCACCTCGCGCATGGTACCGTCGGACTGAATCCTCAGGCGGCGACCACCCCATAGGACTTCGTTACTGAAGAGACTCGCGGCCCATACCGCCGTCATAATCAAGTCTTTAAGCGGCACCAGCCAGGCGTCGCGGCGATGCTCCTTGAGACCCAGGACTCTGCCGATCAGCAGGCGCGACATCAGGACGCGGCCTCCGACCACGACGGCCAAAAGGCCGAGCGCGAGCGGATTGAAGCGCGTCGCCAGCAACAGCATCAGGGCCCAGAATGGCCCGTGGACTACAATCGTGGCGACACTCACCGGACGGGTGGTGCGATAGGTGCGCGCCCATCGGATTTGCCGCTTCCAGAAATCGGCGAAGCGCTCCTCATCGTTTTTGATCGTAACGATCGAGGGCGACAACCTAACCTCATAGCCGCGTTCGCTGACGAGCTTACCGAGGTAGTAGTCGTCGGCGAGCAAATCCTTCAGAGCACGGAACCCGCCGATTGCCTCCAGCGCCTCACGCTTGACTGCGATCGTAGCGCCCAGTCCATAGCGAACAGGCTCAACCACGCTCGAAACCATCACCATCGGCACGAAATCGGTATTGACGTACAGCGCTTCAAGCCGCGAGCCAAACCCTGCGCGAGGTTTGGCCCGATAGAGGCACGTGACCATCCCGATCTTGTCATCCGCGCAAAGCTCTCCGACGATCCGCTTCAGATGTTCGCGTTGAACGCTGATATCCGCGTCCGAGATGACGAAGATTTCCGCGCGGGGCGCCCGCTCCGCCATGCCAATAAGCTTGGCGACCTTGTGATTGCAGCATCCCGGACTCTCGCCGACCGCCAAGGTGACCTGGGCAAACGGGTACTGGGGTTTGAGCGCCACCGGGATATCGGCCGCCGGATCGTCGTAACTGGATACGCCGAAGACATATTCGACCCGCCGATAGTCAAGCTCCAGATGGGTCATTAGATTTTCAGGCAGACTCGGACTAAGGCCGTGGAGCGGCTTAAGCACCGCGACGCGCGGAGAAATCTTCGGCAGCGGCGGCGGAGCTGAGCGCGCCCGCGAGGCAAAACGCAGCGCGATAATGCTCGCGGCCAAATAATAGACCAGCGACACTACCACGCATGAAGCGGAGAAAGCGGCCACCAGGTTCATCACGGAACCATCACAAACCGCGTTTGAAACCTATCCTGAGCTAACCCAGAGGCCCGCGCCTCCATCGTAACAGCCCCCCGGCACGTCAAATTTTGCGAGCAGTGAACCGCGCTGTGAATGATCAAGCGGCCTGCGCACTTTGCGCCGAATGCCGCAGGTGGGCGCGCCGCTGCTTCATGGTCGAGAGGAACTGCATCCCTTCCTTCAGCAGACGCCGGCACTCCTCGGAAGAGCTCAGCATCTTCCGCACCGATTTGAAGATATACCGGGGTCGGAAGTAGAAACTCCGATAAAATCGCTCGACTGACTGATATATCTCGTCAGCGCTCAGATTCGGATACTGCACCGTGCACTTCTGGTAGCCTGCCTCGTCGAGCAGCGGATCAACCGCCAGATACCCATTCGAAGTGACGTATTCGAACAGCTCGGTGCCCGGATAGGGCGACGCCAACGAGACCTGGATCGTCTCGCAATCCATTTCCTGCGCGAAGCGCATCGATTCCTGAATTGTCTCCCGGCTCTCGCCCGGCAATCCCAGGATAAAGGTGCCGTGAATCAGGATGCCCAGGTCGTGGCAATCCTTGGTAAAACGGCGCGCGCGGTCGAGCCGGACGCCCTTCTTGATATTCTTGAGGATTTCCGCATTGCCGCTTTCGTAACCTATTACGAACAGCCGCAGTCCGCCTTCCTTCATTATTTTAAGGGTTTCGTAGTCAACGTTGGCGCGAGAGTTGGTCGACCAGGTGATCCCCAGTGGTTTGAGCAACTGCGCAATCTTGCGTGCCCGCATCGGGTCGGCGGTGAAGGTGTCGTCGTCGAAGAATAATTCCTTCATTTTCGGGAACTTCGAACGCATCGCAGAGACTTCTTCGAAGACATTCTCGGGGCTGCGCACCCGGTACTTGTGACCCTGAGTCACCTGCGGCCACAGGCAGAACGTGCACCGCGCCGGACATCCGCGCCCGGTATACATCGAAACGTAAGGATATTGGCAGTAGGGGCTGTTGTATTTCAGATAGTCGAGGTTGTTGTCGTAGACCTCGGTGACAAACGGCAGCTTGTCCAGATCTTCGCTATCGAGCATTCGTCGGTCTGCGTTATGATGTATTAATCCATTCTTACGATAGCTAATACCTTCAATCTTATCCCAACTTAATCCACGTGCCACTTCGACCATCGAATGGTCAAATTCCTTCCGCGCGGCGATATCGATCGCCTCCGAAAGCTTGAGGGTCTCCTCGGGCCGGGCCGTCGGATGCCCGCCCACAAATGCGATGATGCAGTCGCGATTCGCCGCCTTAATCGCTTCGGCCGTGCGCAAGTCCATTTTCAGGGAAGGCGTGGAGGTATGAAGGACGACAAAATCGTACCCTTTTGCCTCGGCTATCGTCTTTTCTGGCGTATAATCGTGCGGCGGGGCGTCGAGCAGCCGGGCGCCCGGCACCATTCCCGCCGGATAAGCCAGCCAGGTCGGATACCAGAACGACCAGACCTCGCGGGTGGCTTGATAACGCGAACCCGCACCCCCGTCGAAGTCATCGTAGGAAGGAGGGTTCAGGAACATCGTTTTCATTACATCCATCGCCAACTAACTCCACCGCCTGTCCGAATGGTTAGTCTGACTATACAAACGGCGGTCGGCCCGTTCAAGGACACCGCCGAACCATCATCGCGCCTTTCGCAAACACCCGGTGAGGCCAGGTTCGGGCTCGTCGGGAGCCAACTATCTTGTGCAGCGTCAATCCGTCTGATCGGCAGACGGTAGCCGATGGCGGTTTACTCACCCGGCATCGCCGTCGCGATAAACGGCACCAGGCCGGTCAGACCGCCGGCCAGGGTAGCGGCAAAATAGAGCAGGCTCAGCGCTACGGAGTTGTTCTTGCTCACGCCGGTCATCCCTAACAAGACAAGATAAGCAGCCTCGCGCACCCCGAGTCCGTTGATCGTCAGCGGCAGGCTCGCCGCCACATTGGAGATCGGAACGATCAGGATAAACGTCGTCAACGGCACATCGAGGCCCAGCCCTAGCGCCAGCAGGTATTGGCATCCTGCCAGAGAAATCTGAAGCAAAAGCGACAGTATGATCGCCGGACCGAGCGCGCCCGGCCGCTTCATATAAGGGAGCAACGGTGACAGCAGCCGCGCCAATGGTCGCGGCAACCGGTCAGTCATCTTTGCAGCAAGCGGAGCGGCCAGAAATGCGATCAGCGCCGCCGCTCCGGTCGCGATGGTCGCGTCGCGTAAGGTTGGCGGCAGGGCTACCCGCGTAATAGTCAGCGCCGACCCTCCAGCGAGCCAGAAAAGCGCGATGAGCCCTATTCCGCGATCCGCGACCACCGAGGCAACCGCGTCGGTGATACGGCCGCGACTCCGTCCAAGGTAGACGGCGCGTAGAGCATCACCGCCGATTAAGCCCGGCACGAACACGTTGGTGAACATCCCGATGAAATAAAAGCTGAGAAATTCAACATAGCTCCCAGCGAGCCCGACCAACCGGGCCAGCAGTTGCCAACGGTAAGCCGACATCGCCTGCCCCGCGACAAAGAGCATCACCGTGGCAATGAAAAAGACTGGCCGTTCGCGACCGATTACGCGGAAGGTCGAACGCAGGTCGTAATGCCATATCAGGAAACCGAGCACGGCGAGCCCAACTGCCAGTTTGATTACGAAGCCATACCATCGCCGCCCTCGCGCCCCGCGAGATGGCTTGACGCTGGCGTCCGCTGCCATTTCTGTTGACGCCATGCGCCTAGCCGCCTTTTCCGGAATGTTCTGGACGGGTTAGCGCGAGCTTTTTGGCATCGGACGCTATCACCTCGTAAGGGCCGAGACTCTTTTCAAGGTGCGCGAGTGCCCGCCGATCGATTATCAGCACGGTCGGCTGGGGCTGCTTCCATAGCCTCAGCAGGTCTCGCTCGCTGGCGAAGAAAAAGCTCGCGGCGTCGGCGGAATGTGCCGCGCCGTAGGCCAGTTCAGTCTTGGCGCCGACCAGGATGACCCTTCGGCGGCAATAGAAGGGCAACGACTGGATATAGCGCGGATAGCAGATAAGCCGCGCATTGGGCGCGCGCTGTTCTATTTGGCGCGCCAGCGTCGCGTACGATCGCGCGGGCTCCGCCATGATCCGGCCATAGCTCCCGACGATCAGTGTCGCCGCCGCGCCCGCCACCAGAATGCAGAGGCCTGCCGTCAGCCGGCGCGTCCAGAAGGCGGCGTAACAAAGCACTGCACATACCACTATAATCGCACCCGCCGAAAACAGTGCCGGACGCACCAGCATCGGGTTGGGGCTGGCGAACCGGCCCGCGTTCCAGGCGATCACGATTAGCGTCGCGCCGGTGATGCTTAATAGCGCCGCGAATGCCGCTAGCACGCGCGCATCGGCCCGCCTGCCCGTGCTTCGAGTCGGCGGTTCGTCGCCGAAGGTCATCAGACCGTCGGCGATCACGACCGCGGCCAACGGAAACAGCGGAAGGATATAGGCTGCCAGCTTCGCGCTGGCGAGTGAGAAAAGCACGAAGACCGTAGCGATCGCGACGAAGCAAAAACGCCGTGCCGCATTCGGCGCGAGCGATCGCCACGGCACGAACGGAAGCGCGAGCGTCCATGGCAACAGGCCGGCAGCGGCCACTGGAACGTAGAAATAAATCCGCTCCGCGTGGCTATAACTGGGTTCGAAGAAACGGCGAAAATGTTCGCCGACAATGTAGAAATCGAGGAACCCGGGCTCTCGAACGGCGATCAGGACGAACCATGGCAAGCTGATTGCGGCGGTTAGAAGCAGCCCGGCGGCCGGATGCAGACGCTCAGGTGTGCAACGCCAATCAGCTTCGTACCACAGGAAAATCACTGCCACGGTGATGGGAATCGCCGCACCGACCGGGCCCTTGGCCAGCACCGCAAGGCCCATCGCGGCGTAGGAAAGCCACCACCAACGGCCATCCTCCAGCCATTGCAAAAAGAACGCGAACATCGCCACCGCCATCAACGCGGCCAGCAGCATATCGGTGGTGAGCACCTGCGCCATCGTCGCGTAGAGTCCGCTGGTGGCAAGAATCGCCCCGGCAAGGATCGCGCGGCGGCGATCGAAAGTGCGCAACGCGAAAATGTAGGTCGCGAGCACGCCAAGCAGCGCGGCGAGTGCGTCGGGCAGCCGCGCCGCCAACTCGTTTGCTCCCAGCGAGCGCATGGAAGCCACGGTCAGCCAGTAAAGCAAGGGCGGCTTCTCAATGTACGGAACGTAGTTGAGGTGCGGGACGATAAAGTTGCGCGAGGCCAGCATCTCACGCGCGATCTCGGCATAACGGCCTTCATCCGGTTCCCACAGACCGTAGGTGCCGAGATGGAAGAAGAACAGCATCGCGGCCAGCGCGGCCACTATGGCCAAACCGCCAGCTGTGCTCGCTTCGACCCACCACGTCCGTCTCCGCCCGTCCTCACAGCGGGTCGCGGTCTTCGCCACGGTCGTCTCCAGATCGCCTCGCACCGGGGCAAGTCTAACAACCGGTCAGGTGCGGGTCACATTAGCGGGACGCGAGGGACCGAACCCGATGGCAGGCGGCTCTCGCCCCCAGCTTCCGACCTGGATTTAATTCCGCTGTCCACATCCGATATGGTCTTGGCTTCCAATGGATGGTGTCATC
>DATEGX010000361.1:0-3960 GCA_035279875.1 Binataceae bacterium (SeqCode)
ATCGCCGGGAAGCGGTCAAGCGTAATGTAATGGAGTTGGATATTCTGCCGGGTCGTCAGCTCACCCTGATCGCGGCCATGCTGCTCGGAGATTTCACCAATTGCCCGCAGCCCGTCGGCGCTCAGGATTCCGCTGGGAATCTTCACCCGCATCATGAAGGTGCCGACCTTGGGTTTGTCGTGGTACATGCCGAACCATTGCAGGCGGACGATGTCCTCCTCGGGCAGCTTTTCGTAGGAGGTATCCACCAACCGTTGCCATTGATTGGCTAGTTCGGTCGGAAAAAGCTCGCTTTTCAGGCGCTCAACCGAGTTGCGTTTGAGCACCAGTTCGCGCGATGGTGGTTCCCGTTTCGGCACCTGAGCAGTCACTCCTGCTGAGAGCTGGGGCGTTCGGTACGGAAAAAGTAACTTAGAAGACCAAGTTAGTCAAATAATTAGATCACTAAGAGAGTCGTCTATTTCACAAATCCCTCGGCTCTGCTAAAACTTGTCCTCAGAACCATGAAATTCGGCGTTGGCGTCGACTACTGCCTCAAGGCTTTGATCATGCTGGCCGAGCGTTTTCCGACCGCCCAGCCCCAGCGGGTCGAAGAAATTGCCGCCGGCCAGAATATTCCCGAGAACTATCTGCGCCGGCTCTTAATCGAGCTCAAGCGTGGGGGGCTGGTGGCCAGCCAGAAAGGGCCAAACGGCGGCTATATCCTCGCGCGCCATCCAGCGAAAATCACGATGTCCGAGGTGGTGCAGATTATCGAGGGCGACTACGTGCCGGTTGAATGCCTCGAAGAAGGCGCCGCCAATACCCTTTGCCAGCGCGGCGACGGCTGTGCGATGCGCGACGTATGGTGCGAAGTCCGCGACAGCGTCAACACGATCCTGGCACGCACGACCTTGCAAGCGCTGGCCGAACGGCGCCGTTCGGCGATTCACTTCCAAATTTGACGGGCGCGGAAGAGGCGGCGGTGCGCGGCAGGCTTAAGCCTCGTGATAGCGACTCCGATCGGCCATCTGGACCGATCGAGCGGCAGGGGCCGCGCGACCGTCTCGCCTGGTACGAGGTCGCCGGAATCACCGCCTTTTTCCTCCTGGCCGTGCTGTTCGGCGTCTGGGTCGAGATTCATTCGGCATTTCTAAGAGTCAGACGCACCGACCTGGCCGATTTCCTGCGCGCCGGATGGGCCGTCAGAATCGGCAGCGACCTTTACGCGGTCACCGAGGACCACGGCTGGCATTACAATTTCCCGCCCCTGTTTGCGATCGTTATGGCGCCGCTCGCCGATCCGCCCAAAGGCGCCGACCGCGCCGGGATGGTGCCTTTTCCGCTCAGCGTGGCGATCTGGTATCTGCTCAGCTTGATTTCGCTGGGATTCGCTTCGGATATCCTGGCGCGCACCCTCGAGCAAACCGCGGCTAAAAATCAAATGCGCCGTGCGCCGCCCTCGCGGCGGCAATGGTGGCGGCTGCGTCTTTTGCCAGTGATAGTTTGTATCGCGCCGATTGGCTTCACGCTCAGCCGCGGGCAGGTGAACCTGCTCCTTCTGCTTCTGCTATGCGCGATGCTCGCGGCGATCGCGGCGCGCCGGCCGATTTGGGCCGGAGTATGGCTGGCCGCCGCGGCTTGTATAAAGATCTTTCCGCTTTACCTGCTGATGTATCCCTTATGGCGGCGCGATTGGCGTTTTGTCGCGGGATGCGCCGCAGCTCTGCTGACCGGGCTGATCCTGATTCCGGCCGCGGTTTTCGGCACACATCGCACGGTCACCTACTATGCGGAATTAAACCGGGCGGTGCTCGAACCGGCGATGATTGGCGGGAGCGATCGCTCGCGGGCGACGGAACTGATCGATCCCAGCGCGACTGACAGTCAATCGTTCCAGACGATCATTCACAACACGATTCATTGGCGCGAAATAATAAGCGTCAAACGCCGGATGCGCTCGACCTACATTTCGCCGTGGGTTCGCGCGGCCCATTGGGGGATCGTCGCTGGACTGACGCTTATAACCCTGGCGATCGCGGGGCCGCGGGGCGGCGGCGACCCGTTCAAGGAAGTCGCGCTCGGCGCCACGCTGATGATTGTCATGCTGCTGGCGAGCCCGGTATGCCATCTGCACTACTTCGCGATGGCGATGCCGCTGGTCGCGGTTCTGTTGGTAGCCGGAGAACAGGATCGGGCGGGCTATTTCGGCGGTAGATACGCATGGCTGCTGGGCGCGTACCTGGTGCTTAACTCGCTGCCACTGCTGCCCGGGCTGGAAATCCTCCACGATCTCGGTATCGGCACTTATGCCGCGCTGGCGCTGTGGCTGGCGGGCATTCAGGTACTGGCGAGCCGACGCGGATTGAGCGACACGCCGGTATCGATCGGAGTTGCAGCCGCCCTGCCCTGACCGTTAAGAAAATCGATCCGTTTCGGGCGCAACAACCGGGTTACGGGTTCAGCAGCGGCGTAACGTCACCGGCCGCCTTCTGCGCCGCATAGACCACCTGGCGCTCGTTCACGCCCGTCACATTGCCGTTCGCCTTGAGGGCGCGCCCGGCGACGAATACCCACTTGACGTTCTGCGGCTGGCCGTTGAACACGAGTTGGGCAGCCGGCTTCAGCACCGGCGCGAAGTTCACCATATTCATGTCGATGACGATGACGTCAGCCTGCTTGCCGGGAATCAGCGACCCGATCTTTTTATCCATCCCGAGCACCTCCGCGCCACCCAGTGTGGCAACGCGGAGTATCTCCGCGACCGTTGGCGATGCGCTCGGATTCGTGGTGAGAGCGCGCTGCAGTCCGGTGGCAGCGCGCATGTTGTTGAAAAAATCGGCGGTGTCATTGGTGCCGCCGTCGAGGCCGAGGCCGATGGGGATACCGGCGGTCTCAAAATCATTGTAAGGCATGATACCGGTCCCGAGCCGCATGTTGCTGAGCGGCTGGTGGGACACCGAGTTATGATTATTTTTGAGTTGCGTAATCTCGTCCGGGATCAGGTGCAGCACGTGGGCGGCAATAAAGTCCGGGCCCAGTTCGAGCGCGTGGGCATCGTTGAGGATCTTGAACGAAGTTCTGCAGGCGGGGGTGGGAAGGAGACATGGGTCGGGATTTTCGAGGAGGTGAACATGGAGCTTCACCCCGAGATCCTTCGCCACATTCACCTCGCCAGTCATCAAGCCGTCTTTGGCGCTAACCAGTCCTGCAATCTGCAGGCTTCCGAGCGGGTTCGGATCGATGAACTGGTGCTTGGCATTTTTGATGTCCAACTCGGTCGGGTAGTCCGACGGATGGAAGCCCATGCCGAACGCGTACCGGAGCCCGGAGTCGTTGAGGGCCTCGAGGTTCCCGCGCACGAAGTCATCGTTGAACGAGTGCGACCAGTCGGTCACCGTCGTCACGCCGGTCTCGATGAGGTCCGTGGTACTGAGGCGAACCAGGGCGTAGGCGTCGGCCTCGCTGAAGTGAAAAGTTTTACTGAAGAGCGGCGACACGCATCGAGCGAACCAGTCTTTGTCGGTCCCGCAGCCGCGGATGACGGACTGCCACAGATGATCGTGCGTGTCGACAAAACCCGGCATGACGAC
The DNA here is from genome assembly GCA_035279875.1 of Binataceae bacterium (SeqCode). Lineage (GTDB taxonomy): Bacteria > Desulfobacterota > Binatia > Binatales > Binataceae > JAMXLL01. The sequence goes on from DATEGX010000361.1 coordinate 3,573, forward strand.
CATCCCGCGACCGTCGATCACCCGCACAAGATTCGGGGGTAGTTTGAGATTCCCGACGGCGGCGATACGGTCGCCCACGATGAGCACGTCGGCGTTCTCGAGCAGCCCGAGGAGGCTCCGGTCGCCGCGGCTCGGGTCCATCGTTAGCACGGTCGACGCGTTCTTGATCAAATAGCCTGTTCCGCCGTAGCCGCCGCCGAGGTTCTGGCACCAGCCGAGCCCCACGACACCCAGGACACATGCGAGGAATACCCCGATCTGCATCCCTCTCAGGCCGACTCTCTTTCGCTTGGTGACGCGCATCAAGCGTCGCCCAACTTCGCTAATTGCGAGATTCTCGTTTTTGATTGTTCCATATCGACCGGAAGATTGCACAAGACAGCCTTCT
>DATEGX010000362.1:0-6008 GCA_035279875.1 Binataceae bacterium (SeqCode)
ACTGCAGACGTTTGCGCCGGGTGATGAGACCCGTCTGAAGCAGTCCGCTGCAGCATCGGCCATGCCGGCTGCGCGCGGTTGACTGCCTGCTCCGAATTCCGGCCAGGCGTCCAAAGGTCGGCCGTCTCGACCAGAGTGCACTCTAGTGGCGAAGTTCCTCCGCGTCGGTGTTCATCATACGAATGTGGGCGGATATACGTCCAAAGCATGGACGATTCGCCGGATGGGTTCCACGGTGTTCTTGAAGTGGGGCTCCGTCGAGGTGCGCGGCGTGGGTCACGGCAGACGGATTTACTGGACCATCCCGCCGCGCCAGCAAACCTCGCGCTGGGGTTCGAACGAGCAGGCGCAAGACTACGTGAAAAAGGCAATAGCGCGCAGGCTGAGCCATCGATATGAACGACTGCTGGAAACGGTGCGCATTGCGCCCCATCCGGTGCGCCGTCGAAGCGAGCCCGGCCGTGTTCTTGCCACGGTCCTGTTTGTCGATATAGTCCGCTCGACCGAAAAGGCAGCCCGGCTCGGCGACCGGCGCTGGAACGAGGTGCTCACGCATTATTACGCAGCGCTTCGCAGGGAGCTTCGGGCGTCCCGGGGAAGAGAACTAAGCACGACCGGTGACGGAATGCTTGCGACTTTCGATGGGCGCTCAGGGGCGGGCAGGGCAATTCGATGCGCCGGCGCGATCCGTCGGGCAGTTCGCACTCTCGGCCTTGAGATCAGGGCAGGGCTGCATGCCGGCGAGTGTGAACTGGTGGGAAATGCGGTGAGCGGTATTGCGCTCCATATTGGTGCGCGTGTCATGGCAAGGGCGGGCGCGGACGAAGTGCTGGTCTCGAGCACGGTAAAGACCCTGGTGGCTGAGTCGGCGATCAAATTCAAGGACCGCGGTACCCATAAGCTCAAAGGCGTGCCCGAGGAATGGCGCCTGTATCAGGTAGTTTAGCCAACCTGTTGCAGCGACGGTCCGGTTGCTCAAAGAACACGGTTGCGCAGTTTCTGCGCTCGGTTATCATCGGCGACGCAGCGCACGGAAGCGTTTTGGTTCACTACTGAAAAGGCCGCAAACGTGTTGGAGGACCGAAGATGAAGCGCAGCAGCGATCGCATCCTGACTACCCATACCGGCAGCCTGCCACGACCCGCCGATCTGCTTGCCCTGATCGAGGCGATGGAGAGCGGCACTGGCGACAACGCGGCGTTCGCCTCGCGGGTGCGATCGGCGGTGACGGAAATCGTCCGGACTCAGGTCCAGGCTGGGGTTGATATTGTCAACGACGGCGAGATGGGCAAGCCCTCGTATGCGACTTATGTGAAGGATCGCCTGACTGGCTTCGAGCACGAGGGTGAAGCGGAACCGTTACTGATCCAAGCCGACATGTCGGATTTCCCGGAATACCGGGAACGCTACCGTCTACGCCGCGCCGGTTCGGCCCTGAGACGCCCGAAATGCACGGGCCCGGTAAAGCACAAGGACCCGACCCCGGTCGCGACAGAAATCGAGGACCTGAAGGCCGCGGTGGCACAATCGGCGCCGTCCGAGGCTTTCTTGAGCGCCGCGTCCCCGGGCGTCATCTCGATCTTTCTGCACAACCAGTACTACAAAACCCATGAAGCCTATTTAGCGGCGCTCGCCGAGGCGATGAAGACCGAGTACCAGGCAATCCATCGGGCTGGCTTCGTGCTTCAGGTTGATTGCCCGGATCTCGCGATGGGCCGGCACATCCAGTTCCCCGACAAAACGCTCGCCGAATTCCGCAAGACTATCGAGATGCATATCGAGGCGTTAAACGGCGCGCTGGCCGGTATTCCGGCGGACCGCGTCCGCATTCATCTCTGTTGGGGCAACTACGAGGGGCCGCATCATCGCGACGTTGCTCTGCGCGACATCATCGATGTCGTCTTCAAGGTACGCGCGATGGGCATTTCTTACGAGGCGGCGAATCCACGCCATGAGCATGAATGGGCAGTATTCAAGGAGGTTAAGCTGCCCGACGGCAAGCTGCTGATTCCCGGAGTGATCGATTCGACCAATAATTTCATCGAGCATCCCGAACTGATCGCGCAGCGCATTTGCAATGTCGCAAAGCTGGTGGGACGCGAAAATGTAGTAGCGGGGAGTGATTGCGGCTTTGCGACCTCGGCGGCCTTTTCGGCGGTCGACCCTAAAATCACCTGGGCGAAATTCCAGTCGATGGCCGAGGGCGCGCGAATCGCATCGAGCCAGTTGTGGTAGCGATTTTGAAGCCGTCGCATTCAGGCTAAGCCGAAGCCTCGCGGCGAGCGACTCCCCGTTTATGATGGCTTGACCACCGCTCAAACGGGGTGCTAGGCCGGAACCAGGGCAGCAGCGATTCCTCTGGTATTCAGCCGCCAGTTTATGGGCGAACGCGACTGGCGCAGCATCGCGAGGACGAGATCAGTGGCAAGCACGGTAGCGACGTCGGACAGCATCCGCGCCGATCGGCAAGGCGCCGAAGGTCTCTATTCGAGACTCGAAGAACGGATTCTCGATCGCGATCAGGTCGGCGCGAGCGAAGCGTACTGCGATCTGGTCCGCGCCGGGCGCCCGCTGCTCGAGATAGTCTCGGAGGCGGTTCGTATCCATGGGCCTTACACGCATGTGCCCTACCACGAGCGAATCGACGACGGCTATCCGAACTTCGTCAACAACGACCACTGCCTGCTGAGCGCGCGAGTGGCGCTCGACCTTCCGCGGATGCTGCCCGAGCGCTTCTCGATGCTGCCGCTGGCTCAGACTATCTGGTATATCCCGAGCGGCCTCGACATCTGGAACCAGAAGCTCAACCGCGCACCCGGCCACTATACCCGCGGGCTTAAGGGCACCAGCACCACGCCGCCTCCGCCGGCGGTCTATTGGCCCGACCAGCAGCCAATCCGTGATTCAGCGCCGCTCAAGGAACGTCTCGGCAATTGGCTGACGATGGTGCATCGCGGCGAAGTAATTGACGCCTATCGGATCTTCCTCGGCCTGATTGAGGAGGAGGGCAATCGAAAGCAGGCGTTGGCGGAACTGGTATTCGCTGGCATGATCGACGTGCAGGATCGGATGCTCTACAACCGCTCCTACACCACCGGCCACAAGGCGTATCGGGCGCGCGCCACGGTTGAACTTGGCAACGCGATCGGCTGGGACGATGCGCATCACGTGCTCTATGCCGGGGCGCTCGATCTCGCGGTTGGTCCGCGTTGGTACTCGAACTACGAAATGGCCTGCAACGCGGTCAAGATGTTCGTCGAGGGCAAGACCCTCCACGCGGTTCCCTACAGCGGCGTTCTGGAGCGCGAAACGGCGGCGCTGGCCAATCGCGCGCCGGTCGAGCCGGAGGAGCAGGCAAATCTGATTGACCTGATACTGCGCCAGCCCGAGCCGGCCTATATCGAACCGCTGGCCGCGCTGCTAAAGGCCGGCAGAGATCCCCGGAGGCTCGCCGACGTAATGCAATTGGCGGCCGCTCAGATCGTGCTCGAAACACGCGATCCCAATAACTTTTCGATGGCGATGCACTGTTACGAGTATTGCAACACGCTTGGCTGGTTCTACGATAATTTTGATCATCCGCGCCGGCTGCGGTTGCTGTTCATGGCGGCGGGGTTCCTGAATTGCACGGCGTGGCATCAGAAGAATATCGGCGAGTTGCAGCCGGTGACGATCGCGGCTCCGGCCGGCGCGCAGCGGATGAGCGCGGGTCAATTGCTCGATCAGGTCGAGGCGGCGACCAGCGCGCTTAACGGGCCGGAAAGCGCGGCCTGGACCCAGGCTTACCTCGAGAACTCCGCCGATCGGCGGCCGTTGATCGAGCGCATCGCGACGGTGGCGGCGAAAATGGGCAATGACACGCACAACCAGGAGATTGCCCAATGCATGCTCGAGGATTTTACGACTAACCGCAGCCCCGATCGCGACCGCTTGCTGATCGCGGCCGCCTACCATACCGCTACGCATCGCAAGTATGGCGAGCAATTCGAGCCGAGCCGCCGATTTGGCGAGGCCCTCGGTATCTCGGAACTGCAATAGCGGCCCTGGAGCGCGTTGATTCGCAAGCTGCCGAGGGGTCGCCGGAAAATTCAGTCCTGAAAGAGCGGCACCTTCGCCTTGGCGTAGGTGAGCTTGGCGACCAGGTTTCCGTCGGCGAAGTGCAGCAGGTCGAGTCCTCGCCATGAGGTCGCCTGGCCCTTGACCGTCAGCGTGCAGCGCCAACTCGCCATCACTTTGCCGCTATCGGCGTCGACGAACAGATCCTCGTCGAGAAAACGCATCCGGCCGAATGCGCCGTTGAACTGTGGCTCGAACGCGGCACGAATTGCCGCCTTACCGACGTTGCGGCGGCCGTTGAATTCGTCATAGAAGGCGTCCGCGGCGAAGAACTCCATCACGGCGTCGAGGTCGTTGCGGTTGAAGGCGTCGACAAAGCGGCCAGCCTGCTCGATCAGTTGCGCTCGGTCCATCTCGGTCCTCCGGTTTTCCGGCCGCCACGGCCGGCGGCGAGGGCAATCCGGCAATAATCGCGAGAAGCACGGGGCGTGGCGGAAGCCACTCCACTAGTTCGGGGCGCCCGTTTTGGCTCGTTTCGGCGGTACCGGCGGCTCGGGCTCGATCTCGCTCGCCTGCTCGCGCGTAAGGCGATGATGATTCAACAAGCCGGTGGTCAGGAAAGCCACCCCAATCAGCGAAGCGACAACCCCCAGCAGCCCACCGACGCTGCTCATATTTTGACCTGCGGTCTCGATCACCAGATCGCTGCCGAAGGTGAGAATGATAGCACCGAAAAACACCAGGATGTCCGAAAGAAGTCGCATAAGACTCCGATTTTCTTCTTTTGCGCCGGCATTCGGCCACTCGAATTATGCTACGTCAAGCTGGGCCGCGATATCTTATGGCTGCGCTTTGCGGCCAGATCACGGAAGGGGCCGGGTTCAGGGACCGGGTCGGTTTGCATCGGCAGCAACGGCGCCATCCTGGCCGAGAGCGCGTGTCGCCGGTGCGATAAAGTAACAATTACAATCGGCAGATAGAGTAATTATTACCAGCCCTTCAACCCCAGCAGTGAGCGCGCATTCTCCGACGAGCGCGCTGCCAGCAGCGTACACTTGATATAGCTAGTAAAAGCCAATTAGAGCAAGACGCGCGGCAGGTGGCATATACGTTGCTCAAGCTAAGAATGGCTCGCGCCTGCTTCGCCGCGAATCGGTGGCGAACAGACTGGACGAAAGCCACAGCATCTGCGGAGGAGCCGCAACAATCCTGGAACGGAGGCCTGAAATGAAGTCCGGTCAAGAGAGCATTCGCGAAACACTTTACGACGACCCGGCCCAGCGCTTCGAGTATTATGCCCTGAGAACGCCCAGCGTGCTCGAAGGGGAGCGCGCTCTGATGTTCGCGGTGCTGGTCGACGCCCTCGATACCTTCGCCAAGACCCGTTACGCGAAAGGGCATCGCGGCAAGGCGGCCTTCAACGAGGTCAATGGCTGGATTCGCAGCGATTCGACCTCGAGTCCGTTCAGTTTCGAGAGCATCTGCGAGAGCCTCGGTTTGAATCCCGACGCGATTCGATGCTCGCTCAAATCTCCCAACTTTAACGAACGCCAGGCGATTCGCCACTTTCGCCATGTCGCATCCAACGGCGGGCTCGAGACACGGGCGGCCTAATCCCACCTGCTACCGGAAAATACCTGTCACCTTGACCACGGGGTTGGCGAAAGCCGTGCGGAGGGGGCGCGGGACAGAATAAAGTACGTCCCGCGCCCCGAAGTTTGCTAGGCCTCAGCCTTGAAGCTGTCCTTGAGTCCGTTCGCGTAGGAAATACGTTTTGGCTTGATTCGGACCATGCGGAGCGCTGGATTGCCGAAGAAGGGCGCTTCGAATGGGTTTTTCTTGAGAAAAACCTCCTTGAGCCTTTCCCATTCGGGCCCGTCGCGCTGAACCTGCTCAGCCACTCCCTGGATAGACGCCCGAGCGACATCGAATGTCGGAACGTTGCCGACGTC
>DATEGX010000363.1:0-7749 GCA_035279875.1 Binataceae bacterium (SeqCode)
ATTTGAGAATCCTCAAGCTGCCGGTCTTCAATGTCTCGGTCCTGCTGACGGTGGCGATGAGCTTCGTCCTGTTCGGCTCAATCCTGTTGAGCCCGCTGTTTTTGCAGGAATTGATGGGCTACGACGCGTGGAAGGCGGGAATCGTGCAGGCTCCGCGCGGACTCGGCTCGATGTTCAGCATGCTGGTTATGGGTCAATTGTCACGGGCCGGGGTAAATACGCGCCCATTCGTAGGGCTGGGCTTTGGCCTGGTGGCCCTGGGCTCCTGGATTATTTCCGGATGGGATTTACAGATCGGCGTATGGTCGGTCATATGGCCGAACGTCGTGACGGCCTTCGGCTTCGGCATGATCTTCCCCAATACCTCTGCCGCGGCCTTATCATGTGTGGCGCCTCAGCGTATCGGCTACGCAGCAAGCCTGTATAACATGATGCGCAATACCGGGGCGGCGATTGGGATAGCTTTCATGACCAACTCCTTGTTGAGCCGCCAGCAAGTACATCAATCGCGTCTTGTCGAGCATTTCTCGATCTTTGACGCCTGGAAACTGCATAACATGGGAGCGCATCTGCCCGGCTCGCCGACCTTCCAGGCCTTGCCGCGAATGGCCGCCGGGCATCAGCAGCTAGGGATGCTATACGGTTTGGTTCAGGCTCAATCCGCGATGATGTCGTTCAACGACGTCTACTGGATAATCGCGATCGCGATGCTGCCGCTGATTCCCTTGTTCCTGTTTTTGCCCAGCTCGAGCCAATCGCCGGCCGCACCAGCCCATTGATTTTCCTTCGATTTCGATTTGCACCGCGCGTCGTTATCCATGCATCATCTCGCCAACATTCACCAAGGGAGCGAATGAATGAAGACCGAGACGATCGATTATCGCGATGGCGACGTGACGCTTCGTGGCTTTCTCGCTTACGATGAACGTCAAACTGGAAAACGCCCGGGAATCCTCGTAATGCCCGAGGCTTTCGGCCTGGGAGCGCACGCCAAGAGTCGCGCGCAGCGACTGGCCGAATTGGGTTACGTTGCGTTTGCCGGTGATCCATATGGCAACGGCTTCGAGGCGAAGGACCTCAACGAGGCTATCAAGCACGCAACCGAGCTCAACCAGGACGTCGCGAAGTTCCGCCAGCGCGGGCACGTCGCACTCGATAAGCTCGCCTCATTGACGCAAGTCGACAGCGGACGACTGGCCGCGATCGGCTTTTGCATGGGCGGTAGTTTCAGCCTGGAGCTTGCGCGTGACGGGGCACCCCTGCGCGGCATCGTCTCGTTTCACGGCGGACTCGGCACCCAGCGGCCCGCCGCTGCCGGCCAGGTCAAAGCCCGTCTTTTGGTATGTACCGGTGCTGACGATCCTTTCGTGCCTGTCGCACAGGTCAGTGCGTTTCAGGAGGAAATGACCAAGGCCGGTGCCGACTGGCAGGTGATCAGCTACGGCGGTACCAAGCACAGCTTCACCAATCCCGACGCTGACGCAGTCGGAAATCCGGGGCTGGCTTATAACAAGCTAACAGACGAACGCTCGTGGAAGGCGATGGCGTCGTTTTTCGAAGAGATCTTCCGCGGCTGAGATCATTCGCGGCGGCCCGCCAGCCGTTCCGGAGCGGCCGCCGCGCTCACCAGGTCTTTGATGCGATCTACAGGGAACTCCCACCCCCACAATAACAAAGAGGATGGGCGCTAAGTTCAGGGCAGGTTCCGATATGAACCAACCGATCCTTCCGCTCGACGATATTCGCGTGCTCGACCTGACCCATTTCGTCAATGGCCCTTATGCAACGATGCTGTTGGGTTTCATGGGCGCCCAAATCACCAAGGTCGAATCGCCGAAATGGGGTGACGGGATGCGGCCCGGCTACCGCCGGAGCGCGGAACAGGCCTTCGGGATGGCTTTCGCGCTGATGAACGCCAACAAACGCTCGATCACCCTCAATCTCAAGAGCGATGAGGGCCGGGAGCTATTCAAGCGGATGGTTGGCCGGGCCGATGTGGTCGTCGAGAACTACGAGGCCGGTACGATGGCGCGGATGGGCCTGGGTTACGAAGTACTGCACGAGGTAAATCCACGTATCGTCTACGCCAGCAGCACCGGCTATGGGCAGAGCGGGCCCAACAGCAACCTGCCCGCGTTCGACCCGATCGTGCAGGCGATGACGGGAGTGATGGCGGTGACCGGTCAGCCCGACGACCCTCCGCTCAAAGCCGGCGCGATCATGGCCGACGTTCTCGGAGCCACACATCTGTGTGCCGGCATCCTCGGCGCTATTCGTCAACGTGATCGCACTGGCGAGGGTTTGATGGTTGAGATTTCGATGCAGGAAGCGGTGCTGCCGTCGATGGTCTCGCATATCAGCGCCTATTACGGTATGGGCCTGCGCCAATTGCGTGAAGGAAACCGCGGCTCAGGCGGCGTGGTCACGCCAGCCAACGCCTATCCGGCCAGCGATGGATGGGTTGTGATTCTGGCTGCCGATAATCATCGATGGCGTAAGCTGTGTGCACTCATGGAACGTCCGGATATCGGCGACGACCCGCGTTTTGTGAAACTCTCCGGCCGTTCCAGGAACCGCAACGAAATCGACGCGGCGATCGCCGAATGGACCCGGGGCAAAACCCGCGGCGAGCTGATGATGTTGCTCAACTCCAATGACGTCATCTGCGGTATCGTCAAAGAACTGCCGGAGGTGATGACTGATCCGCATTTGCTCGAACGCGGAGCGCTGCGCGAAATCGAACATCCGCAACTCGGCCGGATGATGATGTTCAACTCGGCAATACGCTTCAACGGCCAGCCGAGCGAGTCCCGATCGTCGAGCCCCCTCCTTGGAGTCGATAGCGAGCGCGTCTATCGGGACGAACTGGGCCTCAGCGCGGAGGAGTTCGCCTCGTTGCGCGAACGAAAAGTGATCTGATGCGGCTAATTCTGCGCGCGGCGGCGACGATGGCGCGAGATTCGTGCTGGAGGGGGTTCATGGGTCGCCGCGTCGTCCGCTAGTGCCCGCAAGCGAAAGCGCGAAATTTCCGGCCGACAGTTGATCCTGATGCGCAACCAGAACGTGCCAAGCCCCCGATTGGTATAAATGTAGAATTCCCCGTAGCGATTGAGTCCGGCATAGAACTGTTTGCCAATGCGCAGAATCGAGTTGATCGGCGACCCGTAGAATGGAATCCGTACGACCCCACCGTGGGTATGCCCGCACAGCATTACACCGGGTGCTAAATGCCGCGTGTAGAGAGCCGTGTCCGGATTGTGCGCCAGCACGATGCTGCAGTCGTGGGGCGAGACGCCGCGAAATGCGCGGGCCGGTTCGGCCCGCCGCGACCAAAGGTCGTCTATCCCGACGATTACCAGCCGCTCGCCGCGTAAAGCCACGCGCTGATGTTCGTTAGCCAGCACTTGTGCCCCGGCACCACGCAAGGCCTCGCCAATCACGCTTATCGACGACCAATGGTCATGGTTGCCGGCGATGGCAAACAAGCCGGCTGCAGGAGTCAGCCCCGCAATGGCGTTCCGGAAGGCTCCTAAATAACGCCGCATGGTCTCCGGACCCGAAAAATAATCGCCGGTCAGGAATACCAGGTCGGGGTGCTGGCGGTTTATTGTCTTCACCGCCTGTTCGAGCCGCGCCACGTCCTCGTCACGGTCGAGATGGAAATCGCTTATCTGGCACGCGGCGACACCGTCGAGACTCGAGGGCAGTCCCCGTACGGGCAAATCGAGTCGTACCACGTCGATTTGGTCGATCGTCCGCCGCCACATTCGATGCAGCGGCCTGAGCGGAATGGGCGGCCTCTCGCGGCGAACGCGCTTACGCCGCCGAGGCTGGTCGGACGCTACCTCAGCGACCTTGAGACCGGTTGTTGTCATCGACGCATTGATTCTAGAACAATTCGAGAAGCTCGCGAAAGGCGCTAATCGTCACCACCCGGCCCTCGGCCGCATCCAGTTCCTCATGCTCCAGCTCCCAGGTATGGGGATGAGGGATGAACACGGCGCCGCGCAGCCCGGCGCGCAACGCGGGATTGATGTCGGAGCGTGGACTGTTGCCAATCATGAATGTACGCGCCGGGTCCAGTCCGGCCTGTGCTACCAGCAGAGCGTAGGCGCCAGGATCCTTTTCGACCGGGATGCCAACGCGGCTGAACAGGCTGCGAAGTCCGGCCCGCTCGAGCTTGGCCATTTGCTCGTGAGGTTGGCCCTTCGTAAACAGCAGCAACCGGTGACGCCTCGCCAGTTCTCTCAGTGTCGGTTCGACCTCCGGCAACAACTCGCAGTTGCGGGCCAACAGGCGTTCGCCGATCCGGTCTACCTCTATCGCGAGGGCATCATGGCGGTGAATCGGCACGAGTTCGCGTACAGTCCGATGCAGTGCGCGGACATAGGGGCCGCGGCCGTAACCGACTTCGGCGATGATGTCCAGTTCATGCTGGCGGATAGCCGCGCGCACTTCGTCCGGCGTGCTCAGGCCGGCGGCGCATAGTAGTTCGAAGAACTGAGCTTCGGCCTCCAGGAAATAGACGTTCGAATCCCACAAGGTGTCGTCGGCGTCGAAAATCAGGTTGAAACCGCCCGCCCGCGCTTCCGGAATCATCGCCGTGGCCGTCGCGATAGGTTCGAGGGTGCTATTGAGAGCATTGTTGTAATTTTATCGGTAGAGCATCCTAATCGGACATCGCGAACGCTTGAGCCTAGCGCGGCGTTATCAGCTAAGCCAAGGCGGTCGCGCTGACGATCGCAGGGCGCGCCCGCCGCTGTCGTGGCTGGAGGATGGCTGCAAACACGCTAAACAAGGCGTCTAATCTGATGCCGACCTCGACACCGGCTTGCCAGAAATTCACCCCTTCGCCTGACGAATACACGCGCTTGGCTGAGGCAGCGTTGCGATGCTAGCCTCTGAGGTGCTCATCGCGGTTACCGGTATGATGCTAACTACACACAGCCGGAAATATCGCTACGCTCGACTGACGACGCTGCTCTCTGTGGTAGCAGTATGGGCGCTCGCCCTGGTTATCGCTTACGGGCCAGTCGCGAAGGCACAATCTTCGGATGATTCGGGGCTGGGGGTAGAAGCGGCTCCTGGGGATGCCGAGTCCGGCGACGATTCGGCGAGCGTCGACACATCAAACGATTGGGCCACCACAGCCAGCCCGGCGACCGCCGAAGGTTCGGCACCTACCGCATCTGACGAGGCTTCGGCCCCGTCAGGACCGTCTGACGCTGCGAACGACGTTGCCGAGGCAGATAATGGCCAGACCCTTGAGGTGCCACAGGTCATTGACCCAACCTCGCTGAAACGGCAAGACACAAGTTCTAACGAGGCCCCGAATCAGGACGACGCAGATGCCGATCCTACCCAGGCCACAGACCCAACGGCCGCAAGCGAGGCATCGTCGGCGCTACCAGGCCCCGTCGGCACGATTCAAGACTATGAAGATCAGGCGTCAGAGGCACCGGCGGGGGTAGTCGTTTTTGTGCCAGGTGCTGCCGTACCACTGAGCTCCTACCGCCCGCTTGCGATGGGGCCGCGACCGCTAACAGGAACACCGATGTTTGCGGGAATGACGGCAGCGGCCCCGATAATCTTGCAGCCGACTAGCGCGGGACCCTTGATTTCGACCAGCCCGATGCTGATGCCACCACCCTTGAGCTTCTCAAGACCCGGTGGAGTCGCCGGCGGATGGTGGACGCGCACCCGGCGCTGAAGTCCGCGCTTTTGTCTCTGGCGAATCGTCGACATGAGGTATATCTAAGCGAGTACCCGAGGCTTCTTAGCCTCGTGTCGCAGGAGTAGTCAGGCCGCACCAATGCTGGTCGCCATCGACGTAGGAAATACCCACACCGTCATCGGAATCTATGACGGCGAGCGCTTGGCCCATCATTGGCGCATTTCGACCGATCCCGATCGCACCAGCGACGAACACGGCGTAATGCTCCATGTGTTGTTGCAGGGCGCCGGCTTGCATATCCCGTTCAAGCCCGAAGGAGTCGCGGTGGCCTGTGTGGTTCCGCCCTTGAACCAGACCATCGAACACCTCGCGGAGAAGTACTTCCACTGCCAACCGCTGATAGTTGGCCCAGGCATCAAAACCGGGATGCCGATCCTCTACGAAAACCCCAAGGAAGTCGGGGCCGATCGAATCGTCGACGCGGTTGCGGCGTTCGAACGCTACGGCTCGGCGGTAATCGTCGTCGATTTCGGTACTGCGACGACCTTTGACTACGTCACCGGGCGTGGCGAATACGTGGGCGGGGTTATTGCTCCGGGGTTGGGCATTTCGATGAACGCGCTGGTCGAGCATGCCGCCAAACTGTATCGGGTGGAGTTGGCACGGCCGCGCGACGTGGTCGGCCGGACGACCGTTGGTGCGATTCAGTCGGGCCTGATTTTTGGCTATACGGCGCTGGTCGACGGGCTGGTAGAGCGCATAATCCGCGAACGAGGCGAGAAAACGCGGGTGGTCGCGACTGGCGGTTACGCCGAACTGATTGCCCCCGAATCCGAAACCATCGAGGACGTCGACGAATTTTTGACCCTCAAGGGGCTACGATTGATTTTCGAGCGGAATCGGCGTCTTTAACGGGGAGCACCAGGGATAAGCGCTGAAATGGAGATTTCGATGCCTGAGCCAAAGCGGGTCGTGACCGATACCATGATGGGGCTCAAATTGCCCGATTATGCGCGGCTTTCGCCGCGGGTAGCGACGGTCCTCGGACACAATCCAGGCCCATTTACCGGGCCCGGCACCAACACATACATCGTCGGCACCGGCCGCCGCCCTATCTTGTTAGACACCGGTATTGGAGTGCCTAAATGGGCCGAAAACTTCCCTCGCGGCTTGCGCGAACTCTCCGATAGCGAAGGTTTGGAGCGCATCGTGTTGACGCATGCCCACCAGGACCACATCGGTGGGGTCAAGGACATAACGCGGCTCTATGGCAGGCTCGAGGTACTGAAAAAGCCCTGGCCGAAGCCCGGTCCCGACGATGCGGCCGGCATTCCCATTACCGCAATCGACCACGACGCGGTCGTCGCGACCGAGGGAGCCACGCTGCGGGCGGTGTTCACGCCGGGCCATGCCCCAGACCATCTTTGCTACTACCTTGACGAAGAAAAGGCGCTATTTACCGGTGATGTGATTCTAGGAGCAGGCACGACAGTGATTCCCGACGAAACCGGCGACCTGGGCCAGTACATGGATTCGCTGCGACGGCTGCTCGCGCTCGACGCCGAAACAATCTATCCGGCGCATGGCCCGGTAATCCGCAACGCAAGGCAAAAGATTAGCGAATATATTGCTCATCGCGAGCTTCGCGAACGGCAGATATTAACGGCGCTGCAGGATGGGCCGCTGGAAGTTATAGCGATCGTAAAGCGAATATATACCGACGTGCCGGAATTCCTGCATCCGGCGGCTGCCCAATCAGTGCGCTCGCATTTGCGCAAACTGCTCAATGACGGGCGGGTCCTCGAGCATGAGAAAACTTGGAGGATCAAATAGGTTGCGGAGGCGGGTCGCCGGGTCCGTCGCGTTAGCGCTCGCTGTTATCGCGATGCTAGTCGGCGGCCAACTCGTGGCGAGTGCTACGGATCTCGCTCCGGCGACCGACTCATCCCCGCCGCCCGCTGGCTCTTCGCCGGGGCCCTGGAGCGTCGCAACTGACTCGGAATCACCCACGATCCTGCCGCCGGCGCCCTCCGCAAAAGCTTCACCCCTATCCACGGCGCCTCCATCTGTAACTC
>DATEGX010000364.1:0-4815 GCA_035279875.1 Binataceae bacterium (SeqCode)
TTTGGCCTTCGTGCAACTCGCAAATCTCGGCCGGCGCCAGATGAAGCATGCCGTACGCGGTCGCCTCGAGGTCGTTGATCAGCCGGGTCGGCGCGTTATGCAACGCCGCCGCGACCGATTGCGCGCGCACGTCCCATGGAATGTTGGTGCCATGCGCCACCCCGTCGATAACGGGCCCAGGAACTCCGAGGCAAGCGGCCCCAGGCATCGTGTCTTCGCTGATGAAATCGTGCAGTACCGCTTCCAAACTGGAGAATTCGCGTGTGACGTAAGTATGGTCACGAATTGCACTCAATCGCGCCTGGTCCGCGCTATATAGGCCCAGATGCGTCTTCGTGCCGCCGATATCACCCGCAAGAACCATCATGGCTATGTGAGCTCTATCGCGCCTATCTATGCCAGACAGGCGCGACAATTGGTCGAAACTACAGATTGCGCCATGCGCGACCGTCCCGGGCAATCATCACAGCGGCCTCGGTCGGCCCCCACGAGCCTGCCGAATATGCGACCGGCTCGTCCGCCGACGTGGCCCAATTGTCGAGGATATTCTGGACGAACCGCCACGCCGCTTCGACCGTATCCCGGCGCATAAACAATGTTTGATCTCCGGCGATAACGTCGCGCAGCAGGGTCTCGTAAGCCTCCGGGCTGGCCGCCGCGCTATGAAAATCGACGTTGACGTGGCCCAGGCGCAAGGGCGACCCGGGCAACTTGCCGATGATATCCAGCGAAAGCCCTTCGTCGGGCTGAATCCTGATCGAAAGCACGTTGGCCGGCAGCGGCGGCGCCGGCCGCGTATTGTAGAGGATGCGCGGCACCTGCTTGAACTGGATCGCAATCTCGCTGGCGCGTTTCGGCAGCCGCTTGCCGGTGCGCAGGTAGAACGGCACACCCGCCCATCGCCAATTTTCGATGTAGCATTTGAGCGCGACGAAGGTTTCGGTGACGGAATCGGGCGGGATATTTTCCTCCGCGCGGTATCCGATGACTTTTTCGCCGCCGCACAGGCCCTCTTCATACTGGCCGCGTACCACCCATCTCTCGATATCCGCCGGATCGAATGGCCGCAGCGAACGCAGAACGTCGAGCTTGGAATCGCGCACCGCGTCGGGATAAGTCGACCGCGGCGGCTCCATCGCGATCATGCACAACACCTGCAGGATATGGCTCTGCACCATGTCGCGCAGCGCGCCGGCATGCTCGTAATAGGCGGCACGGGTGCCCACCCCTTCCTGCTCGGCGACGGTTATCTGCACATGGTCGATAAAGCGTGAGGTCCAAATCGGCTCGAAGATCGAGTTGGCGAAGCGCAGCACCATCAGGTTCTCGACCGTTTCCTTGCCCAGGTAATGGTCGATGCGGAAAATCTGGCTCTCCTCGAAATGCGCCGCAAGCTGGTTGTTGATCTCGGTCGCGCTGGCGAGGTCATGGCCGATCGGTTTTTCGACCACCACGCGGGTGAAACCCTGTCCGTTCCCGGGCGGTTTGATCAGTCCCGCCCCGGTCAAGCCCGCCGAACATCGATCGATGAACTCCGGCGGAATGGCAAAGTAAAAAATGTGATTGCCCGCGGTGCCGGCTTCGCGATCGAGCGCGGCCAGGCGCTCTTTCAATTTCTGGTAGTCGCCGGCCTCGGTAAAACTGCCGCTGAGGAAATGCAGCAGCGGAGTGAATTTGTTCCATCCCGACTCGCTCAGCGGCTGGCGCGAGAAACTTTCGATTCCGCCGCGCGCGAACTGTCGATATTGCTCGTCGTCGAGTTTCTCCATCGAGAAACCCAGGATCGCGAATTTCTCCCCCAGCGCCCCATCCAGCTTCAGATTGTAAAGCGCCGGGAGCAGTTTCTTGTGGCTCAGGTCGCCGGCACCGCCGAAAATCACCAGGACGCAGGGCACCTCATGCGGCAACGGATGAAACGAGGCCGGCGAATGGATCGCCGCCGGCCCGTGATGGGTGTTGTCAGCCATAGTCGGAGCCTATTCGCGATTCTCAACCACGGCGTGACCGCCGAATTCGTTGCGCAAGGCCGCCAGCAGCCGCTCGGCGAAGCTCCCGAGCGCATCTTTGTCGACCCGCGAGCGAAAGCGCGTGAACAGCGACATCGCGATTACCGGCATCGCCACGTCTTTGTCGATCGCGTCCAGCACGGTCCAGCGGCCTTCGCCGGAATCCGCCACCCATCCCCGAATCTGCTCGAGTTGGGGGTCCTTGCCCAGCGCGTCGGCGGCCAGTTCGAGCAGCCACGAGCGGACGACGCTGCCCTGGCCCCATAAATTGGCGATCCTCGGCAAGTCCAGCTTGTAGTCAGACTTGTGCAGGCATTCGAAGCCCTCGGCGTAGGCCTGCATCAGGCCGTACTCGATACCGTTGTGAATCATCTTCACGTAATGACCGGCACCGTTGCCGCCCATGTAGGCGTAGCCGTCGGGTGGCGCGAGGGTCTTGAAGACCGGCTCGTAACGCCGGAAGACCGCTTCCTCGCCGCCGATCATCAGGCAGTAGCCGACCTTGAGTCCCCAGATGCCGCCGCTGGTGCCTGCATCCAGATGATGCATCCCACGCGCCTTGAGCTCGCCCGCGCGGCGCACGTCGTCATGGAAATTGGTGTTGCCGCCGTCGATTATTGTATCGCCGGAGGCGAGCAGGTCGCCGAGTTGCCGGATGGTCTGCTCGGTGGGATCGCCCGCCGGCACCATCACCCAGACACCGCGCGGCGGGGTGAGCCGGGCCACCAGTTCTTTCAAGGTGCCGACTCCGTCGGCGCCGTACGATCTGACCTCGCCCAATTTTGCATTGTCGAGATCGAAGGCGACGATCTTGTGGTCGTCGCGGCGCAGCCGCTCGACCATGTTCATGCCCATCTTGCCCAAACCGACGAAGCCAATTTCCATGGGAGCCTTCCTGCGGCAGTTATGCCGTGACCTGAGCCGCGAAGACCGTGCCGCCAGCCGGCCGCACGAAGCCCTTCGCAGCGCCGATCCTACGCCGATTCAACCATCGAGTCGCCGACGAGAGCGGGCATCCGACCCCGCGCTTGCGCGATGTAACCGGACGGTAACAGCACGTAACACGAATGGCCGGCCGCCGGAGCTGCCGGCCATCGATTGTCCGTGGGTTATTTCAGATTGGACTCGGCAAAATCCCAGTTGACGATATTCCAGAAAGCCTCGACGTACTTCGCCCGCGCGTTGCGATAGTCGATATAGTACGCGTGCTCCCAAACGTCGCAGGTCAGGATCGGCCGCTTGTTGTGGACCAGCGGATTGTCGGCGTCGTGGCCCCCTTCGATCGCCAGCGAACCGTCGGCATTCTGCACCAGCCACGCCCATCCGCTGCCGAAATGACCTACCGCGGTCTCGGTAAACTTTTTCTTGAAGGCTTCGAAATCGCCACAGGCCTTCTTGATCGCGTCGGCGAGCCGCCCGCCTGGATGGCCGCCGCCCTTGGGCTTGAGCGAGTTCCAGTAGAAGCTGTGGTTGAAATGCTGCGCGGCGTTGTTGAAAATCGGTCCGGATCCCGCCTCTTTGACGATATGTTCGAGGGTCTGGTTCTCGAACTTGCCGCCCTTGACCAGGTTATTCAGATTGGTGACGTAGGTGGCGTGATGCTTGTCGTGATGAAATTCCAGGGTCTCCTTCGAGATATGCGGCGCTAGCGCGTCGTAGGGATAGGGTAGGTTAGGCAATTCAAAGGCCATACAGGTTCACCGTCCTTTTTGTGAGAAGTTGCGGCCTAACGGCGCGGCGCAATCGTTGCGGTCGCTGCGGGGGCGGCCTGCGATGCCGCGACCCTCGTGCCGGATGAGCGCGCGCGCCGAAGTCTCAGAACAATTCTAACGCCTGCGCGCCCGCAGTCTCGGGATAATTTTAACGCCCGCCGCCAAAACCTTGCAAGGTTGAAGGCAGGGGAGCGGAATCGCGACAGCTACAGTTCGCGGCGGCCGTTGAGCGCACTCGAAAGCGTCGCCGAATCGCTGTATTCGAGGTCGCCGCCGGCGGGAAGTCCGCGCGCCAGGCGGGTGGCCTTGATCCCGAGAGGCTTCAGCACCTTGGCAAGATAAAGCGCAGTCGCCTCGCCCTCGACGGTTGCGTTGGAGGCGATGATCACCTCCCGCACGGCGCCGGGCTGCTCGAGCCGCAGCAACAACTCGCGAATCTTGATGTCCTCGGGGCCGATACCGTCGAGTGGCGCAATTGCTCCATGCAGCACATGGTAGAGCCCGTTGTAGCTGCGCGCCCGCTCGATTGCCATCAGGTCAGCCGGTCCTTCGACCACGCAGATCAACTCGCGATCGCGGGCGGGATCGCCGCAGATCGGGCAGCGGGCGGCGTCCGACAGCCCGAAGCATTCGGCGCACAAGCCCACCCGCTCCTTCATTTCGAGCAATGACTCGGCCAGCGCGATAACCTCGTCGCGCGGGCGATTGAGCAGATTGAAGGCCAGGCGCGAGGCGGTCTTTTCGCCGATTCCGGGCAAGCGCGACAGCTCCTTGACCAGCCGCGTCATCGCCGGCGGCAATCCGTCGCCGCGCTTGAGATTTTCCGCCATCGCGATGCTTTGCTCGAAGCCTCCGCGATCAACGATTACCGAACAAGCCGGGGATATTCATGCCGCCAAAGGGCGAGAGCTTGCCCATTTCCTGGGCCACCAGATCCTGTGCGCGGCGGAGCGCGTCGTTGACCGCCACGACGATCAGATCCTGAATCATCTCGCGATCATTGGCGGCGAGCAGGGAGGGTTCGACCTCGATACTGCGGACGCGCAGCGAGCCGTCCGCGACCGCCCGCACCATCCCGCCGCCGGCGGCCGCTTCGA
>DATEGX010000365.1:0-2816 GCA_035279875.1 Binataceae bacterium (SeqCode)
TCCCCAACTGATACGGCGAATCGCGATGAATTGACACGCAAAGCTCTCGTGGCGTAAGCTGCCGGCGCTTTGCCGCTTCTATCGTTTCCGCGTCCTCCAAAGGGGTTTCACTCTGCTGCGATTTCGCCGATTCGTCGGCTATGATACCCAAAGGCTCTGTTGACCCGTTCGAAGGAGATCGATCCGATGCATGACCTGGTAATCCGCAACGCAACTATCGTGGACGGCACTGGTGCGAGCGCGCGCGGCGGCGACATCGCAATCGACGCGGGCAAGATCGTGAGGGTCGAGGGCAAGGCCGGCGCCGGACGCGAGGAGATCGACGCCAACGGCCTGATTGCCGCTCCCGGATGGGTCGATATCCATACGCATTACGACGGCCAGGCGGCCTGGGACCCTTACCTGACGCCGTCGAGTTGGAACGGCGTGACGACCGTCGTGATGGGCAATTGCGGGGTCGGCTTCGCACCGGTGCGGCCCGGCAAGGAAGGCTACCTGATCAGCCTGATGGATGCGGTCGAAGATATCCCGAGCACAACCCTTGCCGCCGGAATCCACTTCGAATGGGAATCGTTCGGCCAATACCTCGACGCGATGTCGCGCATCAAGCGGGCAATCGACGTCGGCGCCCATGTGCCCCATTGCGCGATCCGTCCCTACGTGATGGGTGAACGCGGTGCAGCAAGTGAGGCGGCCACTTCGGAAGAAATCGCACAGATGGCGGCGGTGGTGCGCGACTCGTTGAGGGCCGGCGCGCTCGGCTTCAGCACCTCGCGCACTCATGTCCATCGGACAAAGGACAAGGGTTACGTGCCGGGGACTTTCGCGGCCGTTGCCGAAGTCGGTGCGATGGCGCGCGCGCTGGGCGAGGTCGGCCACGGGGTTTTTGAAATTATCACGGACGTGGCCGGCGAAGACGCGGACCTGGAATGGGTAGCACAGATGTCGCGGGATACCGGACGGCCGGTTTCCCTGGCCGCACTAATCAGCAGCCGCTCCGGGATGCGCAGCCGCGAGTTATGGCAATTTGTCAAAGATCGCAATGCGCAGGGCGCGCATATCCTGAACCAGGTGCCCGCCCGCCCGACCGGCATCCTGATGAGCCTCGAGAGCACGCTGCATCCATTCGCGACCCATCGCAGCTTCCGTCCCCTGCTGAGCCTAACCTTGGGCGAACGCCTGGCGCGGATGCGCGATCCCCAGGTTCGGGCGCAAATCCTGGCCGACGAACCAGCCGTACGGGACCGCGAGACGCTCCGAATGGTGACGATGTTCGATACAATTTTCCCGCTCGGTGATCCGCCGGACTATGAGCCCGCTGCTGAGACCAGCATCGGCGCCCGCGCGCGTGCACTCGGCGTCACACCGCAGGAATTGGCTTACGATACGATGCTCGAAAACGAAGGCCGCCGGGTACTATACGGGCCACTGGCTTACAACGGGTTCAATCTCGATCCCTATCGCGAAATGCTGACCAACGGGAACAGCATTCTGAGCCTGAGCGACGGCGGCGCCCATTGCGGGACGATCTGCGACGCGAGCATGCCGACTTATATTTTGTCGCATTGGGTGCGCGATCGCAGCCGCGGAGAGAAGCTGCCCCTCGAGTTCGCGGTCAAGCTACAGACTAGTGAGACCGCAAAGCTCTACGGACTCGAAGATCGCGGCATCCTGGCTCCGGGCAAGAAAGCCGATATCAATCTAATCGACTTTGCCAACCTGCGGGTGCGCGCGCCCGAGACGGTTTACGACTTGCCGGCGGGCGGGAGGCGCTTCGTGCAGCGTGCCGAGGGCTACAAGTACACGATCGTCAGCGGCGAAGTGGTCTTTCAGGACGGCGAACCTTCGGGCGCGATGCCCGGCAAGGTCGTGCGAGGCGGCATGCGAAGCTGAGCGTCGGAAGACGGCCGTCGCGAACCGGAGGCCGGCGGCAGCGGGCCGATGGCCCGCACTACGGGATTGGAACGATAGCCACCTTGGTTCGCGGCTTGATGCCGAGGGCCTTCAAAACCGCGGGCCGCATCATGACTCGATCCGCGGCGACCTCGGCTTCAGCCCGAACCGCGCGGAACTCTCGATTTTCGTGAGCAACGAGATACTGCCCGACGTGTTCGGGTGCCGGTTCTCCCTCGCTGGCGGTGAGCGTGCGGGTGTTCTGAACCGGAATCAACTGGTCGGTGGCCGCGCCGAAATACGGACCCGCATCGAACGGATCGATATGCCTGAGGAATTTCATCCCGGCTTGCTCCAGTAGCCGCACCGCGCCGCGCGTGTTTACGCCGACCGCTCCCAGAGATGCACGGATCTCGTCGGGCAGCAGGAAAGTATAAAGCGGCGTTTCGGGGAATAACGCCCGGATGAACTCCTTGTCGCGGGCCGACAGAATATCCGCTTCGCGAAACGACAGGCCGGTAACCGACCTGCCGAAATGGTCCCAGAAAACATTGCCGTGATCGGGCATCATCGGCGCGAGCATCTCGGCCACCACCTGGTCCTCGAAGCGTTTGCGATGCCGCGCGATATAGAGAAAACGCGCCCAGGAAATCTGCTTGCCGACGCGTTCGGCGTGGCCGCGCATCGCAGCCGTAACGATGAGCCCGCCTATCTCGGTCGGCCCGTTCATCGAATAGCGCAGCCTGAGAAAAGGATGACGGAAGGATTTGCGCAGCGTGTGCGAATAGCGCTCGTCGCTGTCCATCTCGAGGTAGTAATGCGGCGCCGCCGGTGTGCCATGCTTGGCGATAATCATCGAGGCGGCTACCACTCGCCTGCTCTCACGCTCTTCGGCGCAGAAAATGTAAACCGCGCGTGAGCGC
>DATEGX010000366.1:0-5535 GCA_035279875.1 Binataceae bacterium (SeqCode)
CGTTCAAAATGCCCGACGAAAAGCTTCCAACGTTCCGTTGGCCCGATGTTTGTTGTGCAATGGCGGCGGTGACGCTGGCGATGTCCGACGCCCACGTGGGCGCTCCGATTTGATCCGCCACGATGCGCAACTCGTCGCGCTCGCGCGCAAGCCGAAGAATCGTGCGCAAGAAATTGTGTCCACGCGCCGCATAGACCCAGCTGGTCCGCAGGATCAGGTAGCGCCCGCCGCACTGTTCGATGGCGCGCTCGCCCGCGAGCTTGCTGCGTCCATAGGCGTTGATCGGATGCGGTGGGTCATCTTCGGTATAGGCATCGGTTTTGGCGCCGTCGAATACGTAGTCCGTCGAATAATGAATGAGCAGCGCGCCGAGCTTGCGCGCCTCATCGGCGATCACGCCGGCCGCGGCGCCGTTTATCTCTGTCGCCAGCGCTTCTTCTTCCTCCGCTTTGTCGACCGCGGTATAGGCGGCGGCATTGACGATGACGTCCGGCCTGACGCCGCGAATGATCCGGATCAGTTCTTGCGGACGGGACAAATCGCAGGCGTTGCGGTCCAGCGCAACGACCTCGCCCAAGGGCAACAGGCTTCGCCGCAATTCCCAGCCCACCTGACCGTTGGCGCCCGTGACCAGCAGTTTCACTCAAAGACCTCCGCCTGACCGAGTTGAAGCCCCAGCCGGTCTTTGGCGGACAATATCGGCGAAGTTTCGGCGGGCCACGCTATCCCGATGGCGGGGTCGTTCCAGATCAACGTGCGCTCGTGCTGGGGCGCGTAGTAGTCGGTGACTTTGTAGAGCACCGTGGCGGCTTTGCTTAACACCAAAAAACCGTGCGCCAGGCCTGGCGGGATCCAAACCTGCTTTTTGTTTTCCGCCGACACTGTGATCGCGGTCCATTTTCCGAAGGACGGCGAGTTCCGGCGCAAATCAACGGCGGCGTCGAATATCTCGCCTTCGATGACGCTGACCAACTTTCCCTGCGGCCGTTGAATTTGATAGTGCAGTCCGCGCAAAACGCCTTTCAAGGAATGCGACTGATTGTCTTGAACAAACTGGACATCCAGCTTCGTCGATTCCTTGAATTTTTTCCGATTGAAGCTTTCGAAAAAAAAGCCGCGCTCGTCGGGATAGACGTCCGGCTCCAGCACCAGCACATCTGGTATCTGCGTCGCGGTAGCTTTCACTGCCGCCTCTCCTCGTCGACCAGGCGGCGCAGGTAGAGACCGTAGCTCGTTTTGCTCATCAATTTTGCGACGCGCTCGATCTGATCAATACCGATCCAGCGCTTCTCAAACGCTATCTCTTCGGGGCAGGCGACCTTCAAGCCTTGGCGATTTTCGATCGTGGCAATGAATTGACTTGCCTCGAGCATTGATTCGTGCGTGCCGGTATCGAACCACGCATAGCCGCGTCCCAGCACTTCCACGTTCAGGCGACCGGCCTTGAGATAAGCATTATTGACGTCGGTGATTTCCAATTCGCCGCGCCCCGAAGGCTTGATCGATCGGGCAATACTAACGACATCGTTGTCGAAAAAATAAAGTCCCGTCACGGCATAAGGCGATTTCGCCGCCGCGGGCTTTTCCTCGAGCGACAAGGCTCGTTGGTCTTGGTCGAATTCGATCACGCCATACCGCTCGGGGTCGTTGACGCGGTAGGCAAAGACCGTCGCGCCGCTTGCCCGGTTGCAAGCGGTATTCAACAGCGCCGGCAGCCCGTGCCCGTAAAACAAGTTATCGCCGAGAATGAGCGCCGCGCTGTCTTTTCCGACGAAATTCGCGCCGACGATGAATGCATGCGCCAGGCCGTCGGGCGACGGCTGAACGGCATAGGAAATGTTCATTCCCCACTGGCTGCCGTCGCGCAGGAGCTGTTCAAAGCGCGGCGTGTCCTGCGGCGTGGAGATAACGAGAATGTCCCGGATGTCCGACAGCATCAGCGTCGTGAGCGGATAATAGATCATTGGCTTATCGAAGATCGGCAATAATTGCTTGGACACCGCAAGCGTCGCGGGGTGCAGCCGCGTGCCCGAGCCGCCGGCAAGGATGATGCCTTTTCGTGCCGTTTTCGACATAGCCGCTGTTTTATCCGTTTATCGCGCGAGCGTGTAGCTCATCGATTAGAATAGTTCTTTTGCATCCAGTCGCGATAGGAGCCGCTGACCACGCGCTCGACCCATTTGGCATTGTCTAGATACCACCGGGCTGTTTTGGCCAATCCGCTTTCGAATGTTTCGGCCGGGGTCCAACCGAGCTCACGTTCGATCTTGCCGGCATTCATCGCGTAACGGCGGTCATGGCCCGGACGATCGCCGACGAACTCGATCTGCTGACGATAAGAGCGGCCGTCGGAGCGGGGCCGCTCGACGTCGAGGATCTCGCACAACGTGTTTACCACATCGACGTTGGCCTTCTCCGTGCGCCCGCCAATGTTATAGGTCTCGCCGATGCGGCCGCGATCCAGCACGGCGCGAATGGCGGCGCAGTGGTCGGTAACATAAAGCCAGTCCCGCCGCTGCCGGCCATCACCGTATAACGGCAAAGACTTGTTGGTCAGCGCGTGATGGATCGTCAAAGGGATAAGCTTTTCGGGGAATTGATAGGGCCCGTAGTTATTCGAGCAATTGGTCACGATAATGGGGAGGCGGTAGGTATGATGCCACGCCCGGACCAGGTGGTCGGAGGCCGCCTTCGAAGCCGAATAGGGACTATTGGGCAGGTATTGATTTGTCTCGGCGAATGGCGGCGCGTCTAATTCCAGCGAGCCGAAGACCTCGTCGGTCGAGATGTGGATGAAACGGAAAGCGTCCTGCTCCGACGTGCTCAATGTCTGAAAATACGCGCGCGCGCTTTCAAGCAGCCGACAGGTGCCGACGATATTGGTCGAGATAAAATCCGCGGGCCCATGAATCGACCGGTCGACGTGCGATTCGGCGGCAAAGTTTACGATCGCGGATGGCCGATGCTCGGTCAGCAACTTTGCGACGAGCCCGGTATCGCCAATGTCGCCCTCGACGAAAATATGATGCGGATTGCCAGAGAGCGTCGCGAGATTGTCGCGGTTTCCGGCGTAAGTGAGCTTGTCCAGATTGACGATCGTGCCGCGTTGCTGCGCGAGCCAATCGAGCACGAAATTGGCGCCGATGAAACCGGCGCCGCCGGTGACGAGCACGACCGCTTTGCCGGACATATTTTCCGCCCCGCCAACGGATGAGATCGTCACCACGTCAGAGTCTCTTGATGATGGCCGCGACGACCAGGCCGATATTGCCCAGCACGGTCTGCCGGTAAATGCCGGATTGCCTGTAGGAGCGGAGGCGCTCAAATAGATCGGCGTTTGTCGCTTTGGCAAAGAGCGTCAGGACGGCACGATTGTTCGGCTTGATCAAATGCTCGGGCACCCGCTCGAATGCGGCGATGTTAATCGCGTTCCAGTCATGAAAGCGCCCGTTGAGCGTCATGCGGATGCGGATCAGCCTGTTGCGCCAGCCGAGATTCGATCCAATGAGACTGCGCTGGTGTTGCCGATATTTGAGCACCGGCCGAGGATCATAGCGGATGGCGCCGCCGGTGGCTGAAATCAACTGGTAGAGCCACCAATCATGCAGGACGACCTTGAGCGGGCCGACCTCCTCCAGCAATTTTTTTGCAGCCTTGTTGAACATCATCGTGTTGCCGCCGCCCAGGCTTTGAACGATGGCATTTTGAAACGCGGGGGAACGGGTGAACAAAGGCGACAGGCCGTATGACCGGCCATCCGACGTCACCAACTCGGTTCGGCCGCAATAAAGACCGGGTGTGTCGTCGGGGACGCTCGCAAACCAGTGCAGCGCGCGCTCGAGCTTATCGGCGTACCAGATGTCGTCTTGATCGCTGAACGCGAAATAGTCGGCCTCGATCGTGGGATCGGTCGCGAGCGAGAGAAAATTCGCACAGACCCCTTTCTGTGGGCCTTGCCGCATAACGATCCGCTGTGGCCAATCTCGCGCAAAGCGCGCGACGATTTCTCCGGTTTCGTCGGCGGAGCCATCATCGGATACGACCAAGGTCCAATTGGTGTGGGATTGGTTCGCAATCGATTTCAGCTGCTCGTCCAGAAACCTCGCGCCGTTTTTTGTTCCCATCAAAATGGCAACGCGCGCGCCGGCCGCTGGCACGTGTATTTTTTGGGCGGCGCCGGGGCTGTTAGCCAGCATGGGAAACGTAGCCTTTAACGATGGAGTCGCGCGGCGTCGGGCGCGCAATCGTTCGGTGGGAAGAGAGGCTATCGAGTTGATTACGCAAGACTAATTTTCTCCTGCCTCCATCCGGAGTACTCGCGCGACAAGCGGTCATCTGTCGCGCGAAAGCTCATTTCAATAGCTCAGAATCCAGTACGGCGCGATGCCGCAAGAGTATGATATTCGGCGGCCGCGGTTAGACCAAGATCGATACGTTTTGTCCGGCATTTTACGAAGCATTGATATGGCAAAAAACACCGTGCTGATTACCGGCGCTTCGGGCTTTTTGGGACGCCCGCTGGTGGGTGAACTGCTCAAGGCCGGCTATTCGATCCGTGCGACGACGCGCAGCGCGGAGCGGCTTCCGCGTTCCGTCGAAGCCGTCGTCATTCCCGATCTCAGAAAAGCCGTTGACTGGAAGCCGGTCCTCGCAGGCGTCAACACGGTGATTCATCTGGCGGGTCTGGCTCATCCCGACGCGCGCGGCACTACCTATGAGGCCTTCGATTCGGTCAATCGGCTCGCTACGCAGAATCTTGCGCTGAGCGCCGCGAGGGCGGGCGTCGAGCGCTTTATGTTTCTTTCTTCGGTCCGCGCGCAGGCCGGCGCTTCCGCCAAGCAAATGGTGCGTGAAATAGATGAAGCTTGCCCGACCGATGCCTATGGGCGCACAAAACTTGCCGCTGAAACAGCCTTGCGCGCATCGGGCGTGCCGTTCACGATCTTGCGGCCTGTCGCGGTCTATGGCCCCCGTCCGATTGGGCACATTCAGGCCCTGCTGCGGCTTGCACGGACGAATTTGCCGCTTCCGTTCCTCGGGCTGACCGGCCGGCGTTCATTGCTCGGCATCGACAACCTGACCTCGTCGGTTCTGTTTCTGCTGAACAATCCGGCCGCGATAAATGAGACCTATCTGATCGCCGACCCGAAACCGCTCACGCTCGCGGAGACCGTCAGCCTGCTGCGAAAAGCGCAAGGCCGCCAGGCTCGGCAATTTTATGTTCCGCCGTTTCTCTTTCGTCTTGCGCTGGGTCTGATGAATCGTCGAGAGTTTTGGGCGCGCCTGGGCGAAAACCTGATCGTCGACCCCGGCAAGCTGCAAGCGCTCGGTTGGCGCCCGGTTGTCGATACTTACGATGGTCTTGCCACAATGATTCGGGCGGAGAGGAGTCCCAATCCACGATAAAGCTTAAATGACGCGATGATCAACATCTCGACAGGCTTTTGTTCCGCAAACCTAGGTTCTGCGTCGGCTCAAACGACATCACTCTCGCCTTCAAACTTTGTTGTTTCAGCTTCGAATGAATCCTATTAG
>DATEGX010000367.1:0-10635 GCA_035279875.1 Binataceae bacterium (SeqCode)
CCCCCAACGTATTGTCGACCGGGTCGAAGGGATCGGCGACGCCGAAACGCAGCGCCGTGGCCGGCATCAATTGCATCAGCCCTTGCGCACCGCGCGGCGAGACCGCCAACGCGTCGTTGCCCGATTCGACCATCGCGATCGCCTCGAGCAGTTCGGGGTCGAGCCCGTAGAGCCGCGCCGCCGCGCGCAGCATCCGCGGCGCGTCGATCGTGGCGCTGGGCGGCGGCGCGGTCTGCGCCTGCGCGCCGATACTCGCCGGCATCATAGCCAGCACTGCGACAACCATTGCGGCGCACAGACGCGTCACCCGGCGAATCGCGGATGGAACCCTCAGAGGCCCGCCGCCAGCGCGAAAATCGCCAGGGTCTGCGCGGTCGACGCAAAGATCTGGGCGACGTTGCTGTAGAGCTTGAGATTGTTCTTGTAGATCAACTTCTCCGGTACGAAGACCGTATCGCCGGGCTCCAGCCGCTGGCCCATCAGGCCGCCGGAAATTACCGGCAACAGCGGGAACATGGTGCCGCGCGAGCCGCTCTTGAGCCCCTCTTCGGTCAGAATTGAGCCGTCGGCCTTGACCACGAAGATATGGTCGGTGTCGGCGCCTTCGTTGGGCCCGCCCGCGCGTTCGAGGTAGTCACGCACGGTGAGTTCCGGCTGGTAGACGATGGCATTGGGGCTGTAGACCTGGCCGAGCACGTTCACCCCGGCCGGACGGCGCGGAATCATGATCTCGTCCTGGTCCTCGAGCACCACGTTATCGGGCGAGGCGGCGAGCTGGTCGAACGGCCGCAGATGAATCACCAGGCGGCCCTGAGCCTGCTGGTTTTCGGTCTGCGCGAGCGTCCGTTGCAGCATTTCGAGCGCCTTGGGATCGGTATTCGACTTGTCCTCGTCGAGACTGGCCGGCCGCAGCTCGGCCCGGGCCACCGCCTGCTGCAGTTGCTGGCGGGCTTGGTCGAGCCGCTTCTGCTCGAGCTGCTTGATCGATTGGCGGATAAACACCGCGCCTTGCGGATAGGCCCCGTTCATCAGGCCGCCGCAGCGCTCGAGCACCGAGGCCAGCCGCTCACCCTCATGAATCGTGTAGGGGCCGGGCCGCAGCACCTGGCCCTTGACCTCGACCACCCACGGCAGATGCCAGTCCGAGGCCTTGCGCACGAACAGCTGGTCGTTGGTCATCAGCAGCGGATTGCCCATACCCGAGCCGCCCAGGGTCTCGCGCAGGTCCACGTCCTCATAGGTATGGCGGGTGCTGACGCCGTTGATCACCTGGGTCCGGGCGAGCTCGGCCTTGCCCATATAGGCGTCGTCCTTGAGCCCGCCGGCCAGGAAAACCAGGTCGCTCACGCGCATCCCATGGTCGAGCACGTAGAAGCCGGGGTTGCGCACTTCGCCGAACACCTGCACGGTCGGCAGGTCCTTGATCTGCATTTCGTTGAAGACCGTCAGCGTATCCTGCGGATCCAGCGCCGCGTCGGCTTGCCCGGCCAGTTCGTCGGCCAGCGCTTCGCCGAGGTCGACCGGCACCAGATGCATCGACTTCTCCGGGCCGCTCTGGCGGCGGATGAGGGCGTAGCGGAAGAAAGTATGCGGAGCGACCCCCTCGGCGGCGCGGACCAGGTCGGCCACCCGCATCCCCGAGTACCATTGATAACTGCCCGGACGGTTGACGTTGCCGGCGACCGTCACGATATCCCGCTGCTGCGGCAGCACCGGGTAGACCTTGATCAGGTCGCCGTCGGCGACTTCGAAGCGATGGGCCCGTAGTTCGTTCAGATCGACGTCGAGCGCCACCCGCCGCAGATGGTTCTCGACCCGCTCGACCTGGACCCGCTGCGAGTAGCCGAAGGCGCTGATTCCGCCGGCCAGCCGAAGCGCGTCCTGGAGGCTCTGCGCGCTGCCGCCCAGTTCGTAGATTGCCGGGCGTTTGACGTCGCCGGCGACCGCCGCAACCGGGCCGATCACCGGCACGAAAATCACGTCGCCGGCCGCAAGCTGTACGTCCGCGGAGGTGTCGCCGTTGAGCAGCATCGCATACAGATCGAGGCTCTTTATAACGCGGTTCTGCCGGCGCAACTCGATCCGCCGCAGACTGCCCACGCGGGTGATTCCGCCCGAGGCCGCCAGCGCGTTGGTGATATGCGAAAGCGCGCTTACGGTGTAGGCGCCCGGCTCGCGGACCTCGCCGATCACGAAGACCTGAATCGTCCGCAGACGGCCCATCGTAACGTCGACCTTGACCCCGGTGATTTGCTCGCCTCGCTGCTCGATCAACTGCTTGCCCTGCGCGAAGGTCAGTCCCGCCACCTGCAGCGGACCCATCTGCGGCAGCAACACGCTGCCGTCGCGCTGCACGGTCAGGTCGAGCCGGTCATTGACCCGCCCCCAAATCAGCATCTTGAGTTCGTCGCCGGGGCCCAGCACGTAGTCGTTGCCCACCGGCACGTTGCTGACCGGGGCGAAAGTGGAGACCCGCGAGTCGAACAGCGAATAGCCGAACTGGCTGAGATTTCTCGCCGACGGCGGCGCCGGCGGTGTATCCGAGTCGAGCGCGTGGAACGATTTCTCGATCAGTGACGATCCGCGCGGCGCGGTCGTATGCTGTCCCGGCTGAAGGTTCTGCGGCGCCGAGGCATTCTCCAGCGGGCTGGTCGGCGCACCGAGCTGCGTGCAGCTCTTGAGCTGGGCGAGCTGTTGGCCGGTCAGGGCCAGCCCCAGCGATTTGGCGATTGCACCAACGTCGGCCGGGGTCATCTGGCGCGCCGCAAAGCGCAGGCATAGCTGCTGGACCTGGTCAGGAGTCATCCCGCTGGCGGCCTCGTTGCGCAGACCGGCCAGCTCGGCGGTCGAGAGTCCCAGCCGCCGCGCAATTGCCGCCGGATTCATTACACTGTTGCCGAGCTGAGCCGCGGTGCTGGCGCCGAAACCTGGAGCCGCGTCGGAGCCGGGCGGGTTTTGCTCCTGTAGCGCCCCGGTTGCGCCCGCCGCCTGGCTGATTCCGTTCGATGAATTGGCGCCGGGGTCACCCCGGTCACCGCCACTCACCAGCGACGGTTGGGCGAAATTATCGCTCAACTGAGCCCCTGCTGAGTCCGCCGCCGCTGGCCCGGCGCCACCGGCCAGACCGGAGCCCGAATCGGACGACGGCACGTTCTGGGCATCGAGAACGGCAAGCGGCGCGCTGACGATGGCCAATGCCAGCGCCATACAAATCACGCGCATGAGAAAACGGACGCGGCGAGGCACCGCGAGTGAGTTCAACCACGGTCGATTATTCATGTTGGTCGGCTTGGATTTGGATTTCCGCGGGCGCATCGCTGCGCCCTGCACTGCTCGCGCCGCTGATGGCCCTGGCTTCGGCTTGAGAACCGAGCTCGGCTTGGAGCTTCAGAATTTCGAGAAAGTTTAACCGAGAGGTGGCTTAGGGAGCGGATCGGGGCGAGCGTCCGCCTGCCGGCTCTCTAAGCTGGTCACAGCAACTCTAAACTAACGATATCGGCAAAGGCGGCGTTGCTGGGCTTCCGACCGGAACCTCACCGAGTCGGCAGCCGCACTGGGCTTCAACGCATCCTGAAGAGATACAAAGCTACTTATAGCATTTCAAGTAAATCTAAGTCAATACCAAAAGTTATACGATGCTAATTCGTGCCACGAGTTCGCATATCTCCTAAGAGAACCGGCCGCTTTCTCCAGACACGGCGTCGGACCGCAGCGTTGCCCCGTCCGGCCCAAAAATGATCAGCCGCATCGCGGTCTGGTCCAGTATCGCGACTTCGGCGCCGGGGGTCGTCCAAGTCAACCGCGCACCGGTCACTTTGTCGGACGTACTCGCCGATGGCGTCCCGAGCTGGTCAATCAACCGCTGGCGCAAAGCGTGAAACGACGGCGGCTCGACGTTGGCTATCACCAATTGCATCCCGTCGTGATACGCAAATTCGTAAAGCACCCGGCTGAAGCGCACGCCCTCCTCGTTCACCTCGTCAAGCGACCAGACTTGCGCCCCCGACGGACTGGTTTCCGCCTGGCCGCCCGGATAGCGGGTCTCGACTTCATAGAGGCGCTCGCCGAAGCTTACGCCGTGAAAGGAACCGATCGACGGCACGCTCCAGAGCCCTAACTGATGCATCGCGGAGCACGACACGCCGACTATCGCGATTAGCGCCAAGCCGGGCATCGCGGCCATGTTCCCGAAGCTGGTTTCAACCATTGATTCGCCGCGTCTCCATGTCGCGTGCATCCGCCAAGAGAGCGGCGGGCGTGTTTGATTACGGACTTTTGGCCACCGCCGACGCCGACAGCACTACCCGGAGGCCGTTGGCCTCGACCGCGCTCAGCAGGATTGCCACTCGCTCCGGTCCGGATAAGTAGCGCTCGAAAATCGCCTCGAAGCCGCGGAACGGCCCCTCGACCACCCGTATCCGGTCGCCGTTGTCGAAACTCTTCTCCTCGATCTTCACTACCCCGTCGACCCCGCGCAGCCGGATCTCGTCGACCACCGTCCCTGGCACCGACAGCGGGTCGCGGCCGGCAGAGACGATACCCTGAACCCCCGGCATATACTTGACGTCGAAATAACGGCTCTGCAGGTCGAAACGGGCAAACACGTAGCACGGGAAAAGCGGCACGATCGACCACGCCATTTTACCCCATCGCGGGGTCCGCGCTTCCAGCAACGGCAGGAAGGCTTCAGGCAGAATCCCGCACAATTGGTCGTGGACCCATCGCTCCTTCCCCGGTTTGGTGCGAACCAGATACCAGTCCACGGTTCAATTCCTCACGATTCGGCGCGTGCCGGGGAGTGCAGGCCTTCGCCCTGCGCCCGCATCACGCCTTTGCCATGGCCGTCCAGATGGTAGGTCGAACAAATTCCAATCGCGCTCGGCGCCGAACACAGGTCCGAGTGTACCGGCATGTCCCCCTGAAAGCAGCGTCTCCGCCCCCACTCTTGCGCACCGATATCGACGCAGAGCCCGCAGGTATTTTGCTGTTCGGCTAACGCCGAGACTTTCAAGTTGCATGTGCCATCCCGCGCTGTCAAAGAGCCCCTATTAGCAATCATTCAGCCAAGACTGCTCCGTCTCGCGACACTGTCGCCCGATCTTCGCCTATGACAAATATAGCGTGATATTACACTTTCAATCCCTAGACAGTATGTCTTGGCTTCTCGGCTACTGGGACCGTTTCGGCGTTCGAAATCCAGGATGTGCCAAAAGGAGAGCTTCTCGCGTTCATTTTTTGGCGGCGTTGTCCATGCTATGCCGGAGACGTGCCAAGACCGCTGACACCCCCTATGCCTCACCCAAATGCCCGGCCGCGCGTTTATCCGTCGTGGCTGCCGGCCAACCCGCGTGAGCGTCTCGAACTGCGCCGGCTCAGACGGAGGCAAGCGCTGGTATTGGTCTGGCTAATCGCGATGATCCCGGCGGGCTGGGTAGCCGTTCTGCTCATGCCGGATCTGTTGTTTGTGCCATTAACCCTAGCCTGGCTGGCGCTGGGTCTATGGATGGCCAGCCGGGTCAGTACCGCGCGATGCCCGCGCTGCGCGGTCAACTTTTGCCCCACAGCCGAATTGCCGTATTGGTATGGGCCTTTCAACCAGCGTTGCCAGAATTGCGGACTCGGTTTGCGGTCGCCGTCGGTGTCCTGAATGTGAACAAGGATCGCGCCGGTTCGGGACGCGGCGTTGCGCCGTAACCGAAGCCGCGTGATAATCCAAAGTCGCGGTGGCCGGAAAGCAACCTATACGTTCGATCGGATTGGTGGTCAGGCAGGATCTCCCCCAACACGCGATCGCGCTCGCCACCGAACTCACTCAATGGATCAAGGCGCGCGGCCTCGACCCGGTTAGCGAGCCACTGACGGCGCCAATTATTGGCGCTCGGCAGGTCGAACCCGCCGAATTAGCCCATCAAAGCGACCTGATTGTGGTGCTGGGCGGAGATGGAACCCTGCTCGGCGTGGCACGCATGATCGGCGAACGTGAAACGCCGGTGCTTGGTATCAACCTTGGCGGACTCGGCTTCCTGACCGAAGCAACGACCGACGAAGCACGCGACGTTCTCGGACGGGTGATCGCCGGCGACTATGAAGTCGACCGCCGCATCACCCTGGAAGCGGTGGTGGAGCGCAACGGCGGCCGCGGGTCAAAAGAGCATTTCCGCGCGCTTAATGACGTCGTGATTATAAAACGCGCATTCGGGCGAATGCTCGACCTGCATGTGATTGCCGACCATACGCCATTTTGCCGATATCGCGCCGACGGCCTGATTGTCGCGACCCCGACCGGTTCGACCGCCTACGCGCTGAGTGCTGGCGGCCCGATTATCTTCCCGAATCTGCGGGTAGTGGTACTGGCGCCAATTTGTCCGCATACGCTCAGTAACCGCCCGGTCGTGCTGCCCGATTCTTTTGAGCTCGAAATGCATGTGCAGAGCGATCATCATGGGGCGATGCTGACCTGCGACGGTCAGGAAACGGCGCACCTGGACCAGACCGACCTGATTCGGATTCACCGCGGCCGCCACGCGGTCGCGCTGGTCCGCTCGGCCCATCCATATTTCGAGATCTGGCGCGACAAGCTCAGATGGGGCTAAGCGCGGATGCTGACCGAGCTGCGCATCCGCAACTTCGCCGTAATCGAAGAAGCCGCGCTGTCGTTCGGTCCCGGCCTTAACGTCCTATCGGGCGAGACCGGCGCCGGCAAGACCATCATAATGACCGCGCTCGGCTTGCTGATCGGCGGCCGCAGCTCGCCCGAAATGGTCCGCACGGGGGCCAGGGAAGCGGTCGTCGAAGGGGTCTTCCAGCTCGAGGGCGAGAGCCCTATCGCCGACGCCTGCGAATGGCTCGACGCAGAGAATCCGAAGGAACTGATAGTCCGCAGAACGGTTGCCGAAGCCGGCCGTTCGCGGGTTTCGCTTAACGACAAGCTCGCCACTGTTCAGACCCTGGGCCGCCTCGGGGCGGCGCTAGTCCAGACCTACGGTCAGCATGAGCAGCAGTCATTGCTGCAGCGGGAGAATCACCTGGCGATGCTCGATCGGCATGCCGGACTGGAGAGCGAGGTGGCCGCTTACCGAGCGCTCTTCCAAAGTGCGAGCGCGGCCCGGGGGCAGCTGGTCGAACTCGAGCGGCGTGAACGGGAGCGCTCGGACCTGCTCGAGCTCGCACGCTTCCGGCTGGCCGAGCTCGAACGCGCCGAACTCGTCGAAGGCGAAGACGAACGGCTCGCCGCTGAACGCACCGTCCTGGCCAACGCCACGCGCCTGGCCGAAACCGCGGTCGCTGCGGAACAATCACTCTACGGTGCGGAACGCTCCGCCGTCGACTTGATCTCGGAAGCTTACGCCCGGCTCGCCGAGGGTGCCTCGCTCGATTCCAAGCTCGGCGCCGTCCTGGAACTCGTGGCCTCGGCGCGCACCAACCTCGAGGAGGCGGCGCGCGGTTTGGAAGCTTACGCGGCGCAGATCGAGGCCGACCCGGCCCGGCTCGAACAGATCGAAATCCGCTTACAGGAACTTATCCGCCTCAAACGCAAATACGGCGGCACGCTCGTCGACGCAATCGAGACGCTGAAGCGGACTCGGGCCGAGATCGCCGAACTCGAAACCGCCGCTGAAACCCGCGCCGCGGCCGCGGCCGAAATGGACCGATTACTCGATCGATTGTTCGAGAGCGCACAACTGCTTAGTGCTCGGCGAGTGCGCGAGGCGGCTGCGCTGAAGCATCGGATGGAAGCGGAACTTAAGACGCTCGGGATGCGCAATGCCGCTTTCGAGGCACGCCTTGGCCAACTTGGTAAAACGGAGGCGGAATTCGTCCGCGACGGACTGGCGGCCGGATCAACCGGCATCGACACGGTCGAGTTCTATCTGGCGCCTAATCTCGGGCAGCCCGCAATCGCGCTGCAGCGAGTCGCCTCGGGCGGCGAGTTGTCGCGCGTGATGCTCGCGCTCAAGCGGCTCGAAGCGCAGCGCCGCGGCATCGCGAGCATGATCTTCGACGAGGTGGACGCCGGTATCGGCGGGGCGGCGGCGGAAATCGTCGGACGCAAGCTGAAGCAATTGGCGCGCTTCCATCAGATACTGTGCGTGACCCATCTCGCGCAGATCGCCGCCTTCGCCGACCATCATTTCGTAGTCGAGAAGGAGGAGCGCCGCGGCGCCACCCGCAGCCGGGTCGGCGCGCTCAAGCCAGCGGATCGCGCCGCCGAACTGGCGCGGATGCTTGGCGGCGACGAAGCCAGTGACAAATTCCTGCGCGCGGCCCGCGAACTCGTGAACCGCGCTCGCCAGTGAAATCGCCGTCAGCTATATTCGCGGCCAGAAAATTCGTGGCCCGCCGCCGACACTGCGCGCGCGAGCAAACTGCTCGCTTAAGCGGGCTGTGCGGTGGCATCGGAGGCTAAACGTGAACGTGTCACTTCGGTGGGTTGCCTGATTCCGACGCTGCTCGGAGACTTGGGTTGACTCTGCAGAATCGTTCCGGTTAGCTGAGGGTCTTGCCGAAGCGGTGGGGCTGTAGCTCAGTTTGGGAGAGCGCCTGAATGGCATTCAGGAGGTCGCGCGTTCGATCCGCGTCAGCTCCACCAACAAAATCGAGGCTTTTTGGATTCACGTACGTAGCGGACAAGCGCGATCGTCCGTCTTCTTGTCCGCACTTGTCAACCGCACTCTCATCGAGCACCTTTCCTTGCCCAAACACCTAGGAATTCTGAGTTGCCCGAGCATCGTTCCGGAATTTGATCAATCGTGAAGGAGAGTGGCTCTCCTTGACGGAGGTTAGAGTGCAAATTCACTGTTACCTTCCGAGGTTCGAAATGCAGGATTACCCTTAGCGAAACTAGAAACAATCCCGATATGTTTGTACGGTCCGCGTCCGTGATGCCAGTCGAAGACTACTATATCGCCCGCTCGGCGACCGTAATTTCCGTTAGCCAGTAACCACAGGGCTTGGACCAATCAACCCACGCCCCAACCAGAGCAAACGTCGCATAGAAGTTCGGCGGTCCATCGGGTAGAGCGTAACCTGCTTCACGGCAGCACCAGAGGACAAAAGCACCACACCAATTGTAGGTACGGGCGAAGAACCTATCTCGCCGCGCCGATGCATCTCAGCTCTCAGCGGGCTTAAGTAACTTCTCGGCGAGACTTATCTGCGCCTTTCCACCGTAGTCGAAGGTTGCCTTCATGCTCGGCGACGACAGCCAAGCGCTCGCGAAGCCCGAGCTCCCGCATCACCGGAGGTACGTTGCCGGTCAGGGCGGAAATCGTTTCGGGTCCGACTTTTCCGTCTATGGCGATTCCCGCGGTAGTCTGAAAACGCTCGACAGCGGCTTTCAGATCAGCGTTGAATTCGTCGACAGGCCCTGACGACGGATAACCGAGACCACTCAGCAGTTGCCGAATCACACCGACCTCTCGTCCGCTCGCGCCAGGCCGCACTACGTAAGCGATCGAGCTAACAGCTTCCTCCAGATCAGATAAACGCTGGCTCGCTCCGTCGTATCGAAGATTCCAAGCTTCGCCACGCTCTCCCCGTTCCGGAATCCGCCAAATAGACGACCCTTCAAAACGATCAAGGTAATATTGAAGTTCAGTCGCCGTGGCCGGGGTTTTCGCCCCATCCTCGGAACTCCGTACGGGGAGAAGCAACTTCATACCTAGTAGAGCTTGATTGGCGGCCACGCATGCATTTACCTCCTCTTCGTGAGCTGATCCGAAGCTGAAATCCTCAAAGTAAATTTGCGGCATCGCGAAGTCTGTTTTAAGATTAAGAACGTCCCATGGAATCTTTGGATGAAATCGGGGAGCGCCGAAACTGCTGTACCCAAATCGACCCGCCGGGAATTAGCGAACGGAGGCCCTCAAGAAAGCCGATCGACCTTAGTATCCGCATGGGGAGTCTCCGCTTCCCGTTCAATGTCAACAA
This sequence comes from Binataceae bacterium (SeqCode), assembly GCA_035279875.1. Taxonomy (GTDB): domain Bacteria; phylum Desulfobacterota; class Binatia; order Binatales; family Binataceae; genus JAMXLL01. Next base: position 9,931 of record DATEGX010000367.1, read on the forward strand.
CGTAGCTGGGTCCATCCCAGCAGGCCACCGCCAAAACGACGAAATTGCTAGAGAGTCTGTGGGGTCTGATAAATGCCGGAAATACCGGCATCAACGACCATCCAAGCCGAAAATTTCTCCTATCGGCTGGCTTAGTCTTTGTTCCTTAATAGTCCACGGAGGCGCGCCATTAATTTTAACCGAACCCGAGCCTGCCGAAGAATCTTGAGGCGAGAAAATCCGCCGTCATAGAGCCTTCGGGTGGCGCTCTAAGAACGCCGCCTCTAGAGCATGCCTGGCGCGGTATAGCGGATGCCGGCGTCGCCGAGACCTATAGCGTGTGGCCCAAAACGACTGCGAATTGTCGCGACCGAGGCGCTCAGTCTTTCTTGTGTCGTCTAGGCCGCGGGCGGCGAGCATTGCGCCTGGCCGCGATAGTCTTCTTGTGGCTTTTGACCAAACCGCCCTTGCGGCCGTTTTCCCGGTTGGCGCGCCTCTTGAACTCGCTCCGCACCAAACCACCCAGCCGCCCAAGCGCCACCGCGTGCGGATTCTTCCATCTTCGCTTCTTCACTAAAACGACCTCATCCGGGCACCTCCACCCCCATGTTCGTGGCTATACCACCCCCACATGATACTAACCAATATAAGCGGTTTGCTTCGTTAAGTTAATGACAGGCAACGCCCGTAGTTTTCTGGCGCGTCCACGTGGAGTCGTCGAAGTAA
>DATEGX010000368.1:0-3584 GCA_035279875.1 Binataceae bacterium (SeqCode)
GTACCCGACAGCATGATAAGGCCCGGATGCTGATGGCGAAGATCTTCATACGTAAGCCCAAGATTGCGCATCGTATGAGCGGTAAAGTTCTCGGTAACGATATCGCTCTTATCGATAAGTCGCAGCGCGATATCCCGCGCCTTGGGATGGCTTAGATTCAGCGACATGCTGCGCTTGGAGAAGTTGATCGCGTTAAAGATACCGCTGCGATTCATCGCGGTCACGCCGTCGGTTCCGCTCAGGAAGCGAACCAAATCCGGACGCGTACTCGACTCTATTTTGATCACATCGGCGCCAAATGCGGCCAGCCACGCGGTCGCGTAAGGGAGTGCGTAAATCCAGCCGAAATCGGTGACGCGAATTCCGGCGAACGGAGTGTGCGACGCCGGTTTCCGAGCATCTTTCGCAACGTTCGACCGTACAGACTCGGCCGAATTGGACGTCGCCACGTATTCGAGCAGGCTAGCTGTCTTTCCGGCAATCTCCTCAACTTCACTCGGCTTCAGACCGAGCCGCTCGCCTAGAATCTTCGTATTATGTTCGCCCAGACGAGGCGCAGGACGCCTGAGCCGCCAGGGCGTGCGGCTGAAAATCATTGGCGCGCCCGGCATCCTGAGCTTGCCGGCCACAGGATGCGCGCAATCGACGAAATAGCCGCGCGCGGCATATTGCGGATTTCGTGCGACCTCGGCGGGCGAGTTCACCGGAAACGACGGCACGTGCTGTTCCTGGGCCAGCTTGAATACCTCTTCGCGGGTGTATTGCGAGAGCCATTCCGTCAGCACCGCCTCGAGCGCGTCGCTATTGCCGAGGCGGCCTTCGAGCGTACTGAACATCTCGCTCTCAGCCCACTCGGGATTGCCCATCATTTTCTTGGTGCCGCGCCAATGGCGGTTGGTAGCCAAGCCGAAGCTGACCCATCCGTCGCGGCATGGAAACATGTACTGGATGCTGCTCTTCTTGCGAATCAGCAGCCGCTGCCGGTAGGGCGCGTCCGGCGCCTCATGCGAGTAAATGCTGATTTCCGGGCGGCACATCTGCGCCATCGCGAGCCATTGGCTGACATCGACGTGCATCCCGAGCCGATCCTGACCGCGTGCCAGCAAGGCGCATAGCGCGGCCGAGGCAGCGGTATAGCCGGTGACATAATCCGCCTGGCGGCCAGCCAGGCGCAGCGGTGGTTGACTGCCGGGGTCGGTCACCTGCTGCATCGGAGTGCCGTGGCCGACCACGCTCATATGGGTCGCGACCAGGTCGCCCGCGCGCCGGTTTCGGTAGGGCGAATCGGCGCCAAACCAGGTCATCGATACCACCGTCAGGCGGGGCAGGCGGGCCGTCAACGTGCGCCAATCCAGCCCCAGTCTTTCATTGAGTGCGGGCGGATTCGGGTTGAACAGGAGATCGGCGTTTTCCAGCAGCTTGCACAGATGCTCGCGGTCGCGAGCGTCGCCGAGGTCAAGGGTGACGCCGAGCTTGTTGGTATTGAGGTAAAGATGCAGCCCATTGGTTTCGGGATTGCGCTCCTCGCCCCGAAATGGACCCCATCGGCGTTCCCCGGCGCCGATTCCGGGCGGCTCGACCTTGATCACCTCAGCGCCGTGGTCGGCGAGCAGCTTTCCCGCCATCGCGGTGGCAAAATAGGGCATCGGATCGAAACACGGGAGTTCGACGGCCCGGATGCCGTCAAGGGCGAGCACGGGATCCACTTGCATACCTCCTGCCCATCGCTCGCCTAGGCCTCCCGGCCGGATTTGAGCCGATCGATCAAATCGACCAGCTCCGCCATCGATTGAATCACGAAGTCAGGCCGGTACTGCGGATGGCTCTGCAGCATTGATACGCTGGCCGGACCGGTCGCGACGGCAACCTTGGCGCCGAACCCGGCGCCCATCGCCGCCATCACGTCGCGCGGTTCGTCGCCCACATACATGCACGCCTGCGGCAGCACGGAGGCCTTGACCGCCGCATGCTTAAGGCTGTCGGTCTTATCGAGCGCACGCAGCGACATACTGGTCTGGGTCACGACCTGGTCGAAGTAGGCCGCGAGCCCAACCATCGCGAGCTTTTCGACCAGCCGCTGGGCCGCACCCGGCCGGCTGGTGACGATGCCCATGGTATAGCCGCGCCGCTTGAGTTCACCGAGGGTCTCCTGCACGTGCGGCAAAATCTCCAGCCGTTCAGTCCGGTCCAGTTCAGTGATCAGATAGGCAAAGGCGAGCTTAACGTAATCGGTCCGCATCTGCTCGGGGACGCCCAACCACGGATCGTCACTGGCGATCGACTCGAGATAGCGCTCCCGCGTCAGCGGTGGTTCATGGCCGAGTTCATCCAGCGCGCTGCGCGCGGCGATATACAGCGGTCCGTGAATATCAACGAGAGTGCCGTCGAGGTCGAAGAAGATTGCCTTGAATTCGCGTCCCAAGCGAAGCAGCCTCAAGAACACCGAGCGAAAAGCCCGTCGCGGCGTGAAATACCGCTCGGGGCCGTCCAGCGACACTACAACCCGATTGCGGCGATTGTTGCAAGGGTCGAGATTAGACATTGCGAGAACCCGGCCATCTATGGAAGCTATAACTCCACGGGCGGGGTCATAGACATTTCGAGACGGCGTGGTGGCAACTGCCCCATCGGCGCTCTCAGGCGGCTTGGAGGGCTGACGGCCCTGGCGCTTGGTCTGATCTTCGCCGTAGTGCCTGCCACGATCGCTAGAGAAGACCGCGACCCCCGCGGGCAGACAACCATCTTTGTCCTCAATCAGGACGAGGTGACGGCGTTCCCCGCCACCGCACGCGGCAACGTCTCACCTGTCGCGCTTACCCGCGATATGGCAGCGCCGCAAGGAATCGCGCACGATAGCAGCGGCCGTATCTATATTTCGAACAGCGCGACATCGACGATTGCCGTTTACCCAGCGGACACCAACGGCAATGTTGCGCCGCTCGCTGTAATCGGCGGACCGAAAACCGGGCTGACCGTGCCGGGCGGCGTCGCGCTCGACCCCAGCGGCGATATCTACGTATTGAACGTCCGGCGGAAAGGCTACTCGCACTACCAGATCGCGGTCTTCCCTCCGCTCGGCAACGCGGTGGGCATTCTCGACGAACCACCGCTGGGAACAATCGCCGGGCCCAAAGCGCAATTGGACTTTCCGGCCGGCATCGCGATCGATTCCCGGGGATATATCTATGTAGCGAACGAGGACTTGAAGCCCGGTTCTAATCTGGTGGGCGGCCGAATCACGGTCTACTCTCCCGGCAGCAAAGGTGATGTCGGGCCTGTCAACGTAATCGGCGGGAAGCGAACCCAGCTCGCTATTCCGGTGGCCCTTGCGGTTGATCCCGCCGGGGACATCTATGTCGCCAACAGGAACACGGTCAGCCCCAGCGGAAGTATTACCTTCAACCCCAGCGTTAGCTATTTTCCGGCCGGCAGCAGCGGCAATACTCCGCCGGCGGCGGTCATCAGCGACGATACTCCAGGCACGTCTATCGGAGGGCTGGCGGTTGACGCGAGCGGCAACCTGGCGGTGTCGATCGACTCGGGCAGCGGCGCGATCAACGTTTACGCTCCGGGCAGCGACGGTA
>DATEGX010000369.1:0-3263 GCA_035279875.1 Binataceae bacterium (SeqCode)
GTGGGACGATCTTAACCGCTTCAGCCGGCTGTTCCAATGCGGACAGCAAAGCACAGGGGGAAACAATGCTTCGGACCATTGAAGATTGGAAAGCGGTCTTGCGCGACAAATTCCCGCAAGATGCCGCGCAAAGGATTCTCCGCGAAATACCGCACTACCGCAAGGGTGGCGGATATGAATTCCAGGACATCGAACAATTGGCTAACGCGTTGCAGGCCTTCGCTTCGCTGCACGACGAGGACTCCGCACTCGGCAAACGGTGATTTCCACGCAGATCCCGCCGGCAGAGTTCGGTCCTCCTGGCCCCCGGAGGCGTCACGCGTCCCCTGATCCCGCTTGCGCCCAATCGTTGTACGGTCGTAATCCTCAAGATCGTATTCGCTCATCCGAACGAACGCGATGCTGCGAAGACAATCGCCATTGGTCTGCCCTCCTCGCACCAGGATACGAAATCCGCGACCAAGGAATTGCATTGTCCAACTGGCGTGTTGTCCACAGCCAGGTTAGGCCAGCGCGGTCGCGCGCTGCACGCGGCTTCATGACCGGCAAACGAGCGTTGAGTCTATCGCTCCGAATTGCAGAGTGAGTATTCCCCCGCATTCGCCCAATCGCGGGTCTGGCTGCTCTTCGATTGTGTGCAGCGCACCCAACGATTGGAGACACACACACCTCGAAATTTCGGTCTTGACTAAACCCCCGATTGAGTAGAAACCCCGCAACTCAAACTACGTCTTGCTTTTAAGAAAATCACCGCGAAGTAAGGCACGGCTTTGCCGCGCCGGTAAATGGCACCGCAGTCAATGCTGCAACGCGCGCGAGCCCAGCGGCTGGCCGGCAACACCGGCCTCCTTGAAATGGGATGCGGGCGCTGAACGGTCGAGGTTCAGTCATGTCCCGTGCGAGCACGAGCTATCGTCAACCTACCATCTGCCAACCAATAACAATCCCGGCGACACCTTTGCGGTGTGCTGGAAGAAGGCAATTCGACCAAGCCGGTCAGTAGTGGGCCTTACTGCACCGAAAGGTGCACAAGGTTGAAGGAGGTGCCAGGGAAAAGAACGAAATTCCAGGTGCGGGAGAACGGACAGGCTGTCAGCCGCGCGAGGAACGCTGGCGCAGCGACCAAGGTTTATTCTGGAACGACACTTTTGGGGGCTGAAATATGAGTACGAATAGCAATCGCCGACTGCGCGAGCGCGCAATGGGCAACAACGCGAGCAGCGAGACACTCAAGCACGCCGCGTTTCGCGGACAAACCGATCGTATCATCGAGGTGATCGCCGTCGGCGCGGACGTGAACGAGCCGGACTGCGACGGCGATACGCCGCTTATGCTGGCGGCGGCACAGGGCCACGCAAGTATCGTCGCCGTGCTGCTGCGAAACGGAGCGGACGTGAGTGCGCACAATGACGGAGGCGAGACCGCACTGCATCTGGCCGCTTATGGCGGACATACCGAAGCCGTAAGAGCGCTGCTGGCCGCCGGCTCCTGTGTCAACGCGCGCGACAATGGCGGCAGCACGCCGCTCATATGCGCGGCTTTCGGCGGTTACGCCGATGTCGCGAGCGTACTGCTGGACTCCGGGGCCGACGTCACGATCAAGAACTTCGGCGGACACGGGGCCCTCGATCTCGGCGCGCGCAACGGCCTTGATCTGCGCGGAAAGTTGTTGCGGTTCGAGCAGCGCGTCGACACCGTGTCTAATGGGTCCGAGCGGCAGGTCTCTTCGAATAGCGCAAGCGCTGGGACGCGGCGCTGAACAACTGGCCAGCAAGGTTCGACGCGCTTCAGGGCTTTGGCGCGTCGCCTTGCGGCTTGACTTATGAATCGAAAGGGCCGCTCTCGCCACGAGCGTTCGCGGACTGATGCGGCAATCTGGCCGAACACTCGGAGGAAGTCCGGCCCTCGCTGCTGCATTGCGATAACTGAACTCAGCCATGCCGTTGCCACAAACCTGAACCAAGAAATGTCGTTTTGCTGAATGACTATCGGCTCTCGCTTGGACGCTGACGCGTCAAGCGAGCACGCGGGCAGGATAGCCATGACCATTGATGATTTTCGCACTAACAGGGGTGCGGCATCTTTGGACGTCAGACGGAATGCGGCCGCAACGGCCGAACGATCGGCCTTTGCCGCCCCCGTCGTACCGTTGAGGCAGGTCCTACCGACTTATCCTGACCAGCCCCCCTCTCCCGAGCGCCTGCGCCAGATCGATCGGGCGTTCTTTGGGCCGTTCTTCAGGGAGAAGTACGGCGCGGGAGGGGACAAAGCGCTCCAGAACCATCGCATCCGCTACTACGGCCAGGTTCAACCCTCGAACAATGCGGGCGAGTTGGCCGGACGTCGTTACGTGCATGAGTTTGATACCATGACCGGGTTGACGCGCGGTTGGCACGAGACGTTGGATCGGACGGGTAATGTTCGGCTAGTTCGCCCTGAGCGGGACGATGGAATCAAGAGAAACTATCAATTCGACGACGATGGTCGATACAAGCGGAGTTGGTGAATGGAGCTCGATCTCCAAGCCGTCCGTCGGGTGTTCGAGGACGTGTTGAACGGTTGTATCTCGCGAGAGCGAGCGGATCGCTGGGCGCACGCGGTGGTGCAGGAGGAGGAAACCGGTGTCGTTACATACTCGCCACCTCGTGCAAGAGAACGCATTTGGGCCGGCGTGATGTATCTTTACGGGATCGACGCGACGACGGCTCCTGGCGTGTACCTTCATACTGACGGGGACATCAGGAAAGGCATGACGGTATGTATCGGTGAGGTCGGCGATGACGAGGCTGGCGACGATGCCGCGGGCTATCGAGCGACCGCGGCAATGGGTCACCGCAAATAGGATCGTATTCTTGCACTAACTTTGTGCTCGACGAACAAGATCGACGATCGCGTGATGGCCGGCAGGCGTCGCGGATGCGAACGGCTATTGATGCCTTTTCCGCGCCGCTTGCGAAAAACGACCGATTTTAAGGACGTGGGGATTGCGGTTCGTCGGCGCGTGACGATGAAGGCCTTTGGCCAGGATCACCTCAAGGGTGATCAAGCCCGACTTCCTCGTTCAACCGCGGACGCGCCCCAGTATTGGTCACTGAGTTCGCGGGATGGCTTCGCAGGTTTTCGCGGATCCAAGCTTCCGCCGACGCCTTTGATCTGAAGTCGCCAACGTCCTCACACGCGATACCGGGGCTCGCGATCTCCACGTACCACGTGCCGTCTCCACTTGCGCAGAGCTTGAATGTGACTTCGGAAACCGACGCTGA
>DATEGX010000370.1:0-11257 GCA_035279875.1 Binataceae bacterium (SeqCode)
GTCAAGGCTGTCCCTGGTTCCGCGCAACCGCGCGAAATGCGTGATGCGCTGCGGAGCCTTCAGCGCGAAACGGAAATGCTCGGGAGTCTTGGCCGTCCACCCCTCCAACATCGTCCGCTTCGGCATCGCGCGAAAAGTGTAGTTGATCTCGACGGTGGGCAACCGCTCGGCATAGTAGGCGAGCATCCGGGCGCCCGCCAGTTTTTCCGGATAGAAGCGCCCCAGCCATTCCTTGTAGCTGAAGCCCGAGGCGCCGATGCGGATCGAGGTTTCCACGTCAGCAGGACAGAGCGCGCCGCCCAAATTCGAAGGTGAGAATCGTCGTCATGGCCAAACCGCCTTTTCTGCCACGAGTTGCTCGCGCTCGAAAGCGCTATATCCGAGCAATTCGCCCAGGACGTAGTCGTTGGACGCGCCAATCAATGGCGACGGCGTGCGGATCGAGCCGGGCGTCGCGGACATTTTGATCGGCACGCCGGTCACCTTGGTCACGCGCCCATCGGGCAAATTGACGGCGCCCCAGAAATTGCGCGCGCGAAGCTGAGGATCGCGTTCGCAGATATCGGCGCCGTTGGAAACGACTCCGGCTGGAATGCCGGCGCGTTGCAAAATCTCCATCGCCTGCTCCGCACTCTGCGTGATGGTCCACTGGCCAACCCGCGCGTCGAGTTCATCGTGATTGCGCATGCGCAGGAACAGCGTGCGAAAGCGCGGGTCGTATGCCCACACCGGCGAGCCGAGCGCGCCGACAAAGCGCTCCCATTCGAGTTGCGTGCGAACGCTAATCGCTAGCCAGCGGTCGTCGTCGTCGCCAAGTGGGCGGCATCTGTAGACGCCATGCGGCGCCGCTGGGGCTTCCTGCGAGCGATACCCTGGCGGTGATTGCACACGGCGGTTGACGGAAATGTCGAGCAGGGCGGGCCCCAGTACGCTCACGACCGCTTCGAACTGCGACAGATCGACGAATTGGCCGCGGCCGCTGTGGCGCCGCTTCCATAGCGCGAGCAGCGCGGCGAGCGCGCCGGTATAACTGCCCGACATGTCGGCGTAGGAATAGCCATAACCGGCTGGATCGCCGTTCTGCTCGGCCATCAGGAGCGTATAGCCGCCGAGCGCTTGCAGGGTCGGTCCGTAACTCACGTAACTTGAGCGGGGCCCGGTATGACCCAGCCCCGACATGCTGACGCAAACGATATCGGGTTTGATCTTGCTGAGACTCTCGTAGTCCATGCCCCAGCCGCGCATCACGCGGGCCGAGAAGTTGTCAATTACCAGGTCGCTTTTCTGCGCCAGACGCTGCGCCACTTCGATACCGCGCGGATTACTCATGTTGACGGCGATCGAAAGCTTGTTGCGATGGAGGTCGCACTGGAGGCCGAGTTGACGCTCGCCCGGGGGGCCGGGTTTGCGCTCGAGTTTGATCACCTCCGCGCCATGGTCAGCGAGAATCCTCGTCGCCACCGGCCCGGCGACCACCCAGGTAAAATCGAGCACGCGGATTCCGGCCAGCGGCAGATTGGGCATTGTTCAGATGATCCCTTCCGCCGCAAGCGCGGCCAGCCTGTCCGGTTCGAAACCAAGCTCATCACGAAGAATTTCGCCGGTATGCTCGCCGATCAGCGGCGGCCGTCGATAGACCCGCCACGGTGTGCCGTTGAACAGGTACGGAGCGCCAGGATAGCGAAACCTGCGGCCGAGTTCAGGATGTTCGACTTCCGCGAAATATCCGCGGGCTGCTAACTGCTCGTCATCAAGCAGTGCTTCCGGATTGCGCACGGTAGCATAGGGAAGCCGCAGCATCTGGGCGCGCTCGAGCAGTTCGTCGCGTTTGTAATCCTTGACCCAGTCGTCCAGCACATCGAACAGATGCTCGGCGTTAAGTCCACGGTAGAGCACGTCGTTCCATTCGGGTGCGGTGAGGTCCCGAGCCTTGCCATCGCCGGCAACCCATTCGACCAGCGAGGTCCAGTCGCCGAGTGTGCAATGCATGACGTAGCCGTCGCGGCATCGGCCGACGCGGAAGTATCGACTCCAATGCAGAGTTCCGCGGCGCGGCTCGACGCGGCCTTCGCCGAAGAAGCTGCCGGCGACATGCTCGACCGCAGCGGCTGCCCCCTCCTGCATGCTGAGATCAATCCATTGGCCGGAGCCGTCGCGGTCGCGGGCGAACAAGGCGCACATCGCGCCAATCGCGGCGTAGTAGGCGGAGCTGTGGTAAGCCTGCAACCCCAATGGCCTGACAGGCTGATTGCGCGGCGAGCCGTTGACGTAAAGCATTCCGGAGAGCGCCGCCAAAACAGTATCGTCCGCTTCGAAGTCGCGGTAGGGACCGGTCTGGCCGAACGGCGCGATCGAGAGCAGGATCAACGCCGGGTTCACCTGGCTCAGCACCTCCCATCCAAGGCCCATTTCGCGCATGCGCCCCGGCTTGAAACTCTCGATTACGAGGTCTGCCGATTTCGCCAGTTCCATGAGAATCTCGGCGCCCTGAGGCCGAGCCAGATCGAGCGTAAGCGACCGTTTGTTGAGATTGTAGAACCAGAAAAACAGGCTGCGGTCGGGATGCGGCCGGTCATCGACGAAAGGCCCGACCCGGCGTCCAGGGTCACCGCCCGGCGGCTCGGTTTTGATCACGTCGGCGCCCATATCGGCCATCAGCCGGCCGCATAGATGAGCGCGATATCCGGTCAGGTCGAGCACTCGCAGTCCGTTCAACGCACCTGCTTCAGACACCGCCGCTACCTTTCCACGAAACGATCGCCAGGCTTCGCGCCTTTCCACCAATCATGGTTCCAGCCGCTCCATCATCCGCGGGAACGGAATCGCTTCGCGAATATGATGGATTCCGCAACACCATGCCGTCATCCGCTCGATTCCCATCCCAAAGCCCGCGTGCGGCACCGATCCGTAGCGGCGCAGATCGAGGTACCAGTTGAACGGCTCGACCGGCAGGTCATGCTCAACGATACGCTGGCGGAGTTGCTCGTAATCGTCCTCGCGCTGGCCTCCGCCGATTATTTCTCCGTAGCCTTCGGGCGCCAGCATATCGACGCACAGGGCTACCTCAGGCCGGGCCGGGTCACGCTTCATGTAGAACGCCTTGCAGGCGGTCGGGTAGCGATGAACCATCACCGGGCTTTCGAAGTCGGCCGACAGGGCGGTCTCCTCGTCACCGCCGAGGTCGTCGCCCCACTTCACCTCAAATCCCTTGGCCTTCAGCCGCTCCAGCGCCTCGTCGTAGGTGATTCTGGGGTAGGGCCTGACGGCGGCGCGCTCGAGTTTGCCCAGGTCGCGCTCGAGCGTCACGAGGTCGTCGCGCCGGCGCTCCAGCACCCTCGTCAGGATATAGGCGACGAACTCCTCGGCCAGTTGCATGTCGTCATCGAGCGTAAAATAGGCGACTTCGGGCTCGACCATCCAGAATTCAGTCAAATGGCGGCGGGTCTTCGATTTTTCCGCACGGAAAGTCGGACCGAAACAGTAGACCTTGCCAAAAGCGAGTGCGCCCGCCTCGGCGTATAGCTGGCCGCTCTGGGTTAGATACGCCTTTCGTTCGCCGAAGTAGTCGATCTCGAACAGGTTGGTGGTCCCTTCGCACGAAGTCGGCGTCAGAATCGGCGAATCGAACAGCACGAAACCGCGTTCATGAAAGAAATCGCGGCAGGCCGCCTCGACTTCGCTCCGAATCCTGAGGATCGCGTGCTGCCGGGCCGATCGTACCCATAAATGGCGCACATCGAGCAGGAAGGCGATACCGTGTTCCTTGGGCGTGATGGGATAGTCGATGGAAGGCGAATGGACGGTGAAACTCCGGATCGTAAGCTCACGTCCGCCGGGGGCGCGCTTGTCCTCGCGCACCGTGCCGGTGACTTCCAGCGAGGTTTCCTGCGCCAGATGGTCGGCTTCGGCAAAAGCCTCGGCCCCGATATCCGCGCGCGACGCCACGCACTGGCAAATACCGGTGCCGTCGCGGATCAGCAGAAAATGCACTTTTCCGCTCGAACGGCGGTTGTACAACCAGCCCCTGAGGGTCACTTCCGCGCCGATATGATGGCCCAGATCTTCGATATAAGCCCATGCCATGATGCTCAAGTTTAAGCAGATTCGGCGCCGTTATCCACGACACTGCGGGGTCTGAGGCGGCAATGCGCAGTTGCCTGTGGCGCGCTAAAATGGCCAGTCATGATGGCCTCGATGAACGGGCTCGATTATGCGCTTTTGATTGTCGTCGGCTTCGGCGTGCTCTACGGTCTCGCGCACGGCGCCCTGCGGATGGCGACGTCGATTCTGTCGTTCGTGCTGGGCCTTTATCTCGCCTCGCTATGGCACAAGCAGGCCGCCGCATTGGCCGGAAACTATCTTCACACTTCGCCCACCGCCAGCGACTACATCGGTTACATCGCGGTGTTTGTGATTGTCTTCGTCGCGGTCGAAATCGTGGGACAGCGGATAATCGCGCTCGCCCATATCGTCAACTTAAATTTTGTCGATCGACTAGGCGGCGCCTTGTTTGGGGCGGCCCTGGCCGCGGTTTTCGCGGGCCTCGACGTCGTCATTCTGACCGCGATTCTTCCGGCCAATTATCCGCTGCTGCAGCAGTCCCAGCTTGCGCCGCGCCTGCTCTCTTACAACGAAATGCTGCTCGAATACGTGCCGCCGCAGGTCAAGGAGTTATACGAGGAAAAGCGCAGCCAATTTGCCGGCTATTGGAACGGAAAAAATAACGACCCCGCCGCCGCGCGAGATCGCGCGCGATAGCGGGGTCGAGCAATCTCAGCAGAAGGATGTGTGCTCAGGCAATTGCGGTGTCGACCGCGCGCACCAGATGCTGCTTCGGTACGGCGCCGACGATCTGCTCCTTAACCTCGCCGCCCTTGACGATGATCAGGTTGGGAATGCCGCGGACGCCGAAGCGCGCGGGGGTCATCGGGTTGTCGTCAACGTTGACTTTGACGACCTTGAGCCGGCCGGCATAGTCGTTGGCGAGTTCGTCGACAATCGGCGCGATCGCCTTGCAGGGCCCGCACCAGGGCGCCCAGAAATCCACCAGTACCGGTGTCGCCGACTTCATTACTTCCTGCTCGAAATTGGAATCGCTTACGTGCGTTACTTTTTCGCTCGCCATCGGAACTTTCCGCCTCGTCTTTGCGTTGTAAAGACAACATAGGTACGGCTAACCGGGCAGTCAAGTTCGCAGCCGGACATCAAAATGCTAGATAACGTTGAGTCCAATGAATAAATGTCTCTTTGCGTGGCGCCGCATGTTAGCGCCATTCCTGGCCGTTTCGATTGCACTTGCTGCCGCCGTGGCTGTGCGCGCGGGCGAGGTTCCATCGCGCACGCCCGCTCCGCCGATCAGCGCCAAGGTCTGGTTTAATTCCGCGCCGCTCACTGCAGCACAACTGCATGGGAAGGTCGTGTTAATCGATTTCTGGGAATACACCTGCATCAACTGCATTCGCACATTTCCCTATCTTCGCCGATGGAACGAACTGTACGCGCCCGCGGGTCTGCTGATTATCGGCGTGCACACCCCCGAGTTCGAATTCGCGAAAAATCCGGCCAACGTGGCCAATGCGGTCAAACGCTTCGGCTTCACATTTCCGGTCGCGGTCGATAGCGACTACACGATCTGGAACGCATTTCATAACGTCGCATGGCCGGCCGATTACCTGATCGATAAGGACGGGCGAATCGCCTACATGCATCTCGGCGAAGGCGATTACGGCGATACCGAACTCGAGATTCGCAAACTGCTGAAGGAGGCGAATCCCAAACTGGATTTCGCCGCGGCCAAATACGCGATCCCTGGCGACGCCAATGCCGACATGGACGCCTCGGTATGCCGCCGTGCGACGCCCGAAACCTACCTCGGCTTCGCGCGCTCCGGCCCGAGCATGGCCAACCCGGGCGGCGAGGATCAGACCCAGGAAGTTCACTACGTCGCGCCTGCCGATCTGCCGATCGATAACTTTGCCCTCGACGGCGATTGGCGGGCGGGCGACGAGTATGTTCGTCATATTCGCAGCTCAGATCGTCAGCAAGACGCGCTGCGGCTGCATTACCAGGCCAAGGCGGTTTATCTGGTTGCGGGTTCCGACGACCGGTCGCCGAAGCAGCTTTACGTCATGCAGGACGGCAAACCTTTGCCGCGCGAGGCATGGGGAGTGGACGTTCGCGCCGGCTCCGACGGGCGCCCGTATATCCCCCTAGCCGGCAAACGCATGTACTACGTGGTCAACAACCCGGCGTTCGGCGAGCATACGCTGGCGCTCAGCACGGACGCTTCCGACGTATCGCTCTACTCATTCACCTTTGGCAATAATTGCGAAAACAAGTTTGCGCATAACTGATCACGCCTGAACCTGCCTTCGGTCGGCGCGGCCATCGCGATCGTTAAGAGGACGAAACGGCGGCTGGATAACGACAAAAACGGCCCGGGATTACGGACGCAAGTCGTCGCGGCTGTTGTTGAGAGCCGGATCGGTCGCCGGCGCGTTCATCAGTTCGCGCACGCCCGGATACTCTTTCGGTGCGGGCATCGAAGAGAACTGCTGATAGAGTGATGGCGCGGGCGTTGGATACTGTTGCCAGCATCCGCAAAGGCCGACGCCCATCGCCGCGACGAACACGGGGCTGATTAGCTTCGCGAATCGCACGCAAATTCCTCTATTCTATTATGGCGCATTGACGCGCTAATGCGAGCTTTGCGAAGTCCGAGTCTTGCCCGACTTGGACCCGGTGCGCGCTCGCTTTCGCGGTGACTTGCTCTTGCTGCTCGAACTTCTCCGCGTCTTTCGGGTACGGGTTCGCGAAGGTTTTGAAGGGAGCGGGGGCATTTTGGCCCCTTCCTTACGCGCCTCCGATAAACCAATCGCGATCGCCTGCCGGGGGTTGGTAACCTTGCGATGCGATTTGCCTGATTCAAGCTCGCCATGCTTCATCTCGCGCATTGCGCGCTCAACCTTCTGTGATGCCTTTTTCCCGTATTTTCGTGCCATAGAGGTAACGTGATGGAATAACGCAACGACGGTGCCATAGCGCTTAGGCGACTTCTCTATCGCGTCTTGCTCAAATTGCCAGCCATCGTTACCTGTGACACACGTCGCCGTGAAAGAACCGCAAGCGGTCCGTGGTAAATCCCGTTGGAAGAAAGTCACGACCAGTGCATTCGCCACCGTGATGCTGCTTGATCGCACGCTGGGCGCCGTGACTGTTCGGGACGCGCAGATTTCACCGCGCTATGCTCTATCGCGGATGCTGAGCCGGATGGGGAGGATTCAGCCCGTATGCCACCAGCGCGGTCTGGGTACCAATATAGACTTTGCCGTTGGCGACGCTCGGCACCGAGAATCGAACGAAGCCGCCGGCTGAGTCGCGCGCCGCGTTTTGCGCGCTGCTATAGAGCGTGGAGGTGAGGCTGCTCGCGTTGAATGCGTAAAGCACGGCGTTCGAGCTTTTCGCCTTGAAGATTGCCCAAAGGATTCCGTTTGTCGTTCCATTGGCGGAAATCGTCGCCGGTGCACCCTCCCCCTCGAACTTTACTTTCCCGGCTGACCAACGCCTGGAGAGCCTGGTGTCAGGGCGCTCTAACACGGCAAACGACCGGGGCACGTCATTGGACGCGATCATGTAGATGTGGCCCTTCCAGTACGATGGTGTCGCGTAGAAACCGCCTCCCAACGCGCGCTTGACGGTCTGCAGGCTATTGTCAGCGTCAGCGCGAAAGCCGCCCAAATCATCGCGATCCAGCAGGTAAATCGCGCGGTTTTTACCACTGACCACCACGGTGTGAATCGCGGTGCCGGGCTCGTCGGGCAGGAGCGCGACCCCGCCAGAGCCGAGATCAAGATCTTTCACCGCGAGGTTTGCCTGGTCGAACGGCGTAAAGTAATCAACCACGCCGAAAACGCCGGAGCGGAAACCCAGCCGCAAAACTGAATCGCCGAAGTCGGCGTTCGCCGGCGGATTCAAGTCCGCGTCGAATGTGCCGTTGCCCGTCGCCACGACCAAATCGCCGTTGCTGTCCACCGCCGGACCCCCGGCCGCCATCCACATGCCTCCTTCGCTGCCGTTGGGCGTTACGTTGAAAGCTGCCGTCTGGGTCAGATCAGCCGAATCGTAAGCGAGCAGCCATCCGTGATAGACGCCCTGGTCGCAACTCGAGCCCCATGCGATATACACCGTGCCGTTGCTCAGAGTCAGAGCCGCGCGCTGCAGATTACGCAGCGGATCGAAGATGATCTGGCCGTTTTGTGTACCCTGGCCGGCGCCGGGCACATTCGCCGTAATTGTCACGGGGCTATGCGCACGCTCCTGCCCGGTCGTGATGTCGAGCGCGTGCAGGCGCTGCACGAAACCAGCCCCTTCCTGAGTCGCGGCGACGACGTACAGGGTCTGGCTCGACGGATCGATGACCGGCGTACCGGTGATTCCAACCTGGGTCGGAATATTCCCGCATAAGGTCGCCGCGGCAGGAATCGGCGTCACCCCGGCTGATGGACTGATGAAGCTGGTGAGCCATAGCGGCGGTCCAGGTGCGTCCGCGTCGAACGCGTAGACGCTGTCGTTTTCGGTCGCGACGAATACAACGTTGCGCACGCCGATGCCCGCGATGTTGACGGAAGGCAGATACAGCGGCTGGGCGTAGATGTAACCGTCGACCGGATCCGCAAAGATCTTTCCGAACGAGGATTTTTTGACGTTCTTACGAGTGAGCGCCGTCTCGGCCAGGTCTGCGCCGCGGCGGAAATTGTCGTACTGATAGGTGGTCAGTCCGGCGAACGGCGGACCTTGTGCAGCCGCCGATCCAGCGGTGAAGAATTCGGCGAGTCCCGTCAGCACAACCAGCGCTACTATAAGCGCTACGAACGGTGCGGACGCGGTATGCGAGCGTTTGCAGGGAATTGGGCGAGAAAGCAAGCAAATCATCTACCGCGACGGACATAGCGTATCGTGGCGTCGATTGCCAGCCTATTCTGTTATGCCGATGAGCCATTGCGTTCCGATGGGTGCTTCCGCAAAAAAAGACGGCGGGCCGAAGCCCGCCGCCCTGTCGGTCAGCTTATTTCAGACCCGGCGTAACTATGCCGCAGGGGCCTGATCGTAGCTGCGCAGCATCTTGCCTGGCAGCGCGTTGCTGCAGACGCCGTCCTCGAAGGTGATCTTGCCGTTGACGATGATGAAACGGTAGCCGTTGGCCTTTTGCACCCGACGCCAGTCGCCGTCCGGCAGATCGTGCACGGTTTCCATCGGCTTAACGGCCAGTTTGTCGAGATCGTAAACGACGATGTCCGCGGGCATGCCCTCACGCAGCCATCCGCGATCGCGAATGCCGATCGCCCATCCGACCATCGCCGAGAGCCGCCAGTGGGCCTCTTCGAGCGACATGATTTTCTTGTCGCGCACCCAATGCGACAGAAAATGCGTGGTATAGCGCCCAAGCGTCAGGAACTTGGTATGCGCGCCGCCGTCGGAGGAACCGACCAGCGTAAGCGGATGCTTGACGATCTGCGCCACCGCGTCTTCGTCGTTGTTGATGAAATCCTGCATCGCGAACTCGGTCTTGAGGTCCTCGTCGACCGCCAGATCGAGCAGCGTATCCACCGGATGCTTGCCGGTTTCCTTCGCCATCTCGGCGATGGTGCGGCCCTTCCACGAGCGATACTTGTCGAGATGCACATCGTCGACGACCGTCTTGTCCCACCGGAACATGGCGACCTGGCCGGCCTCGCCGTCGCCGCGGCCGTCGCGCGGAGGCAGCACCGAACGCGCGCGATCCATGTCGGCGCGAAGCTTCTCGCGGCGTCCCGGATCGGCGAGCTTGGCCTTGCGCTGGTTGAAGTCGCCAACCGTGGCTTCATTCCACGCCGGCAGATTGTCGAAGAGTCCGATGGTCTCGAGGGTGAACTCGAATTCAATCGGCACGCAGATATTTACCGGGAAAAGGACCGCTTCCCGGTAGGCCTTCTCGGCGAATTCCAGTTCCTTGCGCCAGCTATCGGGATGGGTCGGGTCGAAGATCACCGCGTTCCAATTGACCGGGCGCCCGCTGGTCTTGGCTAGTTCGATCAGGAATTCGTGACCGAGGTTCTGCAGCGCGCGTCCCATCGTCCACTCGATCGAGCCGCGGTTGAACTCGCGCATAACCTTGGCCATTTCGAGGAACTCTTCGCGCGGGGCGACATGGGTCGGCAGGTAGCCGCCGTCGTAGTCGCGATTCGCCATGCTGAAGCTGGCCGAGAAGCCGAAGCCGCCCGCCTTGAGCCCCTCGCGCAGCAGATGCTTCATCTCGGCGACTTGCTCGCTGTTGGTCTTATACTTGGGGTCGCGCGCAGCGTCGTTGCCGAGCACCCAGGCGCGCAGCGGCGAGTACGGCACCAGCGAGGCCGCATTGACGCCCAGCCCGCCGCGCTCGAGGCTGTCAAGATATTCGGGATAGGTCACCCAGTCCCAGCGCATCCCGGCCTGCATGCAGGAAAGCGGAATCGATTCGGTTCGCTCCATCCGGCGCATCGCACGCTCGCGATCCTCGGGCCGCACCGGCGCGAAGCCGAAGCCGCAATTGCCGATCGCCACCGTGGTGACGCCGTGCCATCCGCTGAGCGAGGCGTAGGGGTCCCACTTGGTGCCGCCGCTCAAGGCCGCATCGTAGTGGGTATGCACGTCGATAAAGCCCGGCGCCACGATGAGCCCGGTCGCGTCGACCGTGCGGTCGGCGCTCTCGGTCAGGTTGCCCATCGCGACGATGCGGCCACCCTTGATGCCGATATCGCCTCGAAACGCCGGCATCCGGGTGCCATCGACGATCGTGCCGTTTCTTATAACCAGATCGTACTCAGCCATGGTGGGTCATCCTTTCGCTCATTGAGCGGATTATGGTGAGGATTTTCTCAGCGGTTTTTACTTCGCAGACCTCTCAAAGCCGGCTTCCCGCGCGCTCCGGCCACGATTAGCCGGGCCGCTGCGAGAAACGCGAAATTCTAATGCTACGCTTCGCACCGTGCTCTCCGATTGTCAAGGCAAGCCTGGGCAAATCGATGAGCTTTATGCTCCGGGGTTTTTCATTGGCCGGGCCTCTTGCTATGGAAGTCCTGCGGAGCATCTAGCAGAAGGAGTATCGAGCACCATGGATCGGCTCAAAGGCAAAGTCGCGTTGATCTCGGGCGGCGCGCGCGGACAAGGCGCGGCGGAAGCCCGGCTGTTCGTCAACGAGGGAGCCCGGGTGGTTGTTGGCGACGTGCTCGACGATCAGGCG
>DATEGX010000371.1:0-6070 GCA_035279875.1 Binataceae bacterium (SeqCode)
GTCCGTTTTGCACCATGATGCTGGGTGATCTGGGCGCCGATATCATCAAGATTGAGCCGCCCGAAGGCGACGTCGTCAGAAATCTTCCTTCGCTCAAACGCGGCGGTATGCCGGTCGGGATGCTCAACTGGAACCGCAACAAGCGCGCGATGGTGCTTGATCTGAAGCGGCCCGGCGCCAGCGAGGTTTTCCTGCGGATGGCCGAACAGGCTGACGCGGTGATTCAGAACGTGCGGCCCGGAGTGGTCGACCGACTGGGGGTCGGCTACGACGCGGTCGCGGCCCGCAATCCGAAGATTGTCTACTGCTCAATCGCCGGCTATGGCTTCACCGGTCCCTACGTCGACAAGCCTGCCTACGATCCGGTTATCCAGGGATGGGCGGGCGTGATGGCCTCGCAGCGCACCCAGGGCAGGCCGCGAGTGGTCAAGAATATACTGGCCGACAAGGTCACTTCGATGACCGCGGCGCTGTCAATCGTCGCGGCGCTCTATGAAGCGCGCAACGGCCGCGGCCAGCATATCCAGCTCGCGATGATCGACGCGGCGGCCTATTTCCTGATGGGCGACATGATGTCGGTCCACACCCTGCTGCCCGACAAACGCGGCGTGCATCCGCCGGTGGCCAGCGCCGAACCATTCCGCACCGCCGACGGCTATATCACGATCGCGCCGCTGACCGACAAACACTGGACCTCGCTGCTCAAGGCGGTCGGGCATCCTGAATGGTTCGAGGGCGAGCAGCCGCGCCAGGAGCGGATCAAGCAGGCCGCGCGCAACCTGATCGAATTCTTCCCGACCCAAACCTCGGCCTATTGGCTTGAACGTATCGAAGCCGCCGACGTGCCCTGCGGGCCGGTCAATGATTTCGATACGATCTGGACCGACCCCCAGTTCGTCGCCAATCAGACCTTCGTCGAATACGAACATTCCAAGGCGGGCCGGGTGCGCGCGGTGCGCGTGCCGGGGCAATTTTCGCGCACCAAACCAAGCTTCTGGCGCGAGGCCCCCGAGCTTGGCCAGCAGACCGACGAGGTGCTGGGCGACTTCGGCTTCAGTACGGACGAGATCGGCCGGTTGCGCGCGGAAGCGGTCGTCGCGTAGACGGGCGATCAGAGTGAAGCGGGATTCTTCGCTTCGCTCCGAATGACAGCGAGTAGTGCTCGACGACAGGTTTCATTTTCCCCGCGCGAAATGAATTAAAGCATCGCCGATCGGTGTTCATTGTGTCGGCGCGTGATTTCCGAATGGGAGTGTGACGCTGAAGTACAAGGTTCGCCGCGGGCCGAAGGCCGGTGCGAATACTCCAACGCCGGTGCCGTTGCGCAGCTGGTAAGCGTGGTCGAAGATATTCTCGACCGTAACCCGCCCGATGATTTGACCGCCGCCCCATGGCAACCTTACCGCGCGCTCGATCGCGGCGTTGACCTGTAGATAAGGCTTGAGCGTACTCTGGTTGGCGAAACCGCTTGGATATCCGCTGCCCCACGATCCGTCGACCATCAGCGCCACGCCAAGTACGCGATAGGTCAGGCCCGAAGACGCCACGAACTCCTGGTTGTCATCCAGCGTAATCCAGTGATTTGAAATATAGGCGAGTTCAGCCACGTCGTCGGCGAGAAACTGGCCGGCACTGATGTTTTTGCCCTGAGCGACAGCGTAGGAGAAATTCAGGTAGGCCGAAAATTTATCACCGCTTCGGACCAGGCTTAGGTCAGTGCCCCAGCCGCGGCCATCGGCGTAGTTGAGCGGCGCGAAGATATACGCACTGCCGAACTGCGCCAAGTCCAGCTTCTTTTTTGCCAGGTAAAAGAATCCCTCGAGGTCGGCGCTCATCTGCCAGGGCAGCGTCTGGTTTATGCCTGCGTCAAAAAAGTTGTCGTCCTCCGCCTTGATGTCCTGATTGCCGAAGGGAACCGCCGACGCTCCGGTCGTATGAGAGAACTTGCTGACCGTCTCGAGCTGGACGGCCTCGAAGGGCGGCACCTGGAAATAGCGGGCGTAGCCGAGGTTCAGGCTGGTCGTGGCGGCGAGCTTGTACACTGCGCCGAGACGCGGGCTGAACTGGTTCTGGCTGACTCGGTAGTCCATCAGGTCCCAGCGCGCGCCGAGGGTAATCTCGAGTTTGTTGCTCGGACGCCATTGGTCCTGCAGGTAGACGCCGAACAGCAAGGCCTTGCCATTGAGGTTATCGACTACTGCAATCGGCGTAGTCTCGGGGATACCCATCGAGTTCAAAGGAAAGACCGAGGCGTGGTCGTCTTCCTCGAGTGTCTCGCCGCTGATGTAGAAGCCGCTCTGCAGCGTGTGCCGGGGGTTCCATCGATAGGACGAATCTCCCTGGACTCCGTTGATGAAACCGCTATGCATAATTCGCGCGGCAATACCGTTGTAGATCAGGTCGCCGACCGGATCCGGATCGTAGTTTATCTGGTAATAGCGGCTGAAGAGCGCGACCTGGTAGTCAGTGCGGCCGCCGAGGGTTCCCTGTAAGGCCAGGATTCCATAATAGTTCTGCTCGAATTCACTGGCGGACAGATTATCCGAATCAGGTACGTGCGAGACGCCGGCCAGGGTAAAAACCGGCGGCAAATCCGGCTGGCCGGGTATTTGAAAGAAATTCTCGGCGGTGCCGACGATCAGGCTCACTCGCATCGTCGGCCTCGCCACAAATGACAGGTAGCCGAAGCCCTGCCCCTGTCGGGTGAAATCGTGAACCGGATCCGGGGTGCGGGTCGGTGAGGCGACGCCCAAATTGTTTTGCAGATAGAATCCACTGAGATAGTAACTGAGACGGCCGGAACATCCGCCATATTGCAGACTTGGCTGAATGGTGGCGCGCTGGCCGCCAAAGAACTGCAATTGACCGCCCTGGTCGAGGCATCCATCCTTGGTGTGAATATCGACCACGCCTTCGTTGCGATAACCAAATTGCGCCGGCATGAAATTGGTAATCAGGCTGATGCTGCGGACAAAGTAAGGACTGAAGAGCTGCCCGAAGCTGCTGACCGCGGCCGGCAAAAAGATCCCGTTCAGGCGATACTGGATGCCGCCGCCGTTGAGCCCGTGGATATGAATCAGATCCTGCCCCTGCCCGTAGGAGTCGAGGCTGACGCCCGGGGCCTGCGCCAGCGCCTGGTTCAACGGGGTGTTGTCGCCCTTGGGCAGTTGCTCCAGGTTGCGCTCGCTGAAGCGGTAGACCGTGCTGCCGGTTTCGGGCGAAAGCGCGTTGCGCGCCCAATTCAATTTGGCCGTGACGGCCGCGATTGACAGAGTTTGTCGCGTCGCCAGCACGATGACGATCGGCGCCGCGCGAGGCGCGCCCACGACTACCACGGTGGCGGCAGGTTCGAAGCCGGGCTTGCTCGCCGCCACGCTATAGGGACCGGCGGTTTTAAGTACGAATGAGAAGGCGCCGGCCGCGTCGCTGGCGGTTTGAGCGACGACCCGGCCGGCATCGTCGCTTAGGCGAACCTTGGCGTCGGCGAGCGGGTGATTGAGCGAGTCCGTGACATGTCCGCTGACGCGATAGAGGGAAGCGGCAAAAGCAACGCCTTCGGCCTTCCCAAAGGACAGCATCAGGCAGCATCCAAACGCGGCCAGCAGCAGACAAACTCGATTCAGCATCCGGGCGCGCATCTTAACCGAGGATGACGAGTGCGCGAAGCGTCCTTGAACAAATACCCGTGAGCCACTATTTTCTCTCCCCGCGTGGTGCTGAAACGCAAGGAGCATCTGGATGATCGGGAAAATCAAATGGCGTCGCTGGATCCTCGCGATTAGCCTCACCGTCGGTTTGATCTTGGGGCAGGCCGCCGCGCGCAGCGGCAATGTGTCGGCCCAGGATGTCGGCTGGCCGCACTACGGCAACGACTACGCCGATACGCACTACAGCTCCCTTGCGCAAATCAAGCCCGACAACCTGAACCATCTCCACGCCGCCTACGCGTTTTCGCTCGGCACGCTGCGCTCCAACGAATCGACGCCGCTGGTGATCGGCGACACCATGTACGTCTCGAGTTCGTGGGGACCGCGTTTCGTTTACGCGCTCGATGCCGCGACCGGCGCGATGAAGTGGCGGTACCGCTCGAATATTCCCGAAA
Source organism: Binataceae bacterium (SeqCode) (assembly GCA_035279875.1). Lineage (GTDB taxonomy): Bacteria > Desulfobacterota > Binatia > Binatales > Binataceae > JAMXLL01. The sequence goes on from DATEGX010000371.1 coordinate 4,103, forward strand.
GCGTCATGCAGTACGCCTGCTGCGACGTCAATAACCGCGGCGTCTCCTACAGCGACGGCAAGATCTTCGTCGGCCAGCTCGACGGCACGCTGGTCGCGCTCGACGCGAAAACCGGCAAGCGCTTGTGGAAGACCAAGGCGGTCGACGTCAAGGAAGGCGCGGTCATCACCTCGCCGCCGTTGGTGGTGGGCAACAAGGTGATAACCGGCTTTGGCGGCGGCGAGTACGGCGTCCGGGGCTATCTGTCGGCATACGACGCGACAACCGGTAAACGCCTGTGGCTGACCTATACGGTGCCGGGACCCGGCCAGCCGGGGGGCGAGACCTGGAAAGGCGATAGCTGGAAGCATGGCGGGGCCGCCCCGTGGCTGGTGGGCTCTTATGATCCCAAGATCAACCTGATCTACTACGGCACGAGCAATCCGGGGCCCTGGGAAGCGACCACTCGCTCGACCAACAAGCCCGCCGATAAGTATGCGAACCTGTACGCTTCGAGCGTGCTCGCGCTCAATCCTGACGACGGCAAGATTGCCTGGCATATCCAGTACACGCCCGACGACGCATGGGACTATGACGGCGTCAACGAATCGGTGCTGACCGATCTGACGATCGACGGCGCGCCGGTTCCGGCGCTTATGCATGCGGATCGCAACGGCTTCTTCTACGTAGCCGACCGTCGCACCGGCCGGCTGTTGTCGGCGGAGCCATTCGTCAACGTGACCTGGGCGAAAGGCGTCAACCTCGAAAGCGGGGAGCCGACCGAGGCCCCGAATATGCGGCCGTCATTGACGAATAAGGCCGACAACGTCTGCCCCAGCTCGATTGGCGGCAAGAATTGGCAGCCGATGTCTTACGACCCGCAGACCGGCTTGGTGTACCTGACCGCGAACAATCTCTGCATGAACATGCAACAGGAAAAAGTCCAATATAGTAAGGGCCTTTTCTACATGGGAGTGAAGGGATTCGACTTTTACGGCGGTCCGGGCGGCTATGAGGGCGAATTGGTGGCATGGGACCCGCTGAAGCATTCACGGGTGTGGAGCGTGCACGAACCGCTATGGTTCAACGGTGGGGTGCTCTCGACCGGTGGCGGATTGGTGTTCTACGGCACTTTTGATGGTTGGTTTAAGGCGGTTGATGCCAAGAGCGGCACAGTGCTGTGGAAATTCCGCTTGGGCAGCGGCGTAGGCGCTGCACCGATAACCTACGAAATTGGCGGCAAGCAATACATTGCAGTAGTGGCCGGCCGCAACGTGACCGTGCCCAATTGGTTGGGCAAATTCGGCGCGCAGGCTTCGGACAAGACGCCCGAATCGGGAATGCTGTTTGTTTTTGCGCTCGATTCGTGACCTTTGGGTATGAAAGATGTTCTAACGCGCTTTGCCGTCGCGTTTTGCCTGGCTGCGTCTGCTATAATTCCGGGCGGCGGTAGCGTCGCAATGGCCCAGGCGGCCAAGGCCGGCGACGCCAACTCGATCGCGCAGGGGCGCGACACCTTCAACTCAAATTGCGCGCATTGCCACGGTCAAGACGCCGAGGCCGAAGATCCTTTCTTCAATCTGCCCCAATTGCTTAGTGACAAAACTGACGCGTTCTTCTTTACCACCGTCTCCAACGGCATTCACAAGGTCGGGATGCCTTCGTTCAAGGTGGTGCTGAAACGGCGGCAAATGGCCGATATTCTGAGCTATTTGCGCTCTGTGGAGGCCGATCAGGGGCTCACCGACAATTCTGGCGGCGGCGCGAATTGAGGCGGGCCATCGTCTTGGTCCGAATGACTGGCGAGGGTTTTAGCTGAAGACCGCGAAAAGCCACGCACCTGCCATTCCCATGAACGGCGGCAGCAGTACCCCCGGAATAAAGCGCGCCAGTGTCAGAGGCCAGCCGAGGAGGGGTGCTTCATAAGTGAGCATCCGGACGGGGCTGACCAATGTTTTCGCGGTAATCAGCGTTATCAGCGGGCCCGGG
>DATEGX010000372.1:0-9351 GCA_035279875.1 Binataceae bacterium (SeqCode)
CCAGTCGCCAGCTCCGCGAGTGGTCACCGAAGAGCAGAATTCCTCCGGCAATAAGCAGCTTCGCCAGGGGCGGATGGGGATCGAGAAAAGGCTCGCCATGGATATAATGACGCGCCTGTCCGACAAAATGGACTTCATCAAACACGATTTCGTTCGGATGACCGAGATTCCAGAAGCGCAGGGCACCCGCAATTCCCACCAGCGCGAGAACCGCGATCGTGTCCGCCGTTAACCAGGCGAACGGAACGAAGTCTTCGAGTGACTGAGGCTTCAAAGCTGACGTCACCCAGAGTCGATACGGGAGCAGCGCCTCGGGAGTCCAGTTTTGGACTTTACCTTCCCCATCGGAAGCGGCTTCAGGTGCATTGGAATATGTATAAAAATAGAAGGCGGCGAGCGCAAATATGAGAAGGTTGGCGATCGAAATCGCCATCGCGAGCGGCTCACGAGGGCTTAGAAACACACTCGTTTGCAGGGTATGCAGGACATCGGCGAGATTGATAAACCCCGTGAGTGTCAGCAACGCGAACAACGCGAGCGCGCCGGACTCAGTCACAGCGAGCGGCACCACTAGCACGATCGCCGGGTAAAGGTATCGCTCATGCATCCGGGGCGCGAACATGAAAAAGCCGAATACTGCGATGAACGCTGCAAACAACAGATTGCGTCGAGTCGGATAGCGCCAGAGAAGCCACGCAACAAAGCCGTAAAGCGGAACCAACAGACCAAGGCCGATAGAGAAATAGCTCAGACCAAAGATCGTGTCAGCGTCGCTTGCTCGGATCCCACCGAGCAGAGCCATGAAATTGAACGCGTTGACCGAGGTTTCGTGATAGTAGGCCGCGGTCGAAAGATAGAGTTGAGGCAGCCAGTTCCATGGATGCCCGACCTGAAATGGAGCCACGCCGATAATCACAACCGCAATGATCGCCAGGCCGGCACGCAGCCACTGCTCCAGATTGCCCCGGATGGCGCTCCAAACCGCCAACACTGGTATCAGGGCTAGCGCCTGCGGCTTCATCAGCACCGATAGCGCCGCGAGTGCCCATGCGACTTCCATCTCCTCATCGAGCAGCATAACGACGCTCAGAAACATCACCAGAGCAAGCGCGGAATCGGACTGGATCCACACGATGCTGTCAAAGAGCAGCGCGGGATTGAGCGCCACCAATAGCAGTGCTAGCCAAGCGCTAGAGCGAGTGGCGAAACGCCGCACCAGCGCGAAGATCAATATGGCCAGCGCAAAATCGGCGAGCAGGGGCGGGCTGCCGATAACCATGCGAAGCAGGTCCCCGGAAGCACCAATGGCTTTCGCCACGGTTCCGGCTGCCCAAAGCGCGTATAGATACCCTGGCGGATAGTCCAGAAAAAAACCGCTTTGGTACATGCTGGCAGGTCCGCCAGCGGCGAGCTGCAGCCCCCACGCTTCATAGGTGCCGACATCGACAGTGAAGCCGTGAGAAACGCGCAGAGCGAAGATTTTCAGGATCAGAAGACCGGTCAGGAATAGAAGAGCCCGGCCAAAGTCCCGACGCTGTGCGCGCACGACTGGCGCCACGGCCAGGCACAATGCGTAAACAATCAGCCCGGCAAGGATCAACCCTGCCAGGATCCCGGCTGCGACATCACCCGCCGAGGATTGGGGCAAATCCTCGGCGGCCCTCGCAACAGTCGCGAGGGCCGGGACGCTCGCCCACAAAGCAGCGATCAAAAGCCACAACGAGCGCCAACGAACAACAACCTTGCTCAATTCCTCGAACAACTCTTCGGCGCGCACCTCGCCTTCTGCGGCGGCGCTCTCGTTGGCAACCGGCCGGCAAAATCGCGAACAGTCATCCGCTCGCGCCGTTAACCTTACCTTACCGGTTCAAGACGATGAACCATCGATGACGAGAGGAATCGCCACGTTGCTTGCAGAGATCTCGGGCAACTTTCTCGAAATCGGCTCGTCCAGTCGTGCTAAAATCGCGAAGAGGGGGTCCGATGAAAAACCATATTTCGTTACAAGCCGACAACAACCTCGAAGCCGTAACCCACGGAAAGGGCGTAGCCGGCTCCAAGTCCGCTTGTGCTCGTAGGGGAGCCGGGACCGTTCAGCTTGCGCGAGCCTTGCGCCGGGGACCCTTTTTAGAATCCCCAGATTGTCTCCCCTCGCGAGTATTGAAGATGCTCTTTTTCAGACGCTCCCTACTGGCAGCGGGCCATACTTCATCGATTTTGTAGATTGAAGAAAATGTCCGCGCGCCGGCCGGCAACGTTACCCACGGCAGTTTGCTACGCGTAAAGATGTGAACGTCGGGCGTGACGGCCTTGGGATCATCAAGGGTGCCAGCGCGAACGAAAAGGCATTCGCCCGCTACGATCGCGTAGCAACTCCAAACGTAGGTGCCGCAACGCTCACAAAAGAATACCTCATGATCCCTTCCGCTGCCGGCAGTCAGCAAGAACGATTTTGGACTAGCGCCAGTGGCTTTCACGAATCTCCGCTCGATCCAGATGTTGATAACGAAGGCGCTGCCGGTAAGCTTTTGACAATCGCGGCAATGACAGGCGTGAACTATTAATGGGCTCTCTGTCAGTTCGTAACGAATCGCCCCACACGCGCACCCGCCCTCAAGGTTCATATGACCTCCTGCCTACGACCGATCGTGCCGTTGCACGCTTCAAAGCAATGCTTGCTCGTAACCGTCGCCGAAAGAAATGGTTGGCCGACTTGAATCGTATACTGCGTACAACGCAGTTTGACAGCCTTTCCCGCGATCCCTCATAGTTGGCGAATGAGATTGGTTCATGTCGCCTACGAGCCGCCTGGCAACGGACCCTTTCCGACGATTTTCGCGATGCATGGTTGGGGCTCCAACGCGATGGACCTGTTGGGGCTCGCACCTTTTGTCGCTGGCGGAAAACTCCTGGTGATTTGCCCTCAGGGTCCGCACGAAGTCGAGATCGGCGCAGTCAACGGCTACGGCTGGTACCAGATGCGCCCAGGCTCGCAACCCGATGAAAGCAAAGTCGGACCGGCCGTCGAAGAATTGCGCACGTTCATCGAAGAGGCCAGCGCGCGCTATCCGGTTGACAAACAAAAGGTGGTCGCTCTTGGCTTCAGTCAAGGCGGCATGATGGCTTACAATCTTGCGATGCGATGGCCTGAGAAGTTCGCCGCGCTGGTCGGTATCGGCACGGCCTTCCCAGAGTACCTGGTCGATTTGGTTTCCAACCGCGAACTGATCCAGCGTTTGCCGACTATGGTTCAGCATGGGCGCGCAGACCCGATGCTTGAAATTTCCCGCGCACGCAAATCGGTCGAGACCCTGCGGTCGCTCAATGTTCCGGTCATCTTCAACGAATACGACGGTGGTCATGAAGTCACGGCCGACGGCGTCCGCGACTTGTCGGCCTTTCTGCTTGAAAAGGTGCTCTCGTCGTCCGGCCGCGGCTAGCGCTTCGGTATAGGGTCGAGGCTGGGGCTGTCCTCTCGGCGGCTTAGGATCATTCTGCGCTGATGAGCGACCAACCTCACGTAGCAGGCGAGTTTGAGAGGCTGCTCGCTACTATTCGCGAATTGCGCGAGCGGTGCTCATGGGACCGCGAGCAAACCCTTCGCGGTTCGGGCAAATACCTGATTGAAGAGGCCTACGAGGCGGCTGACGCGATCGAGCGGGGCGAGTCTCGCGCGATTGCCGAGGAACTTGGGGACTTGCTCGCACAAGTGCTGTTCGCAGCCGTGATGGCAGAGCAGGAGGCGCGTTGTCACGTTGCAGACGTGTTGCAAGGGGCGGTCGATAAGCTGGTTCGCCGTCATCCACACGTCTACGCAGGTGTCGACGCCCATACTCCCGCCGAAGTGGTTGCGAACTGGGAGCGAATCAAGCTCGAAGAGCGCCGCGCCGAAGGTTTCCGGTCGGTGCTCGACGGTATCGCCCGAAATCTGCCCGCCCTGATGCGCGCCGAGAAGCTTGGCACTCGAGCGCGTCAAGCTGGGATGGATTGGGCGGACGTTCATGACGTGCTGGCCAAGGTGCGCGAGGAAATGGACGAAGTGGAGGGCGCGCTCGCGCGCGACGACTCGCTCGCCGCCGCCGGAGAGATTGGCGATATGCTCCTGGCCCTCGCCAATGCGCCACGTTTCATCGGGCACAACGCAGAAGAAGTACTGCGCCGTTCTTGCGAGAAGTTTCAGGACCGTTTTTCGATTGTCGAACAGTTCGCAGCCGAGCGCGCTCTGAATCTGGCAGCGATGACTCCGATTGAACTGGAGACGCTTTGGCAGGAGGCGAAACTGGTCGCCGCCAAAACGCGAGGCGATTGAGACCGATTGACCGAACGCCGCGCCGCTGTTAGTTAAATCTGGTTATGCCGCACATTCCGAATCATCCGTCGGCGCAGAAGCGTCATCGCCAGAGCCTCAAACGTCAGACCCGCAATCGCGCGATCAAAACGCGAGTGCGTAGCGTCGCCAAGCAAACGCTCGACGCGCTTGAGGCGAACGACAAGGAAGCGGCCGCGAAATCGCTCCGGGAAGCCATGAAGGTGCTGCAAAAGGCGGCCAGCAAGGGGACCCTCAAACGAAACACCGCGGCGCGCAAAATCGCCCGGCTCTCGCGTCGCTTCCATCGCAAACACGGCGCGCAAGCCGCCGCTTCATCGTAATCTTTTCCCCACCACAATCGGACCTTCGGTAGCGGTTTCAAGGGGTTGCGTCCAGTTCGAGTATCAGCGCCGCGACCGCCTGACCGCGTTCCCTGGTAAGACCCATCTTGAAAGATGCATCGAGTTGGCAGGCGCGCCGATGGGCGCGTTCCAGGCGGTCGAGACCGAAGCGACGCGCTCCCTCAATCGCCCGCGCCGCCAACGGGCTCGTAGGTGCGAGCGCCAGCGCGGCCGCAATATTCGCGGCGGTCTTCTTACGCGCAAGCAACGACGCCGCAACCAGCATCCGGCGAACCTGCGGGATCACTTCGAGTGCGAGCAATTCGATCGGATCGCGCCCGATCTGAATCGCGCGATCGAAAAGTGCCAGCGTCTCTCCCGCGCTGCCGCGAGCAAGGCTTTCCGCGAGCTCGAACAAATCCGGAATGCGCCCGGCGGTCGGCTCGTCGAGGCTTGGGACGCGCGAACGCCCTTCTTCTCCCTGATGAATCACGGCCTTGCTCAACACGTTATTGATCGCGCCAAGGTCTCCGCCGTGCCGGGCGACCAGCGAATCAGCCTCCTGCATCGAAAGCTTCAGTCCAAGGTTTCGAGCGAAGATCTCCGCGTATTGGGCCAGTTGGTTGTCAAATGGACGCATGCAGTTTACCAGCGTGCCCACGTTCTCAAGCGTGCGCCGTACCTTTGCCGGGGCGGTATCGCGCTCATAGACCAGCGCGACTCTAATCCCGGCGCCAATCCGTTCAACTGCCGCAATGAGCGCCGCCTCATCACTGGAATCGGTGCCAGACGGCCGTTTGTCGGAGTCGGGATCCTCATTGCCCGCACGATCGCGATAGGAACGCAGTATCCGGCCGACGACCAGCCGCTTCGGTGCGAATAAATCGGCCCCTTCCAGTTCGCCGATGAGTGCGCCAAAGCTGTCGCCCGCGCCAACCTGGAGCGCTCTATATTGGAAGCCCTCGGCACCAAGCTTGATTCGAAGGCGATCGAGCACATACTCGCGCAGAAACGCCTGCGGACCGGCGATCAGGGTAGCCGACGGTGATGGGCGCGCCTGACTAAGGCCGCGCAGGAAGACCAATGCATTTTCGGCCGCCATCTTGGTCGACGCGCCCTCGCGCGAGTCGCGCCTCTAAAAGCCTTCCGACATCGATACGTAAACGCTCTGCGCCAGGGTCTGCAATGCTTGCTGCTGCGAGAAATCCTGCTGCGACTTGGCAACCTGAAGATCCGGCATCTGCGCGATATCCTGCGAACGCAGGTTCTGCTGTAAAAACATTGGCGAGGTCGTGACGACCGCGGGGGCGACTATCGCGTACGACTCCGTCGCACTGATCCCCGACGAACGCCATACGATTTCGTGGCTGTGCTGATCTACCAGCATCGCGTTGGCGATCAGCGTCTGGCTGTAGTCGATTGGCTCGCTCACCGAATTGGTCGCTAGCGGCGCGGTGGCGATATAGACCAATTCGCCGTTGAGCACCAGGTCCGCGCCGGAGGGATCATCGACCAATTCGAGGCGTTTGTGGTTAGCGATCTCGTCCTTCATGTAGCGTGCGAACTGGTCGTCGATTCCCGTAAACCGCGAGCGGTTCCTGAACTTCTCGACGTAAATAGTCTTGTCCTGGGTCGGTAGACCGGTGCCCTCGGCTCCAAAATGGTAACCGCAGCCAACGACCACCACCGCCATCAGGGGGAAGACGCTTAACGCGCCCAACCTGAACAACCACTCAAGCTTCATGCGGCATCACCTGACTGCGTTGTCACCTTTGCCCTTCAAATTGAGCCGCTCAGCCACCTGATCGAGCACCCCGTTGACGAAACGGCCCGATTCCTGATCGCCATAGGCCTTGGCCATCTCGATAGCCTCGTCGATCGTGACCCGCGCCGGAATTTCGTTCATCCGCATCAGCTCGAAGATACCGATGCGCAGAATATTGTGATCGATCCGCGAGAGGCGGCCGATCGACCAATGCTCCAATGCTTCGCCGAGTGACCGATCGATGTCCTTCCGCTCGCGCCGTACTCCATCGACCAGCTTGAGCGCAAAGGTTCGCGCGCGGTCGTCCGCGGCAAAGGAGTCGAAAAACAGGGCTAGGTCTTCGTTGGAGACCTGGCCGCGAATATCGATTTGATACAGGGCCTTGAGCGCCAACTCGCGGCCCGCATGCCTCAATCCCACCGAGTGGCCTCGTATCGCTGTGATTGCGGCCCGCCGCATTTGCCCGGCGCGCCCAACGTCTTCTTCAACTCGCGATTTTAAGTTTGCTGAACAGATGACCAAGTTTTTCGCGCTTGGTCCGGAGGTATTCAATATTGCCTTCGTGGGGCGTCACCTCGAGCGGCACGCGTGTAATCCTGACGCCATAGCGCTCGAGGCTTTCGATCTTGTGCGGATTATTGGTCAGCAGGCCGACCTCGCCAACTCCAAGATCACGCAGGATTTGCGCGCCGAGTCCGTAGTCGCGCAGGTCCTCCTTGAACCCCAGCTCGAGATTCGCTTCGACCGTGTCCAGCCCCTGGTCCTGCAGAGCATAGGCCCTAATCTTGTTGGCAAGCCCGATACCGCGGCCCTCCTGATGCAGGTAGATGACGACGCCCGCATCCGCGGCCATTATTTGCCTCATCGACTCGCTCAACTGCTCCCCGCAATCGCATCGCTTCGAGCCAAACACGTCACCAGTCAGGCATTCCGAATGCAACCTGACCAGCGCCGGACGTCCCGCGCCAACGTTTCCGTGTACCAGCGCCAGATGTTCACGGCCGTCGACAATATTGCGGAACACGATCGCGTGGAGATCGCCCTCCGGCACCATGAAGTCACTTTCGGCGACTCGCTGAACCAGTATCTCGTTGGTCAGGCGATATGAAACCAGATCACGAACGAAGCATAGTGGCAGAACATGGGCCGCCGCGAATTCACGCAATTCCGGCAGCCGCGCAGCCTCGCCGTCGTCGCGAAGGATCGCGCACAATGCCGCCGCTGGCCGCATTCCCGCGCTCCGAACGAGGTCGACAGCACCCTCGGCTCGCCCCATCCGCATCATCACGCCGCCGCTGAGCGCCATCAGGGGCAGTACATGCCCCGGCATCACCAAATCTTCGGGACCGGATTTATCCGAGGCCAGGACCTGGATAGTTTGCGCGCGGTCGAAGGCGGAAATTCCCGTAGTCACCCCTTCGCGCGCTTCGACCAACGCGCCCGCTTGCTCGCGCAGGCTATCGGCTTGGCTCGAAACCACCAGCGGGATGCCGAGTTCGCGCAAACGCCGTTCGGGTAACGCCGCCGAGACGATTCCACGCCCGTGAGTAGCCATGAAATTGACGTGCTCAGGCGTGACTTTCTCGGCCGCCATGACGACGTCGCCCTCGGCCTCATCGTTTTCGTCCGAGACCAGGACCACCATCCGGGCGGCCCGGATTCTCGAAAAAGCTTCCTCGACTTGTGATGCTGACACGGTCTGCTCCGCTGGTAACAGGGAATGGTATCACCGCATGGCGGAAGGCGAAAGCTTGGCGTGCGCACCCCGTTTTAGGGTGTTTTTACGAGTAACGTCGGCTTCGAGCAGCCAATCGTCACCCACCAGCCGTGCATTTAGATTTTCCAGCCTGATAGCCGCGCGAACAGTCCGTGCAAGGATTCCCTCGACGCTCGGCAGTCCGCAGCCAATTATTCGAGGGGCGATGAAGAATGCGACCCGGTCAACTACTCTCGCACGCAACGCCGAGCCGGCCAAATGCGCGCCCCCTTCGACCAGCACCTTGCCGTATCCACGGCGGCCCAGTTCGCGCATCACTTCACCGAGCGCGATCTCGTCGCCGGTGGCCGGTACCGCAATCGCCTCGACACGTTTGCCGTAACGGCGTTTTACCAGGGCCGCTTTGGCCTCGGCGGTAGCAATTATAGTCGGCGCCCGTGATTTTTGGTGAAAAATCCGCGCGCCAACCGGAGATCGCAGCCTCTGATCGACTACGACTCTAATCGGGTCGCGCCCCCCTTCGATTCGGCAGGTCAGCCGGGGGTTGTCCGCGATCACCGTGCCAGCACCGACCATCACCACATCTGCCTCGCGGCGCCATCGATGGACCAGCCGCCGCGACGACTCCGAGCTAATCCAGCGCGAGTCTCCATCAGCCGCCGCAATTCGACCGTCGAGCGACATCGCCAGTTTGAGCGTCACGAACGGACGCCCCCGCGTCACCCGCGAGATAAATCCCTCATTAAGCCGCCGGCATTCCTGCTCAAGTACGCCGACCACCGTCGCAATACCGGCAGCCTTGAGGATTGAAACCCCGCGTCCCCGCACCGGCGGATAGGGATCGAGGCATCCGACTACCACTCGCGCTACTCCCGCCTCGACCAGCGCGCGCGCGCAGGGTGGGGTCTGCCCCTGATGAGCGCACGGCTCGAACGACACATACGCAGTTGCGCCGCGCGCCAAGCCTTCGGCTTCGGACAGCGCCTGCGTCTCGGCGTGCGGACGGCCGCCGATCGCGGTGGCTCCGCGACCAACAATTCTGTTGCCGCGAACAATGACACAGCCGACAGCGGGATTGGGTGAGGTTAAACCAAGCCTTTCTTCGGCCAGCGCCAGGCACTCATGCATCAAGCGCTCGTCTTGAGAATTACTGGTCGAGGTGGCTTCGGCGATAGCCAAGGTCGCTATATCGAAGTGCCGGGGGGCTTCTTTTCTTTGA
>DATEGX010000373.1:0-7737 GCA_035279875.1 Binataceae bacterium (SeqCode)
TCCTGGAACAGCGGCACGCCCAGCGTACGGCTCAAAATTGGTTCCAGCGTAGGATGGTCATAAACGATCGGGGCGCGGCCGTTGCGGCGGTCCAGATATGGATGGACCATCCGCCCGACGATCGGGCCCGGACGGATGATCGCGACCTCGACCACCAGGTCGTAGAAGGTTTTCGGCTTCATCCGCGGCAGGGTAGCCATCTGGGCGCGGCTTTCGACCTGGAATACGCCGACGGTGTCGGCCTTCCGCAGCATCGCATAGACCTGAGGGTCGTCCGCCGGCAGGTGTGCAAGGTCGAGCTCGACGTGCTCGTGTTCACGCACCAGCGGCAAAGCTTGCTCCAGCGCGGCCAACATCCCCAGGCCGAGCAGGTCGATCTTGATAATGCCAAGGTCGGCGCAATCGTCCTTGTCCCACTGGATCACCACCCGCCCAGGCATCGTGGCGGGTTCAAGCGGAACGATTTCGTCGAGCGGACCCGCGCCGATTACCATGCCGCCGCTATGCTGCCCCAGATGGCGCGGCAGGCCCTGCAGGCGCCGCACGATCTCGGTCAGCATGCGCATCCGCGGCGCGTCAGGATCGACCCCGCCCTTGCGCAACAGCGCGGTGAACTCGTCATGCTGATCCTGGAATTCGTAGACGTAATTCAGCTTGGCCAGGCGGTCGACCTGATCCGGCGGGAAGCCCAGCACCTTGGCGGCTTCCCGCACGGCGCTGCGCACCCGATAGGTGATCACGTTCGCGGTCATCGCGGCGCCGCGCTCACCGTAGCGGCGATAGACGTACTGGATCGCCTTCTCGCGCTGGTCGCCGCTCGGCAGATCGATGTCGATATCGGGCCACTCCCCGCGCTCTTCGGAGAGAAAGCGCTCGAACAGCAGTTCCATCCTGACGGCGTCGACTGCAGTGATGCCGAGCGCGTAACACACCGCTGAATTCGCTGCCGAGCCGCGGCCTTGCGCCATGATCCGGTTCTCGCGGCAGAATTGGACGATATCCCAGACAATCAGGAAATAACCGGCGAGCTTCAGCTTGGCGATAATCGCGAGTTCGTGATCGAGTTGACGGCGAGCGCGAGGGTCGGGCGTTCCCCAGCGCTCGCGCGCGCCGGCCATGGTCAGAGCATGAAGATAGCTATCGGGGGTCTCGCCCGGAGGAAGCGGATAGTCCGGGAAGCGATAGCCCAGGTCTTTCAACGTGAAGCCGCAGCGCTCGGCGATCCGGCGCGTTGCGGCGATCGCGTCGGGATAATCGCGGAACAGTTCGGCCATTTCCATCGGCGACTTTAAATTTCGCTCATGGTTGATCCATAGCGAACGGCCGGCATCGTCGAGGGTCGTACCCAGGCGAATGCAGGTCATTACGTCGAGCAATGCGCGCTCGCCGTTGGCCACCGCTGCCGGCACCGTCCGCGAACCTCTCGACGGCGGCGCCATCCGGTTGGAATGCAAGCCGCGCCGGTCCGGTTCGAATCGAATCGAGTCCGCCGGAACGCACGAATGAAGCTCGGCCGTTGCTAACGCGCCGCGCGGATCACCGCCTACGCCGGCGCCGAGCGTAAAGCATGCTCCGTTGGTGGCGACCAGCGGGACGCGGCAATCCTCGGCCAAGGCTGCAAGCCGGCGATTGAGGCGCTCCTCGTCGGGGTCAAGATGGCGTTGAAGGTCGATATAAATATTGTCGTTGCCGAAGATTGCAGACAGGCGCCCGCATAGCTGGCGCGAATCCTGGCCGCGCGTCAGCATCCGAGCCAGCGGACTGGTCGCACTCCCGGCCAGACAGAGCATGCCGCCGCCGAATCGCTCGAGATCTTCGAGGCTGACCCTGCTTTCCCCTTTGGCCGGATATCTGGGCGTGCCGTCGGGATTTTCGCCGATAATCCGCAGCTTGGCCGCGGTGATCATCCGGCAAAGGTTCTTGTAGCGCGCGCGGTCCGGCACGAGGACGTAGAGCCGTGAAGGCTCCGCAGCGCCGCGTTCGAGGCCGAAACTCTCGTCGTCGAGCGTGAGTTCGGCACCGACCAGGGCGCGCAAGCCGGATTGGCTCGCAGCCTGGTAAAAGCGCGGTGCGCCATAGACACCGTCACGATCTCCCAGGGCAATCGCATCATAACCGAGCGATACGGCGGATTCGGCCAGATCCTCAGGCGAGGTGGCGCCCTCGAGGAAGCTGAAGGCGCTGCGCGCGCGCAATTCGACGTATGGCGGCCGCGAGGTCATTTGAGCCTGGATTGTCCCCCGCCGGGATCGGGCATGCCGCTATCGTATTGCGTGCGGAGACCGACGCAAACGCACAAACCAGCGGCTCAGACGATTATCGAGGTCAGGGCGCGCTTTGAATACAGCGCTGGTCGTCGTTGGACCAAAGTTCCTGGAGTTGCCAGGTAAGCCCGTCGCTGAGAGAAACCGGAAAGACAAAGTGCCCGAGACATTTGTCGGCGATTTCGCTCGACCCGTGGTCGTACCATCCCCTTAGAAGCGGATCAGTGATGATTTCGGACAGTTCATGACCGGCGGCATTGGCGTCGGAATGCACTCCATCGCTGTAGGGATTGGTAACGCCGGGAATCTGGGCAGTTGGGCCGATATAGCAGCCTCGCACGTGGTTCAGATCTGGAAGATAGGCCATCGTGAACGCTGTCGCGGGGGTTTCCGGGCAGGACCAAAAGCTATGCCACGCGCAGTAATTGATGTCCCTGGGAAAATTGGAGGTCATTACGAGATAGGCGCCGTTGGGGTCCGGGCCGCTGGTTAGCTTGATAAATTTGCAAACTTCATTGCCAACTTTGCGAATCACCTTAAGTCCGCCACCCGCGCGGTTAAACGGAGTTGACGTGTCCTGCCATGAGTCCGTCCCGGGGTTAAAGGTTGGAACCGCCGTTGGGCCGAAAAGATACTGGGTCAGTATGTCGGTATAGCCGGTATTGCCGTAGGTGGCTAAGAACTTGTTCATCCCCTTCGTGTAATCTTCGGGAAATCGCGATGGGTTGCCCCAGTAGATCGCATAGATATGCGGGGCGGGCAGCAACGCCCCGCCGTGATAGGAGACATCGGTGACCGGCCGCGTTCGCCGCCTCGAGGCTGAACCCGCTCGCGCGGCATTTTCCGCGGATTGCGAAGCCGCAGGATTGGCCGACCCGCGACGCATTATGTGTATGGAATCGGCCGACGCGGAGCAGGTGGCGATCAGACCAAAGACCAACGCGGCGATAAGCACTTCGCCACTAAATCGCATTAAAGAACCCCCGAATCCATCATTGACAGCGCGTAAGGACGATTGACTCGCTCTGCCGGCTAACCAATTGACGTTGCCGTCTCAAGGCATATGCAATCGAGTATGTTGAGGACGGACCTGGCTTAAGCTTATCGGCCGGCACGAACCGTGGGTAGGCGCTATTCGCTTTGAATACAGTTCCCGTTGGCGTTGGACCAAAGTTCCTGGAGTTGCCAGGTGTACCCGTCATTGAGACTGACCGTGTGGTCAAAGCTCGTCAGGCACTTGTCCGCGATCTCGCTGACGATGTTGTTCTGGCGCTGGTACCATCCGTTGAAGATTGGATCGGTAATAATTTCCGACAATTCATGCGCCGCAAGGTTCGCAGTCGATCGCACACTATCGCTGTACGGATTCGTCGCGGCAGGAGTTTCGAGCGGAGGTCTGCCGCCGCCAGGCGTTATGGAGCATTGCGGGACATTATCCGTATTCGGAAGATATGCGATTGAAATTAGCGGTGAGTGAGACTTTCCGCAGCGCCACGAAGCGTGAAATGCGCACAAATTCGCAGTGTTAGCGAAATTCGAGGTCATCACCAGGTAGGCTCCGTCGAGGTCGAGACCCGCGTGAGCCCGACCGATCATTTTGCAGACTTCGCTGCCGATCGTCACAAGGGCTCCCGATAGGCCGTAAAGGGTTGCTGGCGGACTCGACGCATCCTGCCATACATCAATATTGGGGTTGAAGGTCGGCAGTGCGGCCGGCCGCCCGCGAAGATATTGCGTCAGAATTTTCGTGTAGCCAGTGTCCCCATACGCGCCAAGGAAATCGTTCATTCCCTGGATGAAATCCGGAGGAAAGTCAGCCGAAGGCCCCCAGTAAATCGCATAGATATGCGGCGCGGGCAGAAGACGACCGTGATGATACGTAACGTCGTTGCTCGGCAGTGCTTTGCGCTTTCGCGCCCGATTGATTCGCGCAGAGTAGGCAACGGATGGCCAAACCTGAGAATCTCCCCGCGACGGCATCGGTGGTGCTGATTGTGGCGAGGCCGACCCGATAGCGAGCAGGCTGCAAATCACCGCGCCAGCCAGCACCCTGCCCATCCACATCATGAAACTCACGTTGGCGCTTATTTGCACACCCGGACGCTATCTACATGTTATCGATCTTCGCAGACCGGGGCAATTGTAAATCTTCGGGCCGGTCGGCAAAGGTCCAAACCGTCTACTCGCGAAGCTGATAGAAAGGCCATTTCCCGCGCTAACGGCGGCCGCGCAAAGTTCGCCACGGCTATGGTAGAAAGGCCGCAATTGCGATTATTCTCGCGTCTGGCAACAGGCGCCGCCGCGCAAGGTCAGCGGCGTTACGGAGGCAGCCCTGATGAATCAGCTTCACACTGAGCACGAACGACGTTTTATCGATATGGCGGCCGAGTTGGCCGACGATTTCGCCAAGCGCGCCGCCCAGCATGACGAGGACGAGTCGTTTCCCTTTGAGAACTACGCCCGCATGCGGGAATGCGGTTACACGAACCTGATTATTCCGGAGAAATTCGGCGGACTCGGCGCGAATCTGCTCGAGCGGATCAAGGCGCAGGAGCGGCTTGCCCAGGGCGACGGAGCGACGGCTCTCGCGATCAACATGCATTTCAACGTGCTCGGGCTGCTGGTTGACCTGCAGCGCAAATTCAAAGCTCCAAATGTCGAGGAAAAGCTCAGGCGAGTTGCCAGCGAAAGACTGATTTGCGGCGGTTCCGGTTCCGAGCCGGACAATGCCGTGATCAATCTCCGTCCTCGCACCGAGGCTAAGCGGACCGAAGGCGGCTACCTCATCAATGGCCGCAAGATTTTCGGCACCCAGAGCATCGCGCTCGATTACTTTTTCGCCGAGGCGACCTGGTACGACGCTCCCGAACGGCCGACCATCATCACGTTTTTTATCGAGCCCAAGGAGACCCCCGGGCTGGCCTTCAAGGACGACTGGCACACGATGGGAATGCGCTCGACGGCTTCCCGCAGCTCGGAATTGAAGGACGCCTTCGTTCCGGATTCATCGATTGTCCTGACGCGGCCGGTATCGACCACCGGATTGATAACCCGGGTGTTTGCCAAGGCGCCGTTTTCGATTGGCGCCCCATATATCGGAATCGCGGCGGCGGCACGTGATTTCGTGGTCGATTTCATGCGCGATCGGCCTCGATTTCCGCTGAAAAAGCCGATGAGCCATCTGCCGGCGGTCTTCAACAAAGTGGGCGAGATGGACATGCTGATCGAAGGCGCGCGGGCCGTGATGTGGAAGGCAGCGGCCGAGTTCGAGCACGACGATCCGCGCAGTTGGTCGCGCAAGGCAATTGCCGCGTGCATGATCGCGCGGGAGAATTCGGTTCGAGTGCTGGACCTGGCGTTGCGCGCGGTGGGCGGCTCTTCGTACTTCAAGCGGTTTCCGCTGGAACGGCTCTATCGCGATGTGCGGGCCGGCCTTTACCATCCGTTCGACAGCGACGAAAGCATTGAATTCCTTGGCCGGAGCGCCTTCGGTCTGCCGATGGCGGACCCGGACACGTTCGTCTAACGCCCCGGTCTGCGTCTTGCCACGGTTTTGAAGCCGACGCGACGCGGGAGTAGCGTATATGTGGAGCCCGGTTGCGCCAAATCAGGTCGTTTCAGCGACCGCGGCTCGGGCACGTGGTGCGTTCGTCTTCTATGAAAAAGCTTGTCGCTAGTGCATGGAGGCTTGGCTATGGCGAAGGCTGAGACCCGCTTCGGCTCCCTCGCGCATTACGAAAAGGGCGGCGTCGAGGTAATCAATGACGACCCGCGCAATTACGCCTTTTCGAACATCTTCGAGGTCGCGGCGAAGTCCGAGCCATGGGAAAAGGTCGCGGTCGCCAAAAACGTGAAGTACGTGCTCGAAGCAATCCGCGCCGAGGGAACCTCGCCCTGGTATGCGGCGGCACACGATGAATCGGCCATTGTGATGGACGGAGAAATCGAGGTGCGGCTGGTCAAGCCCGACACGCCGATTGTGGCCGAGGATCACGAAGGCACGACCATGCTCGAGGGCAATCCGAAGGGCCGCAGTATGGGGCGAATCGTTGCGCGGCGCGGGCACATGGCCCTGCTGCCCAAGGGCGCGGCCTATCAGTTTCACGCGGCGCGTCCAGGGGTGGTGCTGTTGCAGACCGCGAAGGGCGATCTGACGGTCGAGCGGTGGAAGGATATTTGCCAGAAATAGTCAGTCGCGGTTGAAGTAGTAATCACGCCGGTGCATTGCCAACGGAGGAAATCGGATGGCACAGGCCGAGGAAACCCCGATCGTCAATCGGCACGGATACCAGGTTTTCAAGCTCGGACAGTTCAAATTCTGGCGCGACGAATACTTTGCGCATGTCGAATGGCCCGCGGGCTCGCATCTGCTGCCGGTTGATCGCTTTCTGAAGGCGCTAATGCGCGATGTTGCCTGGAACTTCTTCTACGGTATCGTCAACTTCGACGAAGTCTTCGGCACGGTCAACCATTACGGCCGGGTCGACGTCTTCGCCGGCCTGTTCAACGAATCCTATCGCGCCCACGACAAGCACTACGTCGAGAATCTTGACGGTGACATGGTGCGGACCATTTTCGAGCGGATGCTGGGTGACTGGACGATCGAGGGATTCGACCCTTTTGCGGCTCCGGAAGAGACCGGCACGGCGTATGGACCCAAGCGTGGCACCAACACGCGGGCGGTGACGCGTAAACGGGTGGTTGCCAAGCGGATGGTGGGCCTGAAGGACGACATGCCGCTGCGCAGCGATCAGAACGGCTACCCGGTCAATCGCCAGTTCAATGACGTCGAACAGGGCGAACCGGAGGTGCACGCGGAAAAAGGCTTTGAAGACGAGGTCCACGCCTTCAACTTTTTCGCCTACCTGTCGCGCTCGGACGTGACCTGGAATCCGTCGGTATGCGCGGTTGTCAAGGATGCGATGCTCTGTCCGACCACCGAGGAGTTCGCACTGCCGGTAATCCATGGCAACGACCGGGTCGAATGGTTCCTGCAGCTCAGCGATGAAATTTACTGGGAGATTGCCGATCGTGACAGCGGCGCACCGCGGGCGCGCGCCGTGATGAAGCCGGGCGACGTGTGCGCGATGCCGGCCGACATCCGCCACCAGGGTTTCTCGCCGAAGCGCTCGATGCTGCTGGTGTGGGAAAACGGCGATCCGAAGCTGCCCGAGATGTACGCGCGGAAACAACTCAAGCCCAACCCGATCGACTTTTGATCGAGCGGCGCTTGCGTCTCGGACCCGATGCCGCACAGTCAGGAAAGTTGTAAGCCGGCTATCCTGAGATCGAGGTGGACGCCAAAATGAACACACAGAGCGCCGAGGTTTCGAAGTCGGCCAAAGTCCGGGCAAAGCTCAATCATCCGATCGTCGATTCCGACGGGCATATCGCGGAATTTGAGCCGGCCCTGTTCGATTATTTGAAGGAAGTCGGCGGCGCGAGCCTGGTCGAGCGGGTGAAGACCATGGAT
>DATEGX010000374.1:0-6279 GCA_035279875.1 Binataceae bacterium (SeqCode)
GAGTCGGGGCTTTACCAGCCGGGGGTAACGGTGGCGCTCGAACTGTCGCGCGAGCTTGGGGAGACGGTCGAAAGCCTGTTCGGAGAGGACGAGGAGGGGACGGCCCGGCGAATCGACGCAGCCTGGGCCGGAAGGGGGCGAGCGGCGGAGGTCGCGCCGCAAAGCCGCGTCATTTTGGCGCGTATCGGCGGCAAGGTGGTCGCGGTATCACAACCAGCGGCGCACCTTGCGCTGTCGCCCGCCGCCGGATTAGTCGAGCGCAGCGGACCAGGGGGGGCCGAGGTCTCGACTTTCCGGTCGGCGAGCGAAATCGGTTCGACTTTGATCCTCGCCGGATGCGACCCGGCGGCTACGCTGCTGGCCGAATGGCTGGCGCGGCATCGCTCGCCGGTATGCGCCGTGCCCCTGCCCTGTTCGAGCAGCAAAGCCCTGGGTGCGCTGGCCAAAGGGCACGCGCATGCGGCCGGCCTGCATCTGCGGGACCCGAAAAGCGGCGAGTACAATCTAACCTCGATGCGCCGCATGCTGGGCCGTCGTCCCTCGCTGCTGGTCAACTTCGCGCGTTGGGAACTGGGCCTCGTCACCGCATCCGGCAACCCGCTAAGTATCGGCGCGTTCGCCGATCTGGCACGGCCGGGACTTCGCGTAGTCAACCGCGAACCGGGCTCGGGCGCCCGTTTGGTTCTGGACGAGGGACTAAAGGAACTCGGCATTCCAGCGGAGCGCATCGAGGGCTACGAGCTTCAACTTCCGGGACATCTCGAGGTTGCTGCCGCCGTGGCATCCGGGCGGGCCGACGTGGGGGTGGCGATCCGGGTCGCCGCCGACGCCTATGGCTTGGGCTTCACCCCGCTTCGCGAGGAGCGCTATGATCTTGCTATCCTCGAGCGAGAGAGCGCCTCGGAGCCGGTCACGGCATTGCTCGAGGCGCTCAATTCGCAGCGGTTTGCCCGCGAGGTCAGTCAGCTATGCGCCTACGATACGGACCAGATGGGCAAGGTGATCGCTCGGGTTGGTTAATTCAACCGGCAACAACGTGCAAAGGAGATTCGCTATGGCAGCAGCAGTATCGGTCGAACAGGCCGCCCAAGGCGTCAAGAACAAGGCCACCCTGGAATTCCTGCGCTCGCCCAAAGGTCTGCTGATCAACGGCAAATGGGCGCCGGCGAAGTCCGGAAAAACCTTCGAAACCGTCAATCCGGCCAACGAAGCTGTGTTGGCCCTGATCGCCGAAGGCGACAAAGCCGACGTCGATGAAGCGGTGAAAGCGGCGCGCAAGGCGTTCGAGGAAGGCAAATGGCCGAATATGGGGCCGCATGAGCGTGCCCGCCTGATGCTCAAGATTGCTGAATTAATCGATGCACACGCCGACGAACTGGCGGAACTCGAGACCCTGGACAACGGCAAACCGCTCACTTTCTCGCGCGGCTTCGATATTCCGGCGGCGGCCGAAACCTTTCGCTATTACGCCGGCTGGGTGACCAAGATTTACGGCGAGACCAACCCCTCGGATCCTTCCTTCTTCAACTATACGTTGCGCGAGCCGGTGGGGGTCTGCGGACAGATCATCCCGTGGAATTTCCCGCTTTTGATGGCCGCCTGGAAACTCGGGCCGGCGCTTGCCTGCGGCAACACGGTCATCTTGAAACCCGCCGAGCAGACTCCGCTGACTGCCCTCAGGCTGGGTGAACTGATCACCGAAGCCGGCTTGCCCGACGGCGTGCTCAACATTATCACCGGCTTTGGACCGGGAGCGGGCAGTTCAATCGCCGAGCATCCCGCGATCGACAAGGTCGCCTTCACCGGTTCGACCGAGGTTGGGAAGCTGATCCTGCAAGCCTCGGCCGGAAACCTCAAGAAGGTTTCGCTCGAACTCGGCGGCAAAGCGCCGAACATCATCTTCCCCGACGCCGACCTCGATCAGGCCGTGCCAACCTCGATGATGGGGGTGTACTTCAACTCGGGGCAGGTCTGCTGCGCCGGCACGCGTATTTTCGTCCAGCGCGAGCGCTATGACGAGGTCGTCGAGAAACTGGCGAATTTCAGCAAGAACGTCAGCATGGGCGACCCCTTCGACCAGAAGAGCACCATCGGGCCGCTGGTTTCGCGTGAGCAGTTCGACCGGGTCAAGGGTTATCTCGAGGTAGGCAAGAAAGAGGGCGCCAAGGTCTCGGCTGGCGGCGAAGCTGGCACCGGCAAGGGCTACTTCGTCAAGCCGACGCTGTTCTCGGGCGTCAACAACGAGATGCGTATCGCGCGCGAAGAGATCTTCGGGCCGGTCGGAGCGGCGATCTCGTTCAAGGATGAGGGCGACGCGGTTCTGCAGGGCAACAACACCGAGTACGGGCTTTCCGCCGCGGTCTGGACCCGCGACATCAGCCGCGCGCATAAGGTGGCGCGCTCGTTGAAGGCCGGTACGGTCTGGGTCAACTGCTACAATCAGCTCGATCCGATTTCGCCGTTCGGCGGCTACAAGCAGTCGGGCTTCGGCCGCGAACTCGGCAAATACGCGATTGACCTCTACACCCAAATCAAATCGGTTTGGATGAAGCTGTAGCCTGCACGTAGAAGCTCGGGAGGGCGTCTTCACATTATTTGTGATCGACGCTCTCCCGAGCATCGTTCTTTAAGTCCTGCTGTCCGGCTTCAAGCCAGTTATTGGTTCACCGCGCTGATCGAGTAAAGATCTACGAGCGCGTTGAAATCTTGTCGCCGGCAGAAATCCGAAAATCGCAAGGGGAGCAGAAGAATA
This sequence comes from Binataceae bacterium (SeqCode), assembly GCA_035279875.1. Lineage (GTDB taxonomy): Bacteria > Desulfobacterota > Binatia > Binatales > Binataceae > JAMXLL01. The sequence continues at coordinate 2,753 of DATEGX010000374.1, forward strand.
TGGCTCTAAGTGCTCGTAATCACCTCAAAGGCGAAATCACCGATATATTGCTCGGTACAGTGACCGCCCTCATAACGCTGAAAGTTGGCGACAACGTGGTTGAGTCGGTAATCACAAAACGGAGCGCCGAAGAACTAAAGCTCAAAAAAGGCGATTCAGTCATCGCGGTCATCAAGGCGACTGAAGTAATGATCCAAAAGGACTAGATATTGCCAGCGGTCCAGGCTCGCGCGTCACGGCGCGTCAGGCTGATTTTCGGTTGCGTCGCCGGGGTTTCGGTTTGCGTCCTGGCTGCGACCTCCCTGCGGTCGCAGACGACTAGCGATGCCTCTGCTAGGGGGACGTTAAGAGTTCGCGGTAATACTGGTCAGACTCTCGAGTTGTCGGACGCCCAACTTCGTTCTCTCCCCGGATGGAGAAGCGTAAGCGTCCTCGATGACCGCGGCCAGCGAACGCGATACGAGGGCATTCCGCTGGAAGAAATCCTGAGCCGTGCCGGTACGCCTCATGGTGACAAGTTGAGGGGCCGGGCGCTCAGTCTGTATGTCGTAGTCACTGCCGCGGACGGCTACCGGGCCGTCTTCGCGCTGGCCGAATTGGATCCGGACTTCACCAACCGATTGGTTCTGCTGGCTGATCGCCGCGACGGCCACCCGCTATCGCGCCAGGAGGGACCGTTTCGCATTGTGATCCCTGAAGAAAAGCGACACGCGCGCTGGGTGCGCGAGGTGAATCACCTCGAAGTTCGGAAGGCTCAATAGGCAAATCCGATACCGCCCTCTCCCAGCCGCGCGAGGGTGATGAAGTCGCCCTTCTGGTCAAGCACCGCGATTTTCATCAACTATGATGATTCCGACGGCTGGTACGACCATCAGATGAGCCCGCTCGTCAATTCGTCGGCGGTAAACTCATCCAGCGCGGCGAATCGCGATAATCTGAATGGCACGGGGCTGTGCGGCCACGACACTCCCCTGCCCGATGACAATGGCGATCCGATAGAAGGACGCTGCGGCTACGGCCCGCGGCTGCCGCTCATGGTGATCTCGCCGTATGCAAAGCCTAACTTCGTCGACAACACCGTCACCGATCAGAGTTCGATCGTGCGCTTTATCGAGGATAACTGGGATACCGGCCGGCTGGGCGGCGGTTCGTTCGAAGCGATCGCCGGCAGTGTCGGCAATATGTTCGATTTCAGCCATCGCAGGGCGCGTCAGTTGATACTCGATCCAGCCACGGGTCTACCATCGGCAGGGCGATTTTTCTAAGCGCTCGCCGCGTTCACTTCTGAAATGGACGGGGCCGCGGGCGAACTTCCGCGGCCCCGTTTCGATTTTCTACGTCCTTGCGACTATCATTATCGTGAAACGCTTGAGCATCCTAATATAGAATGAAAACCGCCCTGAGCGGTTCGATTCAGAGCGGTTCCACCTAAGGACGGTGCGATTAATCCAGAGATGATCCGACGGGCCGCTGCACTCCGAGCCGAACAAAAAGGCCCCGTTTTCCGGAAGACTCGGCGCGGACCTCATCCGTGAAGTTCGCTAGGAGCGTTACGGCCAGCTATGACCGCGACCGAAGTTGTCGTCGAACGCCAGCCTCGCGCTCAAGTGGGTGGTTGAGGAGCCCTACAGCAGTGAAGCCCGGTCGCTTCTGACAGAATGGGGGAATCACCGCCGCACGCTTCTTGCGCCGGCGCTCTTCCTGCGGCAGTCTACGATCTTTGAACAGGGGCAACTCCGTTGGCAGGGTCGAATCAACACACTTGCAGAAATTTCGGCAACAGGAATGCTAAAGTGTCAACCGTCGGTTGAAACCTTGGACAGGTAAGCGCAACTACTAATGCCTCTTATCACATCGCAGATCCCAGAACAGTGGGATGATCTAGAAGCTCTGGTTGCTGCTATCTTGAATGAGGCGGGACTGCAGGCCCAACGCGACGTCTCCCTGCCGTTGCCTCGTGGGAGTGTAAAGATTGATGTTCTCGCGGATGAGACCCAGGATGGGATTGTCCAACGGATCCTTTGTGAATGTAAAAACTGGAACACCAATGTACCAAAGGGAATAGTTCACGCATTTCGAACGGTCGTTCAAGAAGCAGGCGCGAACCGCGGATACATAATATCAAAGATTGGATTTCAGGCTGGTGCGATTGAGGCCGCGCAGTCGACCAATATTGAACTCACTACGTTTGCCGATTTCCAGAGTCTGTATTTTTCCAAATGGTATAACAAGCAGCTGTGGGACACTGAGAACGAGCTAGGCGCCTTCAATACTTACTATGAGCCGTTTGGCAAGCCAGGATACTCTCGTTTGGAAGCAGACGCAGAACGCGCTGCATATGATAGGGTATGGAATAAATATCTTTTTGCCGGGATGATGCTCGAGCTCTATTCTCCCTATAACCGGCTGGTCAAGTCTATTAATTCCGATCCCGTAGGTTATCCTTCTCTTCCTTTGGATGTGAGTCGACTGGAGGAACATGGAATTGAAACTCCTGCCGACATCGGGACCGCAGTCGCTTATCGTGAGTTTTTCACGATCCTAACCAGGATATATGCGAACTGGGTTACGCGAACTGCGAGCGGTCAACCCGATCACTAGAAATAAACCTTCCGGTCAAGTCACGCGCGACGATTAGGTTAGGTATACTAAATAGCTGAGCAAGACAAATGCATCCGCGTCTAAGGAGTGCAATTATTCTTCTGTACTAACTGTGTGACGATGCCTCACGCGTTTTGTACACAGGCTAACTTGAAATTCACCCAGTCAAACCGCCAGGGTTCTTTCGGTGTCTCAGCGATATCGGAGCGCGCCCAAAAAGAGCTGCTGCCGCACCTCCCTTGACGAGCGACCATACCCTCGCCTTCAAAGGCCGTACCGACGCCCTAGAATTCGTGACGGCCGGGGAAGCCCAGGGCTTCACGTTTGCAGGAAAAGAGCTGTTAGGCTGACCCAGCCGATCCCAAGACGTGGAGGGCACGGCGAACGCCATCTGGATCGACTATGATGTAATAGGCCCTATGCCCTCCGCGCGAGAGGCCGACCCTCTTGAGGATCCCCCCGCTTTTAAGGTCCGGAGTTTCAGCACCGGAATTCCCCCGAGTACCCAGCGAGCGGCTAAACCTGCTCGTGTCCGTGCTTTAGAACCCAATCGTAACACTCCTTCAAAAGGTCAAGTGCCAAGCTGTTTCGCGCTCGCGCGAACTGAAATGGACGGGGCCGCGGGCAACCTTCCGCGGCCCCGTTTTGACTTCTTCACCCTGGCGACTAATAACCACCGGCTTCGCGAACGGCCGCTGGTGGCGTGGGACGGCTACCTCAGGATGCGCGGCAACCGCTAGAATACTCCGCGAACTATGTTGGGGAGGCCGCTGCCCCCCGAACACCTGGAGCGGCTGACCCATCGCCGAGCGGTTGTCATGGCAGTCACCGGTATCGCGGACGAGCAGTTTCTTTACCTGAGCACAATTGGGCGGGCGACGGGTTTGCTGCGGGAGATCGAGATTTGGTTCATTGTCTGCCGCGAT